>CAZLGP010000144.1:0-9633 GCA_964558905.1 uncultured Thermoanaerobaculia bacterium | reverse complement strand
TCGAGCTCGGCGCCGAGACCGCGCGCGACCTCGGCGGCATTGGTGATGGAAGCGTCGGTCAGCTTGTTGCGCTCGCGCCCGTCGGAACACGATCCCAGTAGGGTTCAGGCCCGATGCGCTGGAGAAAGAAGTCGATGAACGCCCGGACTTTGGCTGACAGATGTCGGTTCGGCAGGTACACCGCGTAGATATGGCGTTCGAGTGGTACATACTCGGAAAGTACCGACTGCAACCTTCCGCTCTGGATATCCTTTCCGATCAGGAATGTTGGAAGCAGCGCAATCCCCAGGCCGCCGAGCACCGCTTCCGAGAGCGCGTCATCGTCGTTGAGGCGCAGATTGCCGGATGCGCGCACCGATATATCGCCGTCGGGCCCGTGCAACCGCCACGGGTCCTGCGGATTGAAATACGTGTAAGTAAGGCAGTTGTGCTTTTCCAGATCCTCCGGACTGGTGGGTACTCCATGACGTGCAAAGTAGTCCGGCGTTGCGCACATTCTGCGATTTACAGGCGCCAGTCGGCGCGCCACGACGTTTGGTGAAGGCTCACCGACGATTCTGATAACGACGTCGTAACCTTCCTCAGCCAGATCCACGAACCGATCGGTCGTGACCATGTCGACCTTGAGCTCCGGGTTGGCGGTCAGGAAGCCCGGCAACGCCGATGCGACATGCAGCCTGCCGAAAGCGACGGGAGCGCTGATTCGCAGTATGCCGCGGGGCGCGGTCTGAAGGCGGCCAACTGCGAGCTTCGCCTCTTCGAGCTCCTCCACGATGCGCGCGCAGTGCTCGTAGAAAATAGCGCCGGCCTCCGTAAGGCTCAAAGCACGCGTTGTTCGATTGAGCAGGCGCGCGCCGATCGACTTTTCCAATTGCGTTACCTGCTTGCTCACCAGCGATTTGGAGAGACTGAGCCGGCGTGCCGCGCCAGAAAAGCTCTTCTCCTCCACGACACGCGCAAAGATGGCCATGCGCTCCAGATCTTCCATGTCCCGTTCCCTGCCGCATCGTTTCCGCTGAGTGAACAGTATTGGTCAGAAAGCACGCGGGATCAAACCGGGTAGCCACTCACGTCAGACGCAACTGGATTGTGCACATTGCAGAAACACTCTTGTGCTGACATGCAGGCTTATCAGGCGCTGTAGCCGGCTCCATATTCATGCTCTTCTGTCGGAGGGGAATCGGAATGGCTGTGAACGGACTCACGTGGCTTACCGCGCAGGACTACAACCGGCTCAGACTGCTTCTGGCCGACCTCACGCGGCAATCACGCGGTGTGCAGGCCGGTCTCGAGACACTCGAGGAGATTCTGGATCTCGCCCGCGTCGTCAACCCGGGCGAGGTCCCGGCCAACGTCGTGACGATGAATTCGCGCGTGCTCTATGAGGACGTGCACACGCACGAACAAGGCACGGTAACGATCGTGTACCCGGCGGATGCCGATCCCGCCGGTGGCCGCATTTCGGTGCTGTCGCCGGTAGGCGCCGCCCTGCTTGGGGAGTCGGAAGGCAATGAAGTCGAACTTCCACTGCCCCACGGGCAGACTCGCCGCATCCGCATCGCCGACGTGCTTTATCAACCGGAAGCGCAGGGGGAATTCGCCTTATGAAACTGCTTGAAATGTCGCGAAGCCGCGCCGTCTATTACGACTATCCGATCGAACAGCTCGCCCGCAGCACGAATACGCGATTCCAGATGGGCTTTGCGCGCATGACAATGCACCTCGCGCCGGAGTGCGGCGTGCATATGCGGCCCTTCAGCAGTCCGGCATGCGATGCCCGCCGGGATCGACGTCTACCCGCCCGCCACGCGCGGCGCGCTCACTGCTGCCGCGCGATCGGGCTACAACCTGATCGGCTTCATAGACGGCGCGATCGACCCGCTCGAACGCGTCCCGCTGACGGAGCTCAGGCTTACGCTGCCGCTCGTCAACGATGGACGAGCACCGCGGGCGCCGTGTTCGCGAGTACGCAGACGAAGTTTCCGCCGATCTGATCGTGATCGGCTCGGAGGAAGTGCCGCGGCTTCAGACCGCGCTCCTCGGCAGCGTGAGCCTGGACGTCATCATGGAAGCGAAATGCGACGTCCTCATGGCCAGAGTGCCGCCAGCGGCGCCGAAGCGATAACTCGACACCACCACGCCGCCGAAGGACGCTTCTTCGTGATAGATGCGGTGAGCCTTTTCGTTCGCGGCTGCGCCGAGCGCTGCCATGGAATGAGATCGCAAGCGGTACGACGCCGCTCACATCTCCCGTCTCGAATTCATGCGCCTCGGCTTCCGACTGGCGCACGCCGCCGGCCTGCGCATTGGGCATACTTTCCAGGTGGGTAATCTGCTTGCTTACGAGCGACTTCGAGAGGTTCAGTCGTCGCGCTGCAGCAGAAAAGCTCTTTTCCTCCACGACGCGGGCAAAGATCGCCATCCGCTCGAGGTCTTCCATGTGCACCTTCGGGATTGTGCCCAAGAGCGAACAGTATTGTTGAGGATCGACGGCTAATCAACCGCGTGAACGTCCGGTTTCGCGCGCGCCCATTTCCGAATTGGCGTGCACGCGTCATCTGATTGGCCCTGTTCTGGAAACAGCGTTGTTCACGCCGACCGGCTTATCGAAACGCCGTGCCGGCGCTACATTCGACTGTGTCGCAGCTAAACGCAGCGTGCGATTGAAACCAAGGAGAGAAGCCGTGAAACGATTCGCAGTATTCGAGGACTCGGCTCTGGCAGCGAGATCGACACGTCTCGAGCGCACGGAAGTCGATCTCCAGGAGCGCCTCCAAGCCCGTATCCGGCAAGCCGAGCTGGAAGGGCGCTGGGTTCCGAGTGACCCGATAATCAACGGCTCGCCTCGGCTTTGAAGCAGGTGCGCAGCGAGCTGCGAGAGACGGAGCAGGAGCACCTGACGCGCATGAGTACGTCGGCTGCAGGAGTGTTTGCCGCAGCCTGACCAGGCGAAGGTTGCAGCCCTCGCTTATCGGCCGCGTCACACGCGGCAATATCTTCGCTTCTGTTTGGAAGGACCATTCCTATCTTTATCAGCCGGAGGCACAGGGTGATTTCGCGCTTTGACGCTGCCGCCCCTCAGCCGCAGGAGAATGCCATGTATCACGAATATCCGATCGAACAGCTTGCGCGCAGCACCAGCACCCAATTTCAGATGGGCTTCGCGCGCATGACCATGCACCTCCTGCCCGAATTCAAGGAAGCCGCGCTGGAGCCTTCGGAGCGCGGTCTGAAGATTCTCGCCACGAACGAGGCGGCGCTGGCGCTACCGGGTGAGGTCATTCGGCAGATCCATGCCGAGGAAGTCGAGATCCAGGAGCCACAGGTGCGGCTGCTCTACGGCGACGTCGTTCAGGAGCCCATCATGTGGGTGTGCGCGGCCGCCGAGCGCAATTACACAGAGGCGGTGATACACAACCTCGTGACCCGTGAGGCCGAAATCGAAGAGGTCGACTGGATGGCGCCGCTGCCGGTCGTGCGTGCAAGGGCGGCGCTACGACAGCTTCTCGGTTATTCACAGACGCTCGCCGCGCTCTCGCAGAACACCGCCGGGTTGCGCATGTGGCTCAGCCACTACGCACCCGTACCACCCGGCCCCGGAAAGGCTGCGTGAGGAGCGGACAACGCGCTCGCATGCCACGCAAACCTGTGAACAAGCGCATCAGGGACACCTGCGTCTTTGCCGGCCCCTCGCTCGCCGGACAAAGCCTTCCGCCCGGGATTGAAGCGTTTCCACCTGCCACGCGAGGCGCGCTGACCGCGGCGCTGACGTCCGGCTACACGCGCGTCGGTCTCGTAGATGGCGCGGTCGAAGAGGGCCAACGTCTTCCTCTACGGGAGTTGAGGGACGCGCTCGCTATGCCCGGCGTCACAGTGCTTGGCGGCGCCAGCATGGGTGCTGTTCGAGCGGCCCAACTCGAGTCTTCCGGCATGCAGGGTCATGGCCATGTATTCCGGCTTTTTCGCCGCGGCAGCCTGACGGATCGCGGGGAAGTCTACGTGTTGCACGCACCGGCTGCACTTCGTTATCGCTGCCTTACGTTGCCGCTCGTGAACATTCGCTACACCCTGAGGGCAATGCGTATGGCAGGCCACTTGCCAGGCACTGACGAGCAGGCTCTGCTGAAGTACATGCGCGACGTGCCCTGGTTCGACCGCGATCGCCACTCGCTGTCAGCGGCAGTCTACGCAGCGTGCGGAACGTCGCGATGCGTCCGAACCATGCAGACATTCGACCTCATGTACCGCGATATCAAGCATGAAGATGCAATGTCTCTCATATCGCGCCTGGTCTTTACCGAACATTACACCCTTCCGGTAAAAAGTCCCGTCATCTATAGCTCAGCGCGTACGAGGCGCTAGTCCCGCTGCGCGCAAACGGGCGAGCAGCAAGAACGGCTTCACGGGGGCAATCACGGAACGCTTTATGCATGCCGCGCGAGTAGGCGCGGAGGCGGCGCGCGATCCATTTGTGTTGACCATAACCCTTGTACTTCCGCACAGGAGTGCCCCATGACCTACTCGATTGCCGTGATCGTCGGCAGCCTCCGCCGGGAGTCTTTCAATCGGCAGATGGCTTCCGCCGTCGTGAAACTCGCACCTTCTGATTTCTCGTTCAAACAACTCGAAATCGGCGACCTTCCTCTCTACAACCAGGACGATGATGCGAGTCCGGCACAGTCGGTCAGGCGATTGAAGAGCGAGATCGCTGCGGCTGCCGGGGTGTTGTTTGTTACCGCCGAATACAACCGCTCCATTCCCGGCGTGCTCAAGAATGCGATCGATCACGCTTCCCGCCCGTACGGTCAGAGCGCCTGGGCCGGAAAGCCGGCGGGCGTACTCGGCGTCTCCATCGGGGCGATCGGCACAGCCGTCGCGCAGCAACATCTTCGGAACGTGCTTGCATATCTCGACATGCCGACGCTCGGCCAACCCGAAGCTTTCATACAAGCGAAGGAAGGATTGTTCGACCAGGACGGTAGCATCGGCGCCGGCAGCAGGCAGTTCCTGCAGGACTGGATGGACCGCTACGTCGAGTGGGTGAAAGAGCATGCAACGGCAAAGTGATCTCGATTGTGCACTGGCGTGGACAGTGTTTCCTCCGCCGGTGGACTAATCACACGGGCGCTCCCTGGTTACAGTCAGCAATGTGCTTACAAGGAGACGACCCATGATCAGAGCCGCCCCTTCTACGGAAAGCATGCGTCCTGCACGCGGCATGCTGAACGGTACCGCCCAAAGCCGTGGCGAAGGGCCTTGCGGGATGCCGGCCAAGCGTCCACTCACCGAAGACGACCGGTCGCCGCACAGCACTGTAACGTTCATTGCCGTCGTCGCTCTGGCGATCCTGGCAATCTGGGGCGCGGCGACATATCTCGTGTCATTGCCGCTCAGCCTCGACGAAGCCGTGCTCCTGAGATAGCCGAACGACGCGCTCGTGCATCAAGTCATGCCCGCCGCAGGCCGATGGCCTGCGCGAGGCAGCACTCATAAGGACACAGCCATGACCACAAATAGCTTTGGTGCACGGTCATCCCTCCGCGTCGGAGAACGCGAATACGAGATTTACCGGCTCGACGCGCTCGACGCCACTGCGGCCGATTTGCAGCGTCTGCCCTACTCGTTGCGGATTCTTCTGGAGAACCTGCTCCGACACGAGGACGGTGTCACCGTAACCAGTGATGACATTCGGGCGCTCGCGAGCTGGAATCCGGCTGGCACTGATCGTGAGATTTCCTTCATGCCGGCACGCGTGCTGCTCCAGGACTTCACTGGCGTTCCCGCGCTCGTGGATCTCGCCGCGATGCGCGACGCGATGGCCGAGCTCGGCGGAGATCCGAACCGCATCAACCCCGTGCAACCCGTAGAGCTGGTTATCGACCACTCCGTACAGGTGGATGCCTTCGGCACACCCAAGGCGTTCGACATAAACGAGGCGCTCGATTACCAGCGCAATCGTGAGCGTTACCGGTTTATCAAGTGGGGCAGCAAGGCGTTCTCGAACTTCATGGCCACCCCGCCGAATGCGGGCATCTGCCACCAGGTCAATCTCGAGTATCTTGCACGCGTTGTTTTCGGCGCGGAACAGAACCCGCGAACCGGTGAGACCGGGCTCCCCCAGGCTTATCCCGACACAGTCGTAGGTACCGACTCGCACACGCCGATGGTGAACGGTCTCGGCGTGCTGGGCTGGGGCGTGGGCGGCATCGAAGCCGAGGCCGCAATGCTCGGCCAGCCGATCTCGATGCTGATACCGCGGGTCATCGGGTTTCGCCTCACTGGCTCGCTTCCAGCCGGTTCTACTGCTACGGATCTCGTGCTGACCGTGGCGCAAATGCTGAGAAAAAAAGGTGTCGTCGGGCAGTTCGTGGAGTTCTATGGCCCGGGAGTTTCGAGCCTGCGCATCGCTGACCGCGCGACGATCGGCAATATGTCTCCCGAATACGGCTCGACCGTTTCCATTTTTCCGGTCGATAGCGTCACGCTTGATTACCTGCGATTCACCGGGCGTTCATCCGAGCGAGTCCCGCTCGTCGAAGCCTACATGAAGGAGCAAGGACTCTTTCACACCCCCGAAAGTGCCGAGCCGCGGTTCAGCGACACACTGGAGCTCGACCTCGGTACCGTGGAGCCGAGCATTGCAGGACCGCGACGCCCGCAAGACAGGCTCTCGCTTCCGCAGGCAAAACAGGCTTTCGAGGCCGCACTTCCCACACTACTGCCGCCCGCGCGGCAGCAGACGGCGAAAACGAGCGCATCCGAGGATGCTGCGGGCGGAAATCGCGTCGGTATCTGGGGCGAAGGAAACGGGGAAGACTCAGGCAAGACTGCTCGACCGCGCATCGATGCAACCGGTCTGCGCCACGGGTCCGTAGTAATTGCAGCAATTACGAGTTGTACCAACACCTCGAACCCCTCGGTCATGATTGCAGCCGGTCTGCTCGCCCGTAATGCCGTGACAAAGGGTCTGAGGACGAGACCGTGGGTGAAGACTTCTCTGGCTCCGGGCTCGAAGGTCGTCACCGACTATTACAACCAAGCCGGCCTGACGCCATATCTGGAAGCGCTGGGTTTTCACCTGGCCGGCTATGGATGCACGACGTGCATCGGGAACTCGGGGCCGCTGCCGGCCGAGGTTTCAGCCGCCGTGCAGCGCGAGGGCCTTGTCGTCGCCTCCGCGCTTTCCGGCAATCGCAACTTCGAGGGACGCATCAACTCCGAAGTTCGTGCCAATTACCTGATGTCGCCGCCACTGGTCGTCGCCTTCGCGATCGCCGGACGTATCGACATCGACCTCACCGCAGAGCCGCTGGGACACGATGAATCGGGAAACGCCGTCTTCCTGCGCGATATCTGGCCTTCCGCCGAAGAAGTGGACCGCGTGATACGGGATTCGACGAGCTCGGAGCTGTTCCGGCGCACCTACGCGAAAATCGACCAAGGCGACGCGCGCTGGAACGAGCTCGAGGCCGAAGCAAGCGAGCTGTATCCGTGGGACCCGGCATCGACCTACCTTCGCAAGCCGCCGTACTTCGAGGGTATGTCACGAGAGCAGCCCCAGACGGTTGCGGAAATCCGCGGCGCGCGGGTGCTCGCGTGGCTCGGCGACAGCATTACGACCGACCACATTTCGCCGGCCGGAAGTATTCAGAAAGATTCGCCCGCGGGGCGCTTTCTCATTGAGAACGGCGTCGAGCCCAAGGACTTCAACTCGTACGGCGCCCGCCGCGGCAATCACGAAGTCATGGCGCGCGGCACTTTCGCGAACGTCCGCATTCGCAACCGCCTCACGCCTGATCGTGAAGGCCCGTTCACCCGGCACCTCCCGGCGGGCGACGTGCTCCCGATCTACGATGCGGCAGTGCGTTATCAGCAGGACGGCGTGCCGCTCATCGTGCTCGCCGGCAAAGAGTATGGCTCCGGCTCGAGCAGAGACTGGGCGGCAAAAGGCGTAAATCTGGAGGGCGTGCGTGCGGTCATCGCCGAGGGCTACGAGCGGATCCACCGCTCTAATCTGCTCGGAATGGGCGTGCTGCCCCTCCAGTTTCGTAACGGCGATTCGGCTCAGTCGCTAGGCTTGACTGGCGGGGAGCTGTTCGACGTTCCTGGACTTGCCGACGCTGTTCGGAACGGATTCTCCGCGGGGAAGGTGTTGCGCGTCATCGCGCGCCCCATGCGCGGCGGAATAACGGAGTTCGAAGCGGCAGTGCGGATCGATACGCCGCAGGAACTGCGGTACTACGTAAACGGCGGCATCCTCCACTACGTCTTGCGGCAATTGCTCAACGGTAAGGATCGCGATGACCGATCACCAGGTTTTCAGCGCGGGAACAAGCCCGACGCACGGACCGAACGAGCGACCGATGTCGTGAAGGAGGCATCGATCCAATCGTTTCCGGCGAGCGACGCCCCCGCTTACTGAGTGCGCTGCTTCGGACGGCAGCCACCCGTAGTCGCATTCCTCGCGCTCGCGGGGATTGGCCCGGCTCCGGGAGCGTTCGCTCTCGCGCCCCCATCCGGAGCACCCGCGACGAACACGGCCGGTGTCCTGGAAGAGCTGATGCGAAACGGGATGGAGGTCGCGCGCATCAACATGTCGCACGGCACACGCGCAGAATACGCAGCGCGAGTTGACCGGGTGCGAGCGGCGAGCCGCCTCCTTTCGCAACCGATCGCGATCTTGGCGATCTACCTGAATGGTCTTCGGCCACGAGGTCGTTGAATACATCACGGTCGTCGGCACGAGCAGCGCCGGCAGCTTCTCGATCGGCGGCTACGGAACCGACGGGAACGGCGCTCAAGGCAGAGCATCAGCGGGTGGGACGCTCCAGCAGATGTTGGTCAAAGTGTCGCTGCGTGAGTGCGCCCGCGCCGCCTGAGCAGATTCGCCATTGTCGCCCGCCTCGGCAGGCGCGTGGATGAATTCAAGAGAACTCATTGAGCCGCGGTTGGAAACAGTCTCGTGCGGAAACGCCGGCTTGCATCTACGCGGCCGGCGATATTGCGCGCTGGCCGGATCGACTCACAGCCGTCGCATCCGCGTCGAGCACTGGGTCGTGGCCCAGCGCCAGGGGCAAACGGCCGCACGCAACATCCTGGGTCGAGGCGAACGCTTCGATGCGGTCCCGTTCTTCTGGACCGAGCAGTACGATTTCGGCCTCGCGTATGTCGGTCACGCGGAACGATTCGACGAAGCCGCAATCGAGGGGCAGCTCGACGCGCGCGACTGCACGATCACTTATAGGCGTGGCGGCCAGAAGCTGGCGGTCGCGGTGATCCACAGGGATCTCGAAGGGCTGCGCGCCGAAGTCGAATTCGAGAGGACGATCGCCGCGCGTGAAGCACAGTCTGCCGGCGCAGCCGCGCCAGCATGAGCGAAGGAGTCGACGTCGGCGATCGCCTGCACTGGCGCCGTTGACGGAAATGACCGCGAGATTCTCGGGCAAGGTCGCATTGGTGGCAGGCGCGGCCCTCCCCGTCTAGGGCTGCGATGAACACGCGTGCGATTATCATTCCGGAAGCGTGTAACGGGTCTCGACGGCCGCGCGGATCAGTGCGCGAGTCTGCGCGGGGCTCAGGTCGACGCGCTGTTCGATATCCTCGACGGCCGCGGCGAGATCCTGGTTCTTGATG
>CAZLGP010000143.1:0-146005 GCA_964558905.1 uncultured Thermoanaerobaculia bacterium | reverse complement strand
ACGGTGCGCGCCACGCTGGAACGGACCCGACGTTGATCTCAGTCGATACGAGTATCGTGGTTGCCGCATTTGCCTCCTGGCACGAGCGGCATCGCAGCGCTGCCGCCGTCCTGATACGGAAGCCACGCGTCCCGGCGCACGTTCTCATCGAGACTTACTCGGTCCTCACCCGGCTTCCGCCACCCCATCGGGCTGGCGTGGCACTCGTTGCCGCATTTCTGGCCGATCGCTTTCGAGAGGCTCCGCTCACGCTTTCTCCGCGCGCCCACATGGAGTTGGTCGCGCAGGCGGCGGCAGACGGAATCGCCGGCGGCAGCATTTACGACGCACTCATCGCTGCCACAGTACGGCAGGCGAAGGCCCGGCTGTTCACCCGCGACCAGCGTGCTGCCGTCGTCTACGAACGGATCGGCGTCGACTTCGAGATGGTCGACTGACGGTCACCGAACGGCGCAATCTGAAGAAACCATGAACTTCATCGCCCGCAGCGATGGTCGCGAGGTCGGTCGCTGTGGCGGCCAGGTGCGCGGCGACCTCGGAATGATCGGCTTCTTCGAAGCCGAGAACGAGCCGGATGCGGTCGGCTCGATGCTTCGCGAAGGCGCGGCGTATCTGCGCAAGCAGGGCGCCAGGCGCGTCGTCGGTCCGATGGATCTCGACACGTGGCATCGCTACCGCGTGAACGCCGGCCCGTTCGAGGAGCCGCCGTTTCTTCTGGAGCCGGTGAATCCGCCGTATTACGACGCGCTGTGGCGCGATGCGGGTGCCGCGGTCGAGGAACGGTATTCGTCGAAACGCGTGCAGGACGTCGCGCCGCTCGTCGAACAGCTCGCGCCGATGCACGAACGCGCCGTGCGGCGCGGCTATCGCCTCCGCCCGTTCAACGTGGATCGCATCGACGACGAGCTCACGCTCGTATGGAAGCTCTCGCTCGAGATCTTCCGCGGCAATCCGTTCTATTTCGATATCTCCCTCGACGCGTTTCTGAAGCTCTACGCCGGCATCGAGCGCCTGCTCGTCCCCGAGCTGGTGCTCTTCGCCGAGACCGCCGCCGGCGAGCCGGTGGGATTTCTGTTCGCCTATCCGGACACCGCGGCGCATATCGTTGACTACAAGACGATCGGCGTCGTCCCCGCGCATCGCCGCGGCTACCTCGGATGGGCACTGATCCATCGCGCGTACACGGGCGCGCTGGCGTTGGGCCGTCCGGTTGCCAATCACTGCCTCATGCACGAGAGCAATGCCTCGCAATCGATGGACGCCGGGCACGGCGTGACCTTCCGCGAGTACTATCTCTACTCACTGTGAACGCTGCCGCGCTTTTCCGCGACGCCGCACGCGCGCATCCGGAGCGAATTGCCTTTCATGAAGGCCGCGACGCGATCACGTTCGGCGAGTTGTGGGAGCGAGTCATGCGCTTCGATCGCGCGGGCGCGAACGACCGCGCGCTGATCATGCTGCCGATGTCGGTGGATTTATACGTCGCGCTGCTGGCGGTCCTCGATCGCGGCGCCGTGGCAGTGTTCATCGATCCATGGGTCGGTCTCCGCACCATCATTCGCCTTGCGCGCATCGCGCAGCCGACCGTGTGGATCGGCGGCTGGAGAGTCCAGTTGCTGCGCATGAGCGTCAGCCGGCGGCGCTGGTTGGCCAAGCCCTGGGCACGCTTTGCGTCTCGTCTTGCCGGCCTCGCTGCGGGGGATGACATCTTCGATGTCACCAGAACCCGGGCAGACGGCGAAGGATCTCCCGCCGAGAACGCCGCCCTCATCACCTACACCACCGGCTCCAGCGGCACCCCGAAAACCGTCAACCGCACACACCGCATCCTCATCGCCCAGCACGAACGCCTGGCCGAATCCTTTTCCCCTGAAGAGGGCGACATCGATCTCTGCACCTTTCCGATCTTCGCCCTCAACAACCTCGCGCTCGGCGTGACGACGGTCATCCCTCCGATCGACCTCAAACGCGTCGATGCCGCGGACCCGCACGTCGTATCGCGCGTGGCGAAGGAGCGCGGAGTCACAACCGCCACCGCATCGCCTCCGCTCTTCGACGCGCTTGCGAGGATCGACGATCGTCCGCGTCTCCGACGCATCCTCACCGGAGGCGCGCCCGTGACCGACGCGCAGCTGCGCCGATGGATCGACGCCTGGCCCGACGCCGAGATCGTGATCGCGTACGGATCCTCGGAAGCCGAACCTGTCGCGCATATCGACGCGCGGGAACGGCTCGCCGCGAAAGGTCCCGGCTATCTCGCCGGGCACGTCGCGAACGGTGTGCGCACGCGTCTCGACCTGATCGACGACAAGGTCGGTGAGTTGCTGGTCGCGGGCGATCACGTCGCGCACGTCGCAGGCGACGACGGCGACTGGCACCGCATGGGCGACACCGGCTGGTTCGACGACGAAGGCCGCTTCCGGATCGCCGGCCGCGTGCACTCCACGATCTGGCGCAACGGCGTCGCCGTGCACGCGCAGCTCGTCGAGCAGGCCGCGCGCGGCGACGACCCGCGCATCCGCCGCGTCGCGGCCCTGGGCGTCGGCGGACGTGTCGTCGTCGTGGTCGAGAGCGATGACGATGTCGCGCAAGACGTGCGCGCGCGGGTGGAAGTTGATGACGTGGTCGTGACCAAGGGGCCCCTGCCGGTGGACCCGCGGCACAACAGCAAGATCGACTACGCTCAGCTGCGGCGAACGATGTTCGATGAACGATGAAGGACGAGCGATGAACGACGTTGCGCCTGAATCTTCATCGTTCATCGGGCGGTTCCTCCAGTACCTCAACGAGCGTTTCCCTCCCATCGCCAACGTCCTCCTCATCCTCGCCTACTACTCCTCCAGCCAGTTCCTCGCCTTCGCGCTCACCGAGCCCGGCCCGGTCATGCACTACGACCGCTGGTCGCTGCTCGGCATGCTGATGCTGGTCTCGTTCTTCTTCCACATCCGCGTGTTCGACGAGCACAAGGACTACGAAGAAGACTGCCGCCATTACCCGGATCGCGTGCTGCAGAGCGGACGGATCACGCTGCGGCATCTGAAGATCGCAGGCGGAACTGCGATCGCCATCCAGGTGATCGTCGCGGCGCTGCGGGGCCCCCAGGCTTTCACGGCGTGGGCGATCGCCTTCGGTTTCTCGCTGCTGATGCTCCGCGAGTTTTTCGCACCCGAGTTTCTGAAACGCCACTTCCTCCTCTACGCGACGTCGCACATGCTGATCATGCCGCTGCTGTCGCTGCTGGTCTTTTCCTTCGCGACGCAGCGCTGGCCGTGGGAGGCACCGCCGTGGTACTGGGTCTACGCCTTCGTCGGCTTCTTCGTCACGTTCAACTGGGAGGTGTCGCGCAAGATCCGCGCGCCGGAAGAGGAGATCGAGGGTGTCGACTCGTACACGAAGATCTTCGGCACGTTCGGCGCGGCGTACATCGTCCTGATCATCCGCGCGATCGACACCGCGATGGTCGCCGCCGTCGGCGGGCACCTCGGATTCAGCCGCTGGTTCTACATCGCGCTCGTCGTGCTCTACGCCGTATGTCTCGTGGGCTTTTTTCAGTTCCGCTTCCGTCCCACGCCGCGGCACGCGAAGATGATGGAGGTTTACGCGGGGATGTACATGATCGTGTTCGATCTGCTCGTGGCCGTGGAGCTGCTGAGGAAGTATGGAATCTCGTAATCCGTCTGCCGGGATCCCGGACCCGCGAAGCAGACAGGCCGCTATCGGCTGTCGCAGCAGAAGGGCTGTGAGAAATGCGGGGTAAGGCGGCAAATCTCGCGCGCCTCGCGCAACTCGGCTTTCGCGTCCCGCCGTTCTACGTCGTGACCGACGCGCCGGGCGCGCACGACCTGGCCGGCGAGCTCTTCGCGGTTCGTTCGTCGGCGGTCGGCGAAGATGCCGCGGGTGCATCGTTCGCGGGCATTCACGAGTCGCTCCTGTACGTGCGGCCGCACGAGATTCCCGACGCGATTCGCACTGTCCGTGCGTCGGCGCGAAGCGAGCGCGCCCTCGCGTATCGCCGCGAGCACGACATCCCGTTCGATGACCGTCCGATGCCGGTGATCGTGCAGCAGATGATCGACTCCGTCGCGAGCGGCGTCGTCTTCACCGCCAATCCGACCACGCAGGACGTTCACGAGATCGTGATCAGCTCTCTGTTCGGTCTCGGCGAAGGACTGGTGAGCCAGGGCTTCGACGCCGACACGTACGTGGTGAAGAAGAACGACCTCACGATCGTCGCGGAGCTCGCGGAGAAGACAGACGCGATCGTGCAGGCGCCGGGGGGCGGCACGATGCCCGTGCCCGTCGCGGATCCGAAGGCGCCCAGCCTCACCGACGATCAGGTGCGGGAGCTCGCGCGCGCGTCGCTGGCGATCGAACAGGCGTTCGGACGCCCCCAGGACATCGAGTTCGCCTTCGACGCCGGCGGCCTCTGGATTCTGCAGACGCGGCCGATCACGACGATCGACGAATACGGTCCCGCGGCGGCCAATCGCATTCTCTGGGACAACTCGAACATCGTCGAGAGCTTCTCCGGCGTCACATCGCCGATGACCTTCAGCGTCATCCGCCGTGCCTACACGATCGTCTATCGCCAGTTCGCGAAGGTCATGGGCATCCCCGACGCCGTCGTCGACGAGCACAAGTTCGTCTTCGAAAACATGCTCGGCCTCTTCCGCGGCCAGGTCTTCTACAACCTCCTCAACTGGTACGCCCTCGTGCGCCTCTTCCCCGGCTACGAACAGAACAAACGATTCATGGAATCGATGATGGGGGTGAGGGAAGGTGTAGCGGCAGGCTTCGGCCCGCCGGATCCGTCTCGGCGGGCTGTAGCCCGCCGCTACACCATGATCCCTTTGTTCGCGCGCATGCTCCGCAACTTCTCCCGCATCGACACGCTCACCAGCGAATTCCAGGCGAACTTCAAACAGCATTACGACCGCTGGTCGCGCTCCGACTTCGAAGCGCTGAAGCCGCACGAGCTGATGCACCTCTACTTCGAATTCGAGGACCGTGTGCTCTGGTCCTGGCGCGCGCCGATCATCAACGACTTCTTCGTGATGATCTTCTACGGCACGCTCAAGAAGCTCGCGGCTTCCTGGTGCCGCGACGAGTCGCTGCAGAACGATCTGCTCGCCGGCGAGGGCGACATCGAAAGCGCGGAGCCGGCGAAGATGCTGCTGCGTCTCGCGGAGGTCGCTCGCCCGAATGCGCCGCTGCGCGCGGCGATCGAAGCAGGGGACCTCGTGCTTGCAAGACGGCATCCGGAGTTCGCGCGCGAGCTCGACCGCTACCTCGATCTCTACGGCTTTCGCTGCATGAACGAGCTGAAGCTCGAGGAGTCGTCGCTGCGCGATCGCCCGGAGATCGTGCTGACGTTCATTCGCAACTACCTCGTGAACGACGTCAGACCGCAGGACGAGCGAGAGGCGCAGATCCGCGTGGACGCCGAGCGTCGCGCGTTCGGCTCTCTCTCGCCGCTGCGCCGCGCGGTCTTTCGTTTCGTGCTGAAACGCGCGCGCATCGGCGTCCGCAACCGCGAGAACATGCGCTTCGCGCGCACGCGCATCTTCGGCCTCGTGCGCGAAGTCGTGCGGGCGATGGGACGGCGGATGGCCGAGGAAGGCGTCCTCGATGCGGCTGATGACGTCTTCCATCTCGGGCTCGAAGAGCTGTGGGACTACGTCAAAGGCACCGCGCTCACCTCCGATCTGCGCGGCCTCGCAGCACTGCGGCGGAAGGAATTCGGGGAATACCGCGCCAGTCCCGAAATCGACGAACGCTTCGAGACATTCGGCATGGCCTATCATCGCAACCGCTTCCGATCGCCTGCCGGAGCGGCGGGCTCTCAGCCCGCCGACGGAACGCTCAAAGGCACTCCCTGCTCCCCCGGCAGAGTCACGCGGGCCGTGAAAGTGCTCCAGTCGCCGAACGACGACCTTCGATTGAACGGCGAGATCCTCGTCGCCGCACGCACCGATCCGGGATGGGTGCCGCTGTACCCGTCGATCTCCGGCCTGCTCATCGAGCGCGGATCGATCCTCTCGCACTCCGCGATCGTCGCGCGGGAGATGGGCATCCCGACGATCGTTGGCATTCGCGGCCTGACGAACCTCGTGCGCACCGACGACGTCGTGAGCATGGACGGCTCGACGGGCGTCGTCGAGATCGTCAGAGAATGAGCATCACCGTCCCCGCGAGCAGTGCCAGGAGGAACGACGGCGCACCCCATTCGCGCGGATCGGAAAAGCGGGCGTTCAGGGCGGACACGATTCCGACGACCAACATGACCGCAAGCGGGCGGCTGATCGACAGCATCGGCAGCGCGAGCAACGCCGCCGAAAGCGCTCCGATCACCGCCGCGGGGATCATACGCTCGCCGGCGAGACTGAAGGCCAGGACAGCCCCGCACGCGGCAATGTACGACGCGTAAAAGGCATCGAATTGGCTCGTGATGTTCGCAGCGAGCAGAAAGAGGAACGGCACGATGAGCGTGCGCGTCACGGCGCGTACCTTGAATCGCCGCCGCTCGCCGCGCGCGTTGAGAATCACCCGCGCAATCGCCAGCGCTGCCAGACCGATGAACGCGGGGATGACGTACGTGAAGCGCGGCCCGAGAGACCAGGCTGCGAACAGGAAGAGCGTCACGGCCAGCGCGCCCCCGGTATTGAACCACTCGATGTGCCGGGCGATCAGCAGCACGAGCGCCACGATCCCCAGAAGCGCGGCGTTCTGCATCGCGATGTGCTCGAGCGGCTTCGTCGTGATCTTTTGCAGCACGAAGACGACCGCAATCGGGACGAAGAGGTTGTCCGTTCCGCGCAGCGAGACCGCCTCGAAGATCGTCACCAGCACGGCGACCATCAGAGCGGAGAGCACGCACACCGCGGGCGGAAGATCCGTCATCAGCAGCATCGGAAGGAACAGCGCGAGAAACGCGATGCAGAAGAAGACCATCGAGCCTTCGACGCTCTTGTACTCGTCCTCGACTTCGTAGCGGTGCTTGCCGTAGCGGCTTCCGATCAGCGCCGCGAACGCGTCCGCGACGGCAAGCACGAGCACCGCACTGAGGTAGAGCCACGGCCGGTCGGACGCAAGCACGAACACGAGCCAGATTGCCAGCGGGTAGTACTCGCTTCCGCGGCTCTTCCGCTCGACGCCGTGAAGGCTCTTCAGCAGTTTCGTCTTTGCGCCGAGGAGAAAGCCGGCGGAGAGCGAAGCGGTGAGGATGAACACGACGAACGGCGATTCGATCAGCCACGGCAGCGCGAGCCCGATCAGGCCTCCGCCGAGGTGCACCAGCTTGCGCGTCCATTCCGGTTTGGGATGTCCGAGGCGGGCCCAGAGCTCGGCGGCGATGAGGAGAGCGAGGAAGAAGGCGGTGATGATCAGGGCACCGCGAAGGTCCGCGGTTTGGGGTCTGGGGATCGTGGCTCGGACAGCATCGCTCAGGCCGAGAAGCCCGAGCCCCAGCCCCCCGAGCCCCATCACCTGGCCTCCTCCAGCACGAACGCGCTGTAAAAGAACGCGAGGTCTTTCGCGAACAGCGCCTTCGCCTCGTCATCGAGTGCGACCACGCGATCCCGCGGCCCGCGTCGCGGCACGAGCAGGTTCCAGTACGCGAATCGGGCGCCGGGATTCGAGGATTCCAGCAGGCGCTCGAACATCGCGTTCGTCGTCGCGGGATCGATGTACTCGAAGATGTCGGAGAGATAGAACCCGTCGAACTTCAAAGGGGGGCGGGACGCCCGTCTCCCGATTGCCTCATCGATCGATCCCTGCACGAGCCTCAGTTTGTCGAGATTCCGGCGCAGCGCGTCGAGATTGCGCAGGTAGCGCGGCAGGACGGCGCGATAGTTGCCCGTGAAAATGAAATTCAGGTACGGATTCGCGTGCGGTGGAAGAATGCTCAGCGCGTACTCCGCGCGTTTGAAGATGCGCTCCGCGACGGATCCTTCGACGTAGCGGAAAAACTCCGGATCGCGACCGGTACGTCCCATCACGAAGCGGCTGAAGAAAACGCGGAACATCGCCCGCCAGCGCCACGTGTTCCATTCGTCGTCGTAGAACGTCTTCCGCTCCGCATCGCTCTTCTCCGCGAGCAGGTTCTCGACATCGCGGCGCGCATGCACGAGCGGCAAAACCCATTTCCGAAAAAGTCGGAAGTAGTTTTCGAATCGGCCGGCGTGAATCACGCCGCGCTCGATCGCCTCGGCGTTCGCATCCCAGTACGCACGCGTCTCCGAAGGCAGATCGAGCGATCGATAGAGGCTGCCGCGATTGCGGATGGCGCTCACGCCGAGAAATCCGAGGAGCGCGTCGTCGTCGAGCTGGCGAATCGCGGCGCGTTTCAGCTCCACGAGCGCGAGCTGCGCCGCGCTGAGATCCGCTGCCACGACCTCCGCACCTTCGGCCAGCATTGCAAACGCGTTGTCGCCCGCCGACGCGATCGCGAGCATGCGTTTCCCTGGCGCCGGACGGAGTGCCTCGCACAGCACGTCGGCGTCTTCCCACGAATTCGCGTAGCGGATGATGTCGAAGCGCGCGCGCTCTTCGATGCGGCTCATGACGCGGTTGCGCGGTTCCGCAGTTGCGCGGCGGAGGGCGGGGCTGCGAGACCGCGGCGCCGCGTCATGCTCGTCTTCCGAATGCCCGGTGTGCCTGCGCGAACTCCCCTGCCGCGAGCGCGCCCGCAATCGAAACCTCGCCGCACAGCACCACCGCCGCGCAGATCTCCGCAAACTTCTTGGCGCCGCCCGGACCGTAGCAGCCGAGCATCTCCAGGCACGCACGCGCCGTCGGCAGGTGTGTTCCTCCGCCGACCGTTCCGACGATCAGATTCGGCAGCGAGATCGAGCAGTAAAACTCTCCGCTCTTCGTCACATCCATGCGCGTCAGTCCGACGGACGCCTCGGAGACGCACGCCACGTCCTGACCGCACGCCATGAACAGCGCCGCGAGCGCGTTTGCGTAGTGTCCCTGCATGCCGATCGAGCCGGACTGCAGACTCCCGACGATCGCCAGCTGCCAGTACCGAAAAATCTGCTCCGGCTCCGTATGCAGATACTTCACGACGAGCTCCCGCGGAATCGTCACGTCGGCGACGACCTTTTTCCCTCGCGTCGACTGAAACGCGAGCTGGGTCGCCTTCTTGTCTCCGGACATGTTCGCTTCGATGAACCACGTCATGGGCTTCACCGGCGAAGTCTCGATCAGCTGCGTCACGAGCGCGTGCGTCGCGAACGTGACCATGTTCTGTCCCGCGGCGTCGCCGGTCGTGTATTGAAAGACGAGGTAGACCTCCTTGCCGGAGATCACCGGATCGATCTGCACGAGCCGGGCGTGTTTCGAGCTTTCGCTCACGCGCGCCTGCATCGCTTCGAACTGCGGGATGACGTGCGCGACGAACGCGCCGGCCTCGGCGAGGTTGTTGAACACGAATCCGGGTGCGCGCAGCACCGACTCGACGAGACACAGCGCCGAACACCCGCCGGAAAGGCCGATCACTTTCGCGCCGCGCTGGTACGACGCGACGAGCGCGCCCTCGGTCGTGGCGAGCGGCACGTAGAAATCGCCGCGCGCGTTGACGCCGTTCACACGTAGCGGCCCCATGACGCCGATGGGAATCCGCGCGAAGCCGATGAGGCTCTCGATGTTCGCGTGCAGATCTTCCGGCGCGATCTCCTCACCTTCTCCCGTGATCTGATCGATGTCGAAACCGCGCTCGCGCAGAAACGCGCGGCGCTCATCCGTCGCCTCGCGCGAATCCTGATCCTTCCCGGGAAGTCCCGGCGGCAGCGGATCGTGCCGCGGCTGCACATCGCGCGCGCGCTCCTCAGGCGTCGCGCCGCCCAGGATGCCCGCGAGGATGTCCTTCGTGCGGGGATTCACGGGCTGAGCATACAACGCGACGCGGCGCATGCTGCGTCCGTACATTGCCGAAATGGTCGGCGTCCTGGCTTGTGCCGACACATTCTTCGTCCTTTCGCTCGCCTTTGAATCGAGTTCACGCGCGCGACGGGACGCTTTACGCGCGGTTTACATGGCGTTCAATTCACACGCGCGGCGGGCGGCTAAAACCTCGACTCATCATGACGAGGTTCCTCACCGCTCTTGTTCTGCTCTCCGTTGCCCTCTCGACGTTTGCCCAGAATTCCGGCCGCGCCACGGTCGCCGGCGTCGTCAAAGACGACACGGGGGCTCCGATTCCCGGCGTTACCGTCGTGGCCTCGCGCGAACAGAGCGAGCCTTCGGTGGCTGTGACCGGCATGGAAGGGGAGTTCCGCATCGCCGACCTCTCCCCTGGCGCGTACGGCATCGAGGTGGCGCTCGACGGTTTCCAGACCGTGAAGACGCAGCTGAAGCTCGTCACCGGTCAGAAGCTCGACGTGGCGTTCAAGATGGTCCCCGCGTTCGGCGAGGTGGTCGAGGTCGTCGGCAGCGTGGCGCCGGTGGGCGAAGTGGCGATCCTCGAAAGCCGCCGTCAGGCCGCGGTGGTCAGCGACTCGATCTCCTCGGAGGAGATCCGCAGGACGCCCGACTCCAGCGCGGCCGGCGTCGTGGAACGGCTCACGGGCGTCAGTCTTCTCGGCGACAAGTACGTCTTCATCCGCGGCCTCGGCGAGCGTTACAGCGGAACGACCATCAACGGGTCCACCGTGCCGACCACCGAGACGGAGAAGCGCGTCGTTCCTCTCGATCTCTTCCCCGCCAAGCTGCTCGAATCGGTGAATGTCCTCAAGACCTACACGCCCGACAAGGCCGGCGACTTCGGCAGCGGCGTCGTCGAGATGACCACGACGCAGTTCCCCAGCGCGCAGTCCTTGAAGATCACCGTCGGCAGCGGCTACCAGAGCGGCTCGACCGGGAGCCGTTTCAGCCGCTACAGCGGGGGCCTGGGCCGCACCGGCAAGGGCGGACAGGCGAGGCCGTCGAACATCCCCACCGAGTTCCTGCAGCGACGCAGCACGCTGCAGCCCAATGGCTTCACCTCCGCGGAGCTGCAGGCGATCGGCCTCTCGCTGGTGGGCGACTGGACCGGACGCGAGGATGGATCGGCCTCACCTTCCTCCGACTTCGCCCTGACCTACGGAAACACCTTCGGTCGTCTGGGCGTGGTCTTGTCCGCCGTTTCCAATCACGGATTCAGCAAGAACGAGGAGGAGCAACGCTTCTTTGGGTTCGACGCCGGCCGGCTGGTGCCCATCAACGACTACGACCTCACCTCGTACCGGGAGAGCGTCAACAGCGGATTCGTGGGCAACTTCTCGGCCCGACTCAACGATCAGAACCGGGTCTTCCTCAATTCCGTCTTCACCCGCGACGCCTCGTCGGAGGATCGTTACCAGGAAGGGTTGCAGACCAGCACCGGCGGCGACATCCGCGACTATCGCGTGCGCTATCAGGTCGAGGACATTCTCTCCATGCGACTCGGCGGAGACCACAACCTGAGCGGGCCGGGATCCATGGGTAGTCTCGTCGAGTGGAACCTCACCCGCTCGAGCGCGACGAACGACTCCGATCTCCGCGAGAACATCTATCAACAGTCTGCTCCGGGCCTGTTCACTCTCCAGACGGCGTACGCGGACTCGGGCAAGATCGAATACTTCAATCTGGAAGACGAGGTGCGGCAGGCGGGCCTCGCCTACACGGTGTTCTTCGCCCAACCCCAGGGCACATGGTCCGGCTCGGTGAAGGGAGGCGTGGAGCGGATGGATCGAGTCCGCGACTTCGCCGCCCGGCGATTCCGATTCACGACCTCCAATTCCGCGCAGTTTGATCTGAGACTCACGCCCGACGAGATCTTCACGGCAGAGAACATTCGTCCTGACGGCTTCGAGATTCGCGAGCTCACCGGCATCAACGACGCGTACGACGCCGGCCACGACGTCGATGCCGGGTATCTGATGGCCGACCTGACGCGCGGCAGATGGCGGGTGATCGGCGGGGCGCGGTACGAGCAGTCGAGCCAGCTCGTCTCGACCTTCAATCCCTTCGATACCGCGAACCGGGTCGACTCCGTCCGCGAGGACAATGACGTACTCCCTTCGGTCAACGTGGTCTATGCCCTGCGCCCGCAGACGAACCTCCGTTTCGCCTACGGACGGTCATTGAACCGCCCCGAGTTCCGCGAGCTCAGCCCGTTCAACTTCACCGAGGTCGCCGGCGGACGGTCCGTGTCGGGGAATCCGGAGCTCGTGCAAGCCACGCTGGACGGCTTCGACGTGCGCTGGGAGACCTTTCCGCACGCGGGCTCGGTGATCGCGGCGAGCGTGTTCTACAAGAGAATCGACAAGCCCATCGAGCGCATCGTGCAGCCCACGAGCGACTATCGCCTCTCGTTCGTCAATGCCGACCGCGCCGAGCTTCGCGGACTGGAGCTCGAGCTCCGTCGCTCGCTCGCATCGCTGATGCCTGCGCTTCGGCTGTGGTCCGTGAACGTCAACTACGCGCACATCCGCTCGGACGTGACCGTCGGCGATCATCAGTTCTCGGTGGTCACCAACACGGAGCGCCCTCTGGAAGGACAGTCCGACAACGTCGGGAACCTGGCCCTCCAGTTCCATCACCCTCGATGGGGCACGATGTTCCGGGTTCTCGGCGCCTACAGCGGACAGCGACTGACGGAAGTCGGCGCGTTCGGGCTTCCCGACACGTACGAAGACTCGTTCACGTCGTTCGACGTGGTGCTCTCGCAGAGCGTGGAACCGCTGGCCCGCGGCCTCGAGATCAAGCTGGCGGGCTCGAATCTCCTCGACGCGAAGCGCCGGTTCGTGCAGGGCGGCGAGATCCAGCGTCTCTTCGACCCGGGCAGAAAGATCAGCCTCAGCCTCAGCTACACGCCCTTCTGATTCCCCGCGCCTTTCCCATTCAAACCTAAGGAGACTCAAAGTGATGCGAAGGATTTCTGTTCTCATGATGGTGACGTTTCTCGCCACCCAGGCCCTCGCGGCCCGAATCGACAGAGGGCTCGAACCGGGTGAGCGCGAAGCCGCGATGCGTTGGGTGAAACGCGCATCTCTCTCTGCCGTGGCGATGCAGGACGCAGTGGCCCAGGCCAACCTGGCCGAAGTATCCGGAACCCGTCCCGTCGTCCTGGTCGAGACCAACTACTACACGTTCCTGGCCGGCGAGCCGCTCGAGCTGCGCGTGACGATCGACCCGAACGGGTTCGGCTCGCCCGTCACGATGTACCTCTACCAGGAGAACCGCCGCACCGGCGAGCGCCGCTACCACAACATCGCGGGCGGTCTCCTCCCCGCCGGCCAGCAGGCCGACCTCTTCGGCGCCGTGGGCTCGGGCGTGCCGGTGTTCGTGCCGACGCTGGATGACTTCGTTCTCTTCGGCTCCACGGGCACGGGGTCCGAGCTCAGTTGGGGCACTGACGGCGCCCTCGGCGCGGCAACCACCGTCCCTGCCGGGCAGCCCGGACTCCACCAGTGGGTCATGGAGCTCCGCGACGCGGCGGGGAAACGGGTCCTGGCGCGCTCGAACGCCATGTACTCCACCATCACCGAGAGCGTCCAGGTGAGCGGAACGATCACCTCGTCGACAACATGGACGGCGGACAAGCGGTACGTGCTGAACGACTTCGTGGGCGTCGCGGCGCCGGCCGTCTTGACCATCGAGCCGGGAACGGTGATCTACGGCGGCGACACGAAGGCCACGCTCTTCATTCGCCGCGGCGCGAAGATCATGGCCGATGGCACCGCCCGCCGTCCGATCGTCTTCACGTCGTCGCAGCGCGTCGGTTCGCGCGCACAGCAGGACTGGGGATCGCTCGTGGTCTTCGGCCGCGCGCCGATCAACGTCGCCGGCGGCCAGGGCTTCATGGAGGGTCTACCGAGCCAGGCGGAGTTCGCCTACGGCGGGACCGACCCCGCGGATTCCAGTGGAGTCATCCGCTACGTCCGCCTCGAGTTCGGCGGGTTCCTCATCGCCCAGAATCAGGAGATCAACGGTCTGACAATGGGCGGCGTCGGCACCGGCACGGTCGTCGACTACGTGCAGGTCCTGCACAACGCAGACGATGCCTTCGAGTTCTTCGGCGGGACGGTCAACGCCAGCCACCTCCTCGGAGTCGCTTACGCCGATGACGGTCTCGACACCGACCTCGGCTACGTCGGCAGCATCCAGTTCGTCGCGCTGATCAAGCGGGGCAACGACGAGGGCGACGGCAACATCCTCGCCGAGTCGGACAACAACGGTCAGGGGACCGACGCCACGCCGCTGACCAGCGCGCTCGTCTACAACGTCACCGGGGTGCGCACCCCGTCGACCAACGGGAACTACGGCGCGGTGCTGCGCCGGAACACCGCGGGCAAGTACTACAACATGATCGTCCAGGGCAGCAAGAACGCGCCGCTCAATCTCCGCGATGCGTCCACGGCGGCCAATGCCAACTCGGGTGCGCTCGTCTTCGACCACTCGATCCTGTTCGGCGACTTCTCCGACGCCGCATTCCCGAGCCGCACGGACGGCGAGCAGTCGCGGACGTTCGTCTTCACCACGAACACGAACAATCGCAACGTCGATCCGCAGCTCGCGATCGGTGCGGCCACTCACGTCAAGACCCTCATGCCCGACCTCGAGCCGCGCGCCGGTTCACCGGCCCTCGACGCCGACTTCGCCGCCGTGCCGCCGGACAACGGATTCCTCCAGGTCGTCGGCTATCAGGGCGCGGTCGGCCCCGGCAACAACTGGGTCCTCAGCGGCTGGGCCAATTTCTCGGACAACTAGCCGGCGCGGCCGGCAGCGCTGGTTGGCCAAGCCTCCGGCGCGCCAGCCGCTCGAGGAACACGAATTTTCGAACCAACGGAGAAAACAAACGATGAAACGCATCGCAACTCTGCTCTTTCTACTCGCGCTCGTGCCGGCGGCCGCGTTCGCGCAGTCGTACAGCGCGACGCTCACCGGCCCGGCGGAAGTACCCGGCCCCGGCGACACGGACGGCCTCGGCTTCGGGGTCGTGACGATCGACGGCACGCACCTCCACTACACGGTCTTCGCGCAGAACATCGGCGCGCCGACCGCGGCGCACATTCACGCGGGCGCGGCCGGCGTGGCCGGCGACGTGGTCGTGCCCTTGAACGTGAACACGCTCACGAACGGTACGGCCGACATCACCCAGGAGATCGCCAACCAGATCAACGCCAACCCCTCGGGCTTCTACGTCAACGTGCACAACGCCGAGTTCCCGGGCGGCGCGATCCGTGGCCAGCTCGCCCGCGCCGAAGGCGAGGGCGTGCGCACCGCGTGGCTTCCGGTGATCGGTAAGGTCAAAGGCCAGGCCGGGACGAACTTCGTGACCGACATGCGCATCATCAACAACGGCGGCTCGACGGCGACGGTCACCCTCGACTTCTTCGCGCAGGGCTCGAGCGGCCATGCCGCGCCCACGACCTCGCAGACCGTGACCGTCGGCCCCGGCGAGCAGAAGGTGCTCGACGACGTCATGGCGGACACGCTCGGCCTCGCCGGCGGCCTCGGTGGCGTGCGGATCACATCCGACCAGAACGTCCGCGTCACGGCGCGCGTCATCAACGACCTCCGCGAAGAGAGCAAGGGCACGGCCGGTTTCGCATTCGACGCGAGAGAAACGGGCAGCACCAGCGGCACGATGTCCTTCCTCAGCAACAACGCCGGCTTCCGCACGAACATCGGCTACTTCAACCCGAGCTCGACGCCGGTGACCGCGACCTTCGTCGCCCGCCGCGCGGACGGTTCCGTGCTGGGCACGAACACCGTGAACATCGCCGGCTATGCGATGCTCCAGCAGGCGGGGTTCGGCCTCCTCTCCAGCGTCGCCGAAGCGAACCGCACGCAGGACGACTTCTTCGTCACCTGGACGTCGACGGCGCCCCTTTTCGCCTACGCGTCGGTCACCGACAACACGACCGGCGACGCGGTGCTGAATCAGTAAACGCCCCCGGTTTCCACTCGCGGGACGGCCACGCCTCTGGGGCGTGGCCGTTTCGCATTTCCAGGTCGAAGGCAACGACCCCTGCGACTGGAGCGCGTGGCCGCGCGCCGCGGAGCCGTGTGGCGCGGCGGTCGACTCCTGGACGCGCTACGAGGAAGACGCGCTGCTCGCAAAGCAGGCCGGCGCAAACTCGTTTCGCTTTTCCATCTCCTGGAGCCGCGTCGAACCGAGCCGCGGTGAGATCGATGACGCCGCGCTCGCGCGCTATCGCCGTCTCGTCGACCGTCTGGTCGAGCTCGACCTCGAACCGGTGGTGACGCTCTTCCACTATACGCATCCGCTCTGGTTCCACGAGAAGACGCCGTGGACGTCGACGGCGTCGGTGCTCGCATTCAGCCGCTTCGCCGGCCGCGTCGCCGCGGCCCTCGGTGACGCCGTTCGTTTCTGGGTGATCCTCAACGAGCCGCTGGTGTTCCTCCTGGCCGGCTATCTCGACGCGCAGATCCCACCCGGCCTCGCCGACTCGCGCACGCTCAACCGGGTCTTCGATCATCTGCTGGCCGCGCACTGCGCCGCGGCAGGCGAGATCCGCGCACACAACGAGCGCGCGGCCTTCAGCGTGGCGCACAACATGATGGGCTTCGCGCCCCAGCGCGAGTCCAACCCTCTGGACGGACTGCTCGCGAAGGCCGCGCACACGATGTACAACCGCGGCATTCTCGAGGCGTTCGGCACCGGACGCTGGAAGTTCCTCCTCCCGCCGGCGACGACGATCCGCGGCCGCCGCGACGAGCTGCCGGCGTGGCTCGACGCATTCGGCATCAACTTCTACTCGCGCCTGCACATGTCCTTTCCCGGCCGGAAGCGCATGATCGGCGACTTCGACTATCACGACCGCACCGGCCACGGTCTCACCGACAACGGCTGGGAGATCGCCCCGCACATTCTCGGCGAGCTGATCGACGAGGCCAGTCTCATCGGACGGCCGCTGCTCATCACCGAGAACGGCCTCGCCGACGCGACGGACCGCTTCCGCCCCGACTTTCTCCGCATGCACTGCGAGGAGATCGCCAAAGCAGAGGCGCGCGGAATCCCCATCCATGGCTACTTCCACTGGTCCCTCCTCGACAACTACGAGTGGCTGGACGGATACGGGCCTCGGTTCGGGCTGTACGCCGTCGATCGGAGGACGATGGCTCGGAGGGCGCGGCCTTCTGTGGCGGTCTTTCGCGCGCTCGGACGGTCGTTTCTTGCGCGGACGTAATCGAAGTCTCAAAGTCTCAAAGTCTCAAAGTCTCAAAGTCTCAAAGAAGGCCCCCGCCCACCCCCGCGATGCTACCTGTACGCCTGGGTGGGCGGCTCTTTGAGACTTTGAGACTTTGAGACTTCGAGACTTGAAGACTTGGAGACTTGGACACTCCACCTTCACCAGGTCTTTACCAGTTGCACAAGCCACGTTGCACTCCAGTCGGCGATCCTGCGAGCCATGTTGCTCGCGGACTTTCACATCCACACCACCTGGTCGGACGGCAAGCTGTCGATCGGCGAGGTCGTCGATCTCTTCGGGCGCTCCGGCCACGACGTCATTGCCATCACCGATCACGTGGTCAATACCGACACGCTGGTCGGCAAGGTCGCGCATCGCTTCGGGCTCACCGTGACCGCGGAGAACTTCGCCGCGTATCGCGAGGAGATCGAACGGGAGAAGCGCCGCGCGCTCGATCGGTACGGCATGATCGTGATCGCGGGATTCGAGCTGACGCAGAACTGCGTCAGCCGCAAGAACGCAGCGCACGTCCTGGCCCTCGGCGTCGACGAGCTCATCTCCGCCGACGGCACGGTGGAGGAGATGCTCGAGCGCGCACAGCGCTTGAGCCGCGTCGTCGTCGCCTGCCATCCGCACGAGCAGTCGGACTGGTTCTCGAACACGTTCTACCTCTGGAACCGGCGCAGCGAGGTTGCGCATCTGGTCGACCTGTGGGAGCTCGCCTGCCGTTGGGACCTCTTCCCGCCCGTCGCCCGCGCGCGCCTGCGCTACATCGGCAACAGCGATTTCCATCGCGAAGAGCACCTGTATGCGTGGAAGACGCTCGTGCCGTCGCGCCCGAACGAGATGGCGCTCTTTCGGGCGCTGAAACACGGCAGCGGACTCGCGGTGACACGCCTCGAGCCGCCCTCCCTCGCCGAGGTGAGCGCGTGATCTTCGCGCTGACCGCCGTCCTCGGCGTTGCGATCACGACCATCCAGGTCTTCCTCGTGCGCCGCTTTCGCAACGCGGAACGCCGGCTTCCCAGCCGGCCGCTACGCCGGCTTCCAGCCGGCATCGCACTCGCGAGCCATCCGGCCGGCAGGATGCCGGCGGAGCGGCCGGCTGGAAGCCGGCGCTCCGCGTGCAACCAGCCGGAATTCGTCTCCATCCTGAAGCCCGTTTGCGGACTCGATGACGAGCTGGAAGAGAACCTCCTCTCCTTCACGAGCCTGCGGGGCATGCGCTACGAGGTCATCGTCTCGGCCGAGGAGTGGGAGGATCCGGCGCTCGAGGTCGTACGGAAAGTGATGCGCGCGCATCCGTTCGCGCCGTTCCGGATCGTCGTCGACGCCGGCTCCCGGAGCGGCGTCGTGAACCGCAAGGTCGAACGTCTCGTCGCAGCCGCGCGCGTCGCATCGGGCGACGTGCTCTTCATCAGCGACTCCAACGTGCGCGTGGGGCCGGACGACCTTGCCCGCACGCTCGCCGCGTTCGACGATCCGCGCGTCGGCTGCGTCTCCAACCTGTTCACCGGAGCCGGGGCCCGGTCGCTCGGCGCGACGATCGAATCGCTGCACCTGCTCTCTTTCGTCGCACCGGGGGCCGTGCTTGCCGCCTCCGCGAATACGCCGTGCGTGGTCGGCAAGTCGATGGCCATCACCCGCCGCGTCCACGACGCCATCGGCGGCTTCGAGCGCTTCCGGCGCGTGCTCGCCGAGGATCAGGCCATCGGCGTCGCGGTACGCGAGGCCGGATACGGGGTCGCGCTCTCTCCGGTCGTCGTCCGCAACGTGGTCGTCGACCGCAGCGTGAGCCGGGCCGTGGATCGCCAGGTGCGATGGAACAAGATCCGGTACTCGTTCTCCCACGCGCTGTATGGGGCCGAGCTGATTCTCAATCCTCTTCCCTTCGCCATCGCCGTAACGTTCGTCTCGCCCGCGATCCCGATCCTCGTCTTGATCGCGCGCTATCTCCATCTGGCCTTGCTCAACCGCGCGTTGCGCGCCGGCCTCACCTGGCGCCAGCTCGCCCTGACCCCAATGCTCGACGCGCTGATGCTCTACTCCTGGTTCGTCCCGTTCTTCTCCAACAAAGTGACCTGGCGCGGCTACCGCGCCCGCATCGGACGAGGGACGGAGATGATCGAGGTGGCGGCGTGAGGGGTTAAGATGAGCTCGTGATCAGGCGCACCACCATCGAGATCGACGAAGAGCTCCTCGAACGGGCGCAGGAAGCCCTCGGCGAGAAGACCACTCGCGGCACCGTGGAGGAGGCCTTGCGCCGTGTGGCTGAAAGCGGCGATCACGAGCGAAGAGCCGCGAATCAGCGCCGTTACCTGAAGCAGCTTCCCGAGCGTGTGGACGTGTCCATTCTCGCCTCGGAGGAGATGTGGCGGTAAGAGGCTGGCTGCTCGATAAGAGTGCGGCGGCACGCAGCGGACAGGAGCGGGTCGCACAACAGCTCGCCGAACTTGCAGGATCGGCTTCCAGGCGGCACGGTTCCACGCGAGAGCCTAACTGCAGGGATGTCGGCGGAGCGGCCGGCTGGAAGCCGGCGCTCCGCGGCGGCGCCACTGGACCGGATTGAGGATTGCGCGAACACGCTCTCCGCATCTCTCAATCCTCATGCCTCCGGCTCGTGCTCCGCGTCGATGTTCGTCATCTCGGCCATGACCATCCTTTGCCCGGCCTCGCCGTGCATCTCGCTCAGTCTTCCCTTGGGGAGGGCGAACGCCGCGCCGAGGGCGAGAGCGACGACGGCGGCGCTGATCCGGAAGATGTTGCGCAGCGTCCCTTCGAGAGCGCCCCGGAGCTGCCCGAGCTCCGCGGGCGAGATGTGTGCGCGTGCTTCGGGGTTCACGAGCGCGTTCGGGTTCTGGGAGAACTCGGCAAGGCCGGCCGCGAGCACAGCGCCGAGGATCGCCACGCCGATCGCGCCACCGATCGAGCGCGAGAACTGATTCAGGGACGTGGTGATCCCGAGCTGTTCGCGCGATACCGAATGCTGCGACGCGATCAGCAGCGTGAGCATCACCAGGCCCAGGCCCGCACCGATCAGGATCAGCTCGAAGACCATCAGCATCCGCGGCGTCGTCGCCGTGAACGTCGACAGGGCGACGAAGCCAACCAGCATCAGAGCCAGCCCGAGAATCACGAGCACGCGCGAGCCGAAACGGATCAGGAGCCGTCCGCCGATGATGGAGACCAGCACCCACGACAGCATGAGCGGCGTGAGGAACGATCCCGCCTGCGTCGCCGTGGCACCGAACACTCCCTGCGCGAGGAGCGGCACGAAGGTGATGGCGGCGAACATGGCGATGCCGGCGAGGAAGCCGACTCCCACCGCGACGGCGACGACGCGGTTGCGAAACAGCGCGAGCGGCACGACCGGGTCTTTCGCGCGCCGCTCGATGTGGATGAACCAGAACAATGACCCGATCACGAGCGCGATGAGGATGAGATTGCGCGGGGTGGCGATGTTCGTCGCGCCGAGGACGAGCAGAAGGATCGTCACCGCCAGCGTGAGCACCGTCGCTCCCAGGTAGTCGATCGAGGGACGCTCATGCCGAGGGGGCTCGCGCAGCGCGACGCCGATGATGATCGCCGCCGCGATGCCCACCGGCAGATTCAAGAGAAAGACCCAGCGCCACGAGAGCTGATCGGTGATGAAGCCGCCGACGAGCGGCCCGAAGATGCTGGAGACGCCCCACACGCCGCTGAAGAGTCCCTGCATCTTCGCGCGCTCGTGGAGCGTGAAGATGTCTCCGACGATCGTCATCGCCAGCGGGACGAGCGCTCCCGCGCCGAGGCCCTGCACGGCGCGGGAGACGATCAGCTGGGTCATGGTCTGCGAGAATCCGCAGGCCGCGGAGCCGACGAGGAACACCGCCACTCCGATCTGAAACAGACGGCGGCGGCCGAAGAGATCGGAGAGCTTCCCCCAAACCGGCACGGTGACGGTGGAGGTGAGGAGATACGCCGAGAACACCCAGCTGTAGTGCGCGAGCCCGCCGAGGGCGGCCACGATCGTCGGCATCGCCGTACCCACGACCGTCGCCTCGAGCGCGGCCAGGAGCATTCCGGTCATGACGCCGATGGTCACGAACCAGCGACGGCGGGAGGAGAGGGCGAGCATCGGTCGCGCATTGTGCATCAACAGTGGTTGGCGGTTGCCCGATGCCCGTTGCCCGTGGCCCGTTGCCCGTGGCCCGTTGCCTGTTGCCCGTGGCCCGTTCCGTGGCCCGTTGCCTGTTGCCTGTTGCCCGTGGCCCGTGGCCCGTTGCCCGTTGCCCGTGGCTCGTTGCCCGAGTCCAGTAGCCAGTAGCCAATAGCCCAGTAGCCAGTGGTCAGTGGCCATTTCGCCGGACGAGTCAGCCGTCGGCGACCGGCAACTCGCGACGAGCAACGGGTAACGGGCAACGGGCAACGCCAACCGCCAACCGCCAACCAACCCACTGGCAACCGATCACCAGCAACCATATGCTCTCCCCGCTTGGACACCCCTCTCTTCAACCGCGAGCTCAGTTGGCTCGAGTTCAATCGCCGCGTGCTGGCCGAGGCGGAGAGCGCCGATGTGCCGCTGCTCGAGCGCGCGAAGTTCCTCGGCATCACGGCCACGAACCTTGAAGAGTTCCTGATGGTGCGGGTGGGCGGGATCCGCCAGCTCATCGACAACGCGATCCGCGAACGCTCGATGGATGGCCTCACGCCGAAGCAGCAGCTCAAGGCCATTCGCGAGCGCGCGAAGGCACAGCAGCGCGACATGTACCGCGTCCTCGATGCACTCCTCCCCCAGCTCGAGAAAGCCGGTGTGCGCATTGTCGACGCCGGCGCACTGGCGAAGAAGCAGCAGGCCGCGATGGCCGAGGAGTTTCATGAGCGCATCGCGCCGATCCTCACACCCCTCGCCGTCGATCCGGGACATCCACTGCCGTTTCTCGCCAGCGGCTCGCTCAACCTCGCGGTCCTCCTCGCGAGCGGCTCGGAGACGTACACGGCCTTCATCAAGATCCCGAAATCGCTCCCCCGTTTTCTGACCATTGCACCGCGGCGTTTTCTCCCGGTCGAGGCGCTGATCCACGCGCACGCCGCGTATTTCTTTCCCGGCCTCGATGTGCGCGAGGTCGTTCCGTTTCGCGTCATCCGCAACGCCGACATCGCCCTGCGGGAGGATGAGATCCAGGACCTCCTCAAGTCTGTCGAGAGCGAGCTTCGGATGCGCGAGCGGAAGGAAGTGGTCTGGATGGAGGTGGCGAAGACGGCAAGCGACGAGATGCTGGCGATGCTGCAGCGCGAGCTCGACGTCGCTCGCGAGGACGTCTTCCTCACGCCGGGATTGCCGAAGCTCGGCGATCTGATCGAGATTCACGGCCGGGTCGGCAATGCTTCGCTCAAGGACGAGCCGTTCAACCCCCGCATCCCCGCGGAGCTCGCGACCCGCGAGGACATCTTCTCGACCATTCGCGCCGGCGACGTCCTCCTGCATCGACCGTATGACTCGTACAGCGCGGTCGTCGAGTTCGTGCAGAGCGCCGCCGACGATCCGGACGTGGTTGCCATCAAGCAGACGCTCTACCGCACCGAGCAGGGGTCGGTGATCGTGGAGGCGCTCGCGCGAGCGGCGCAGAACGGAAAACAGGTCGCGGCCATCGTCGAGCTGCAGGCCCGCTTCGACGAGGAGCGGAACATCGCCTGGGCCCGACATCTCGAGGAGGCGGGCGTGCAGGTGGTCTACGGTCTGGTCGGGATCAAGACCCACTCGAAGATCTGTCTCGTCATCCGTCGCGAAGGGGGCGAGCTGCGACGCTACGTGCACCTCTCGACCGGGAACTACAACGCCAGGACGGCGCGGCTGTACACCGACATCGACCTCCTCACGGCCGACGCCGCGATCGCCGCGGACGCGGCGCAGCTGATGAACCTGATCACCGGCTACAGCGCGGAGACGGCGCAGGAGATCTTCGCCCATCACGCGCCGGAATGGCGGTGGCGGAAGCTCGTCGTCGCGCCGATGGAGTACCACGCCTGGACGCTGCGGATGATCGAGCGCGAGATCAAGCACGCGAAAGAGAAGCGCCCGGCGCAGATCCTCGCGAAGATGAACTCCCTGGTCGATCCGCCGGTCATCGACGCGCTCTATCGCGCCGCCGAGGCGGGAGTGAAGATCGACCTGATCATCCGCGGGATCTGCTGTCTCGTGCCCCGGGAGCATATCCGCGTGGTGTCGGTCATCGACCGATTCCTCGAGCATTCGCGCATCTTCCTGTTCCGGAACGGCGGCGCCACGGAGGTGTACGCGGCCAGTGGAGACTGGATGCCGCGCAATTTCTTCCGGAGAATCGAGGTGACCTGGCCGATTCTCTCCCCGCGCCTCCGCGACCGTGTCGAGCTCCAGATCCTCGGCACGTGCCTCGCCGACGACGCGAAGAGCTGGCGCCTGCAGCCCGACGGGACGTACCGCCGTCGACCCGGCCCCCGCGCGATCCGCAGCCAGGCGCGTTTCATCGAGACAGCCCGCGCGGAAGCGGTGAAGTCGCCGGCGTATGAGGAGGGGGGGCGGGTGAGGAAGAAGGGCGGGAGGAAGTCCTGAGTCCTGAGTCCTGAGTCCTGAGTCCTGAGTCCTGAGTCCTGAGTCCTGAGTCCTGAGTCCTGGGTGCTGGGTGCTGGGTGCTGAAATTGGGTCGGGCGGGACTCAGCACCCAGCACTCAGCACTCAGCACCCAGCGCTCACCCCTTCTTGCGCTTCGCCTTCCTGCGAATGCGGGGCGCCTGTTCGATCGACTCATCGTAATCGCCGAGGGGCACGGCCTCCGCGCGGGCGATGTCGATGAAACGCTGCTGGCTGGAGAGGCCTCCGCCGCGGCGGCTCCAGGAGCCTTCGGGGCTCAGGTCCCACGAGGACGCACCGTCCTGGAGGGTGATCTCGAGAATCTGCTCCGCGAGCTCGCGCACCGTCGGGTCCAGCAGCGGGAACATGACTTCCACGCGACGGGTGAAGTTGCGCGGCATCCAGTCGCCGCTCGAAAGGTAGACCTCCGGGCTTCCGCCGTTCTCGAAGCGCACGATGCGCGAGTGCTCGAGGAAGCGATCGACGATCGACATCACCCGGATGTTCGGGCCCGGCACGAGCGAGCAGATCGCGCGAACGACGAGCTCGATCTTCACGCCCGCCTCGGCCGCCCGATAGAGCGCGTCGATGACGAGTGGATCGACGAGGGAGTTCACCTTCGCCGCGATCTTCGCCGGCTTCCCCTCCTCTGCATGCTTCAGCTCCCGCTCGATCTTTCCAATGAGTGCACGGTGGAGATCGAACGGGGCCACGATGAAGTGCTTCCACTGCGGCTTGCCACTGGCGAGACTCGCGGCGCTGAAGCCGGTGAGCATGTTGATGAGCTGCGAGGCGTCGCGTCCGAGCTCGTCGTGAGCGGTCAGCAGGTCGAGATCCGAGTAGGCGCGTGCGGTGTCGACGTTGTAGTTTCCCGTCGAGAGATGGACGTAGTGCCGCAGCGAGTCGTCCTCGCTGCGCACGACCACGCACAGCTTCGCGTGGGCCTGAATCCCGACCAGGCCGTAGACGACCTGCGCACCCGCTTCCTGCAGCCGCGCGGCCATGGCGATGTTCCGCTTCTCCTCGAACCGCGCCTGCAGCTCGATGACCACCGTGACCTGCTTTCCGTTCAGCGCGGCGAGGACGAGCTTGTCGATCACCGGCGAGTCTTCGTCGGTCTGGTAGACGGTCTGCTTGATCGCTACGACCGCGGGATCGGTCGCCGACGCGTGCAGCAGCTCGATGATCGCGGTGAAGGAATCGTACGGACGGTGCAGCAGGACGTCGCGCTCGCGGATGATGGAGAAGATGTCGGCCGACGACGCGAGCCTCTGCGGCAGACGGGGATTGAACTCCGGATAGGAGAGCGTCTCGACGGCCTCCGTCACCGCGGCGAGGTCGTTGACCTTCAGGAATCCCGGCACGCGATAGACGTCCTCCGCGCGCACGCGCGTCCCGTCGCTGAGCAGACGCACGATGTCGTCTCCGGCCCGGCGATCGATCTCCAGACAGACGACCTGCTTCCGCTCGCGCCGGCGCAGCTCGGCCTCGACTGAGTCGCGGAGGTCCTCCACCTCGTCGCGATCGATGCTCAGCTCCGAGTTGCGAATGGCCCGAAACAGCACCGCGTCCCGCACCGTCAAGGCGGGAAAGAAGTGATCGAGATGCGCGACGATGACCGAGCCGAGCTCCACGAAACGATGATCGGCCATGCGGATGAATCGCGTGAGCAGCGGCGGGATCTTGAACAGCACGACATGCTCGCCGCGCGCGGACTCCACCGTCACCGCGATGTTGAGGGCGCGGTTGGCGACGAACGGAAACGGATGTCCCGGATCGATGGCCAGCGGCGTGAGCACGGGCGCGACCGACTCGATGAAGAACTTCGTCAGCGGCGCCTGTTCGTCGCCGCCGAGATCGGCGAAGCTCTCGACGACGATCCCTTGCCTGCGCAGCTCCGGCAGAAGCTCGCCGTTCAGGCATTCGTACATGGCGTCGAGCAGCTCGCGCGTGCGTTGGCGCATCGCCGCCATCTGCTCGGACGGCAGCAGACCGTCCGGCGAGCGCTCGGAGATTCCGGCATCGATCAGGTCGCGCGTGGCCCCGGCGCGGACCATGAAGAACTCGTCGAGGTTGCGCGAGCAATAGACGAGGAAGCGCAGCCGCTCGATCAGAGGCACGCCCTCGTCACGCGCTCTCTCCAGAACGCGTCCGTTGTAGTCGAGACGGCTGAGCTCGCGATTCAGTAGCCGCAGCGATTTAGGACTCGGCACCTGCGCTATCGTACGTCGCGCCGTGGCTTACGCAATCCAGCGCGACGAAACTTTACCTTCGTCAATTCTCCGCATCATGGACGAGCAGATCGTTCGTGCCCGCGACACGCTCGTGGACCCCTCGATCACCGCGGAGAAGCGCGTTCACGACGCCCGCAAGCGTTTCAAGGAGACCCGCGCGCTGATCCGACTCGTGCGCGAGCCCCTGGGCGAGCACTTCGCGCACGAGAACGCGTGGTTCCGTGACGCAGGACGCGACCTCGCCGCCGCGCGCGACGCGGACGCGGTCCGCGAGGCGCTCGAGAAGCTCACCCTGCCCCAGGCCGTCGAGCGCCGAGCCCGCAAGATCCTCGACGCGCAGCGCAAGGAACATCCGCCACTCGAGCCGGTGATCGCGAACGTCGTCGACCAGCTCGTCATCGCCCAGGGTCGCCTCGGCTTGTGGCCGGAGATGAAGGATTCCTTCGAGACGATTGCAGGCGGTCTGTTGCGCACGTACAGCGACGGCCGGCGCGACCTGCGACATCACGAGACCCCCGAAGAATTGCACGACTGGCGGAAGCGCGTGAAGGAGCACTGGTACCACGTGCAGCTCCTGCGTCATGTGTGGCCGGAAATGATGAAGCCCTACGCGGATGTGCTCTCGGGTCTGTCGCGCGCCCTGGGCGATCATCACGATCTGCACGTGCTGCACGGGATGCTGGAGGCGCGCCGGCTGCCAGCCGGCCGGTCCACCGGCGGCTCGCGAGTCCTGGCCAGTGGCCGGAGGACCGCCCGGCCGGCGGCCGGCGCTCCCGGCGTCATCGATGCGATCGACGCACGTCAGTCCGAGCTTCAGACGCGTGCCGAGGCGATCGGCGCGCGGGTGTACGCGGAGAAACCGGAGGCGTGGTTGGCGCGAATGCGGAAGTACTGGACGGCGTGGACTCGTACCGCGCCCTAGACGCGCCCTCCGGTCGCCTCATCTTTTTCGGCGACATTCACGGCTGCTATGACGAGCTCGTTGAGCTGCTCGATCGTCTCGCGCCATCGGCTTCCGACGTCGTCGTATCGGTCGGCGACATCGTCAGCAAGGGACCGGCCGCCGATCACTGCCTCGAGCTCTGGCGCACGCGTGGCTACCTTGCGGTGAAGGGGAACAACGAGATCAAGCTCCTCTCGCGCTCACGTTCGCTTCTGCGGCGCTGGTTCGCGCGCGACCGCGTGATGCGCCGCCGCGATCTGCTGCGGTTCATCGAGTCCTGGCCGATCGTCATCGACTTCCCTACGGTCGCCATCACCGCGGTGCATGGCGGATTCCTCCCGCAGATGGACGTCACCGCGGAGGAGGTGGAACGCGCAGGGGACGCGATCGTCGAGCTACGGTGGATCCGAAGGAAGAACGGCCAGTGGAAGCCGATCCCGAAAGAGAAGAAGGGAAACGACGACGTGTTGTGGTCGGAGAAGTGGAAGGGAGACCGCTTCGTCGTCTATGGCCACACGCCCGTCCGCGAGCCGAAGCTCGATGCCCGCGCCCTCGGGCTCGACACGGGGTGCGTCTACGGCGGGACACTCACGGCGGCGGTATGGGCTGGCGGAGAGTGGAGGATCGAGAGCGTGGGAGCGAAGCGGAAATACGCGTAGACGCATCGGGGTCGCGGCTCAGCATCACTCTCCGAGCTCTCGCAGGATCCGCGGGGGCAACACCCACTCCAGCACCGCGGTCCCTTCCGGCAGCAGGCGTACGCCGAAGCATCCGCCCTTCTTCAGCTCGAGGCCCTCGACTCCGACGAGAGCGCGCAGTCCCAGCGTCAACACCGGCTCATGCCCCACGATCACGGCCCGGCGCTCTTTGATCGATTTCACCAGCGCGAGGAACTGCTTCGGCGTGGCGGAGGGTGAAAGCGCGCCCACGGTGTTGACGGTCGCGCGCGAGCGGTAGGCCTTCGACACCCAGAGCGCCGTCTGCACGGCGCGCAGCAGCGGACTGGTGTAGATCGCCCGCACCTTCGGCAACGCGCGCTCCAGGCCGCGCGCGATCTGTTTCATCCGCGCGTGTCCCTCGGCCGTGAGGCCGCGGTCGTCGTCCTTCTTGTCCGGCGTCGCATCCTCGGCGATTCCGTGGCGGAGGAGGACGATGAACCGCTCAGGCGGCGGCGCTGCTGCTTTCTTCGATGTCGACATTGGTCCCGAATACCTTTCCGAAGTATTTCGCGCGCTTCACGGCAGCCGCCACTTCGACGCCGCCCTCACCGCGCAGACGCACCTGAATGCGAACGACGCCATCCTGCGCTTCCACGCCGACGTCGCGCACGGCACGCCTCCGTCCGCGATCGAGCGCATCCGCCATCCTGAGAATCGCGCTGAGCTTTCGGACGACGTCCTTCTGCGCGTCGGAGAGCTGCGCGAAATTCTCGTCTTCCTCGCTCGGGGGCGATTTCCGGTAGTAGCGCGCCACGTTCGCCATCACTGCCACCTGGTCGGACGTGAAACCGCGCAGACCAGCGTGACTGATCAGGTAGTACGAGTGCTTGTGGTGCCCCTGAAACGAGACGTGCATTCCGACCTCGTGCAGCAGCGCCGCGTACTCGAGGAGCTCGCGCTCTCCGGTGCGGAAGTGGTGCAGCTCCTGGGTCTGATCGAAGATGCGCAGCGCGAGGCGGGCCACGTGCGTGGCGTGCGTGCGCTCGACGTCGCTGCGCTCGACGAGGCTGAGCACGGACGCGCGGCGGACGCTCCCCCGCTCCTTCGGCTCCGGCACGCGGTCGAGCACGGAGTCGACGATGCCCTCGCGCAGCGCCGCGTCGCTGGCGCGGATCTGATCGAGCTTGAGCCCGCGCATGATCACGTCGAGCACGATCGCCCCGCCGAGGATCGTCTCGGCGCGGCGCTCGTCGATGGCGAACCTCTTCGCGCGATCCGCGGCGGAGAGCGGCGTGAGCGCGTCGATGAGCTCGCGCAGTCGCTTGCGGGACAGCCATTTGAGGCCCGACGACACCGTGTCGCCGCTGCCGTTCGAGGAGAGGTTCGCCAGCGTTGCCAGCGCGACGATCGTCCCCGACGTGCCGACGGAGAAATCGAATCCGAGGGCCGCGACGCGCGCGAGCGTCTTCTTCAGGCGCTTCGCCGCGTAGGTACGGCACGCGTCGATCATCGCCGGAGTGGCCGCGCGGTCCAGCGCGAACATCTGGGCCATCCGCAGCGCGCCCACCGGCTCGCTCGATGTGAGGTACACCTGATCCGCGGTACCGACGATGAGCTCCACGCTCCCCCCGCCGATGTCCACGGCCAGCGCGGTGCCGCCGTGGAAATCGACCGCGGAGCGGACCGCGCGGTAGATGTAGTCCGCTTCTTCCTCGCCGGAGATGACACGCACTTTGATGCCGGAGGCCTTCTGCGCCGCGGCAATGAAGCGGCGCCGATTCGGCGCCTCGCGGATCGCGCTCGTCGCGACCGCCACGACCTCGTTTACCTTCCAGCGCTCGGCGATGCCGGCCATCGCCTTCATCGCCTCCACGCCGCGCCCGATCGCGTCATCCGTGAGCGGCCGTCCTTCCAGGCTGCCGCGCCCGAGCTGGACCATCTCCTTCTCTTTGTCGATGACGCGATAGCCGTGCTTCTGCTCCTCGACGACGATCATGTGGATCGAGTTCGTTCCGACGTCGATGGCGGCGATGCGGCGGCGCGGCATGTGGCCGTGATTGTTTCAGAAAGCGAACTGGTAGCGGAGCGTAAAGATGTTGTCGTCCGGATCGTTCGTCTCCGTCTTGATCAGCTCGTACGACGCCATCAGCTTGCTGTGGGCGTCCCAGTGGAAGATGTAAACCGGGTTGATCGTACGGATGGCGTTGCCGGCGACGTCGGTGTCCGGATCGTATTCGTCCAGACGCAGCACGAACTGCTGCCGGCTGCCGACGTTCTGGATCGCATAGACGTACCACCCGCGGACATCGTGTGACCGCGTGCGGGTCGTGCCCGATGACGGCGCCTGCTTGCCGCTGATGGATTCGCCGCGGATGCGGAGTCCGGGGAGCGGCGTGGTCCACTGCACGTCGACCCCGAGACGCTCTTTGTCGAAGTTCGTGCCGGCCGGACGGTTCGCGGTGGCGACGAGGTCGTCGCCGCGGTACGCGGACGCGCCGACGTCGACCTTTCCGAACCGATAGCCGACCCGGCCCAGAATGTCCTTCTGCTGGTTGAGGTCCGAGCTCGACGCCGTTCCGGTGCCGTTGACGACCGCCACGCGGTAGTTGAATCCGGAGCCGCGACCGGACAGCATCACGCCGCGATCCCTCTCGCCCGCGAAGAGCGCCCGCACGACGCGCGACCGCTCTGGCACCTCCCGGTTGCTCGACGAGTACGGCAGCTCGAACCCAAAGGGCCAGATGAACTGTCCCGCCGTCAGGGTGTGCTTCCACTTCGTCCACGGCTCAGTGAGCTCGACGTAGCCGTCCTTCAGCGTCACGCCCGAGCTGCCGATGTCCGGCTGCAACACGAACCTCGAGGTCGGGGTCGCCTGATACGTGAACTTCAGACGCGCGCGCCGGACCGAGAACTGGTCGAAGTTGCGCGTGCCGCCACCCGCGAGCTCGTCGCGGGAGCGCTGGTCCTCGACATACTGCGCCTGCAGGTACCCCGTGATCTTCAGGTGCTCGAGGATCTTCAGCCGGCTCTCGACCTTCTCCTGCGATTCCTGAGCGGACAGCGGCACCACACCGGCGAGCGCCACCATGACGATCATCGACTTCACATTCATGCGAGCTCCTCAGTTGCGGAGTGTAGGCATCGGAGGGAAAGAGGAAAGGCAGCGCGTGTGAAATCGATGTGAAGTGAGTTGAGTAGGTCAGACCCGGAAACTCTGCTCGCGAGCGGGTAAAAACCGCCGCGGTAGGCGACGCGAAGAGGTGCTGAGTGCTGAGTGATGCAGGGCGGGCGGGACTCAGCACCCAGCACTCAGCACCCAGCACTCAGCACCCAGCACACAGCACTCTCTGTGCGCCGCGCTGACAGCGGTCTTTCACGCCACCGGCAGTCGCATCGTGAACGTCGATCCCTCTCCCTCGACGCTCTGCACGCTGATCGATCCTTCGTGCGCGTCGATGATCGCCCGGGCGATGTAGAGCCCCAGCCCCAGGCCTCCGTAGTAGCGGCTCGAGACGTTGCGGGCGCGGTGGAAGCGCTCGAAGAGTTGAGGGATCTCGTCTTTGGGAATGCCGATCCCGTGGTCCGTGACGGACGTCAGCATCTCGCCGTCCACCACCTTCGCTTCGAGATCGATGTCCGTCCCTTCGGCCGAGTACTTGAGCGCATTCGAGAGGAGGTTGTCGATGACCTGGCGCATGCGGTCGGGATCCGCAACGACGAGTGTATCGCCCGCGTCGACCATCATCCGAATGGACCGAGTCGGATGCTGGACCTGGAACGCCGATACCCTCGCCCGGATGAAATCGCTCCAGCGGATCGGCTGCGGATGGATCTGCAGGCGGTTCGTCTCGATGCGGGAGACGTCGAGCAGCTCGGAGATGAGCCCCATCATCCGCTCGATCTCGCCGAGGACCGCATTGATGTAGGTCGCGCGCTCCGCGGGCTGCAGTTCGTCGACGGTCTGCGCGAGGAGCTGCGTGTACCCCTTGATGGTCGTCAGCGGTGTACGCAGCTCATGCGAGGCGACGGAGAGGAACTCGTCTTTCTTGCGGTCGAGCTCCTGCAGCGCGGTGATGTCGCGGATGACCAGCACGGCGCCGACGATGCCACGACTCTCGATCGGCGCGGCGGCGATCGAGAGATCGAGGTCGCGGCCCGTGATGAGGTGCCTGCCCATCGCCAGATAGTCGGGAACGGTCTGACCCGCCAGCGCGCGCGCGTAGGGCATGTCCGGATGTGGGATCGGCCGCCCCTCGGAATCGCGAAGATTGAGGTGCGCAAACGAGCCATGCTCGATGGCCTCGGCACGCGAGGCCAGGCCGAACATGTTCAAGGCGGCCTGATTCACGTCGACGAGGTCGCCGCTCGCGTCGTAGACCCACAGGCCGTCCGTCATCGATCCGAGGATCGAGTCGAGTCGCGCCGAGCGCTCGGCCATCATCGTGGCCAGGTTCTCGATCTCGCGCCGGGCACGCACCTGCTCGGTGACGTCCTGCACGAGGATCGTCAGGCTCTGGGTGATGCCGGAGAAGCGCCCCCGAGCCGCGGAGATGATCCGATTCACGTAGCGCTCGCCGACAGCGAGCTCGACGTCGATGCGCGGCTCACCGGAGTCGGCCACCTGCTTGAGGATCCTCTCGGTGTCCGGCAGCACTTCCGCGCTGCGCAGGCCGATCACTTTCGTGTCGATGGCGATGCGGCCGAGCTCCATCGCGAAGTCGATGAAGAGGGCGTTGGCGAGCTCGAAGCGCAGTTCGTCGGCCGAGATGACGGCGATTCCGATCGGGGCGGTCTCGAGGACCGCCTCGAAGCGGACGCGCGCGTCGACTTCGCGGCGGGCCAGCTCCTCGGCGGCGCGATGTCCGTCCTGGGCCATGCGCGTGAGGCGATGGATGTGACTCGCGGCGCCGATGCGCTCGGCCACGGACTGCGCAAACTCGAGGTCCTCGGCGTCGAAGTTCCGCCGAGGGTCGGACTGCGAAATGATGACCGCCCCGATGCGCTCGCCGTACGACTCGATCGGATAGGCGATCAGGCTCTGCTCGCGCAGCTCGGCTTTGACCTGGCGCTCTTCCTCGTCGCGCGAGAAATCGAGGAGCGCATCGCCGCGCACTTCGTAGAACAGCAGCGGCCGGCCGATGTGGAACACCGTCCCGGTGAGACCCTCGCCGGGACGATAGGGATTGCGCACGAAGTAGTCGCGGTGAACGGCGAGATCCTTCTCGGCGCTGCCGTAGCCGACGAGATGGAGCGAGCCGCTCATGGAGTGATAAAGGTAAATGCGCACCGTGCCCTCGACGGCCTGGGCGATGCGCATGGCCGGATCGTCGAGGTCCTCGAAGGTGGGGGAAAGAGCGACCACCTCCAGGTTGAGGTTGGCCAGACATTCGGCGCGCCGGCGGCGCCACGACTCCCGCTCGGCGTTCTGGCGGTCCTCGGTGACGTCGCGCGAGAGAACGACCGAGCCGATGATGCGGCCGGCCTGATCGCGGATCGGCGCGGCCTTGAGGTTGACGACGCGATCATCGCCGGAACGCGCCTCGTGCACCAGGTAGTCGGACTTGACCACGTCGCCCTGCAGGGCGCGTACGGACGGAAGGTCGTCCGGACCGAGGGGGCTGCCGTCGATGTAGCGGTGACGGTTGCTGCGGACGCGGCCGTCGAGATCCGCGAAGAGCACGCTGGGCTCACGTTGCGCGGCCGCGTTCATCCTCTCGAGGCGTCCGTGCGCGTCGTAGATGGCCGCGGCCTCGGGAATCTGATCGAGGATCGCGTTGACCTTGGCCATCTCGCGAACGGAGCGGTTGTGCAGCAGTGTGTTGTTCAACGCGAGCGTGGCGTAGCGGCCAATCTCACCGAAGAGCGTGATCTCGTCTTCCGTCCAGTCGCGGACCTCGTCGCACAGGTGGAGCCCGAACGCCCATGGCTCCTCCTCGCGCGGACGAAGGACCTGCACCAGCGCGGAGCGGATCTGAAACCTCGCGGCGAGCTCGGGATCGAGGTCCGCGTCGCCGGCATTGACGACCACGGGCCGCGCCGACGCCATCGCCCGGCGGATGAGGCTCTGCGATTTCGCGAGCGAGACCGGGCCCTTGTCCCCGAGATCACCCTCAGCGCCTGGTGCGCTGGAGGTGAACGCCACCTTCCCGAACTCGGCCTGCTCGTTGACGGGATGAAGAAGCCACGCGCGATCGGCGCCGAGCTCCTCGCGCGTCACGGTAACGATCCGCCGCAGCACTTCCCGCAGCTCGAGCGTGCCGGTAAAGGACTCCAGGATGCCCGAAAGGAAGCGATACCGTTCCTCGGCCGTGAAGCTGGCGCGATCGGGCGCGTGAGGCTCGAGATAACGAACCATGAGGTTGCGGATCATCGCGTCGTCATGGGTGAGATCCGGCAGCTCGAGAATGCGCGCCATCGGCTGCTTACTCTCGGCAGCATCGCGAAGACGGCGCCAGGTCGACGCGCCGCTCACCGCGATGAGACGGAAGGGCTGCCGGTCCAGCAACTCGACCGCTTCCTGCTCCGACCCCGTGACGAAAGGGATGAATCGAAGCGAGCGGGCAACCTCGGCGGGCGTGCGTGCAGCATGCTCCGCAGCGACGATGAGGACCTGATTGGGCATTGCCGTCGGAGCATGCTAACAGGAAGTTGGCGGTTGACGGTTGGCGGTTGGCAGGAGCACCCGAGCTCGAGCATCGTCAACCTTTCTCCCGCCCAACCGCCAACTAGAATGCACGCATGAAGCGCTCCTTCGACGATCTCGTGAACCTCATGACCCGTCTCCGCGGCCCGGACGGCTGTCCGTGGGATCGCAAGCAGACCCTGCCGGACCTCAAACCCTACGTGATCGAAGAAGCGTACGAAGTGGTCGACGCGATCGATCGCAACGATCGCGCGGCGCTCCTCGAGGAGATCGGCGACCTCCTCCTGGAAGCGGTCTTCGTCGCCGAGATCACGCGTGAGGAAGGGACGTTCGACGTCTACGACTCCCTCACGGCCATTCACGACAAGCTCGTGCGCCGCCACCCGCACGTGTTCGGCGACGTCGAGGCGAAGGACGCCGAGCAGGTCCTCGTGAACTGGGAAAAGCTCAAGCAGGACGAGAGAAAGGCCGAGAACAAGTCATTGCTCGCCGGCGTCCCGCAGTCGATGCCCGCGCTTCTCAAGGCGTCGCGTCTGACGGAGAAGGCATCGCGTGTCGGCTTCGACTGGCGGCGTACGGAAGATGTGTTCGACAAAGTCGACGAAGAGATCTCCGAGTTGCGCGAGGCCGTGGCCTCCGGCGATCCGGCGCACGTGCACGAGGAGATTGGCGATCTCCTCTTCACGATCGCGAACATCGCCCGCAAGGTGAACGTGAATCCGGAGGAGGCGCTGCAGTCGACCAACCGGAAGTTCATGAGGCGGTTCGGGTCGATGGAGTCGCGCGTGGATACGTTCGAGGGCATGTCGCTCGAGGAGATCGACCGGCTCTGGGACGAGGCGAAGAAGGATGAAGGGCGGAAGGATGAAGGATGAAGGATGAAGGATGAAGGCCGGAAGGATCAGGGCCGGAAGGATGAGGGCCGGAGGATGATGGCCGGAGGATGAAGGATGATGGCCGGAGGATGAAAGGGGAAGGATGAAGAGGGATGAAGGCGGAGGACGAACGCGGCAGCGGTCAATGCGCCCGCGTAGCGGGCAAGAGGGAATAGCCCCCGGCTTTCAGCCGGAGGGAACATGGCGGCCGGCCAAAAGAGCCCGCGTAGCGGGCGACAGAGCGCCCCAGGTACCACTTAACCGGGACTTCCGCATCCGTCGGAACGCATCCCACACCGCCACGACGATCTCCTTCATCCTTTATCCTTCATCCTTCCTCGATGCCGCGTAAACGCTTCCGCAGAATTGGTACGGCGGCACTGCTGCTCGTCGTGGCCATTGCCATCCACGACTTCGCGGTGCCGCACGGGCACGGCTTCGCCGCGCGCGGCGCGCTGTTCGTCATCGATGAATACCGCGCGCACGTCTCGCCGCATCTGCGCGGACGGGTGACCTGTCGCTTTCAGCCCACGTGCTCGGCTTACGGGCGCGCGGCGATCGCAAAGTACGGGTTCGGGAAGGGAGCGGCGAAGACAGCGTGGCGGATCGCGCGGTGCGGGCCGTGGACTTCGGCGGGGACGGTCGACAAACCCTGAGCGAGCAGCGCGAGTCGAAGGGTCAGGTGAGCCCCCTCCACGCGCGACCCGACTTGCCCCGTGGCTTCGCGGTACGCGCAATGCGGGGGCTCTGCTGACCCTTCGACTCGCGCTGCTCGCTCAGGGTTTGCGATGACGGGCAGATGTCGTTCAGCACGCAGTTCGGACAATCCGGCTTGCGCGCGATGCAGATGCGCCGGCCGTGCAGGATCAACCGATTCGCGAACGCGGTCCATTCGCCGCGCGGCACGATCTTCATCAGGTCCCGCTCGATCTCCACCGGATCGGCGCTTTTCGTGAAGCCGAGGCGTCCGGAGAGGCGGGTGACATGGGTGTCGACGATGATGCCGGCTTCGACGCCCAGCGCATTGCCGAGGACCACGTTCGCGGTCTTGCGCCCGACGCCGGGGAGCTCCACCAGCTCCTCCATCGTTCGCGGCACCTCGCCGCCGTGGCGCTCCACGAGTGCCTTCGAACAGTTGATGACCGCTTTGGCCTTGCTGCGGAAGAAGCCGGTCTGCTTCACCGCCGTCTCCATCTCGACGAGATCGGCATTCGCAAAAGCCCGCGCGTCCGGATACTTCCGGAACAGAGACTTCGTGACGATGTTCACGCGTGCATCCGTCGACTGCGCGGCGAGGATCGTCGCGATCAGTAACTCGAACGGACTCTTGAAGTCGAGCTCGACGCGTGCTTCTGGATACTGCTTCTTCAGCCGGGCATTGACTTCGATGGCGCGCGCTTTCCGGTTCACGCACCGAAGGTACCAGTTGCCTGTTGCCAGTTGCCAGTGATGTTTCGCCTGACGCCCGGGATTGCTGGGAACGGGCAACTGGGCAACTGGCAAGCGACGTAGAATCCGCAGCCATGACCACCACGCTGCACGCCCCCCGCACGATCCGCGCGCCGAGAGGCACGAGCCTGAGCTGCACGAGCTGGCAGACCGAGGCCGCATTGCGCATGCTCATGAACAACCTGGACCCCGAGGTCGCCGAGCGGCCCGAGGAGCTCATCGTGTATGGCGGCATCGGCAAGGCCGCGCGGAACTGGGAGTGTTACGACGCCATCGTGGCCACGTTGAAGCGTCTGAAGAGCGACGAGACTCTGCTCGTGCAGTCCGGCAAGGCCGTGGGCGTTTTCCGCACGCACGAGAACGCGCCGCGCGTCCTCATCGCCAACTCCAACCTCGTCCCCCACTGGGGCACGTGGGACGAGTTCCGCCGTCTCGACGCGCTCGGCCTCACCATGTATGGCCAGATGACCGCCGGCTCGTGGATCTACATCGGCACGCAGGGCATTCTGCAGGGAACGTACGAATGCTTCGCGGCCGTCGCGAAGAAGCACTTTGGCGACTCGCTCCGCGGAAAGCTGGTCGTCACGGCCGGCTTGGGCGGCATGGGCGGCGCGCAGCCGCTCGCGGCCACGATGAACGAAGCGACGGCGCTCGTGGCCGAGGTCGACCGGACGCGGATCCAGCGTCGCCTGGACAAGCGCTACCTCGACGAGGAGGCTCCGTCGCTCGACGCCGCGCTTCGCCGTGCGCTCGAGGCGCGCGACAGGGGCGAAGCCGTCTCCATCGGCGTGGTTGCGAATGCGGTGGAGCTGCTGGAGGCCCTCATCGCTCGCGGCATCGTCCCGGACGTTCTGACCGATCAGACCTCCGCGCACGACGAGCTGACTGGGTACGTCCCGACGGACATGACTTTTAATGAGGCTTTAGCGTTACGCAAAACAGATCCTGATAAGTATGTCGCTTTATCGTACGCAACCATGGCGCGCCACATGCGCGCGATGATCGAGCTTCAGAGCCGCGGGGCGACTACGTTCGACTACGGCAACAACCTCCGCGGCCAGGCCCAGAAGGCCGGCGTCGCCAACGCCTTCGAGGTCGTCGGGTTCGTGCCGCTGTTCATCCGCCCGCTGTTCTGCGAAGGCAGGGGCCCGTTCCGCTGGGCCGCTCTCTCGGGCGATCCGAACGACCTCTTCGTCACGGATGAGGCCATCCTCGAGCTCTTCCCGGACGACGCGGCCCTGCACCGCTGGATCCGTATGGCTCAGAAGCGCGTCGAGTTCCAGGGACTCCCCGCGCGCATCTGCTGGCTCGGCTACGGTGAGCGCGACCAGGCGGGCTTGCTCTTCAACCGTCTGGTCGCGGAGAAGAAGGTGACCGCTCCGATCGTCATCGGCCGCGACCACCTCGACGCGGGCAGCGTGGCCTCGCCGAATCGCGAGACCGAAGGGATGAAGGACGGGTCGGATGCCATCGCGGACTGGCCGATTCTCAATGCCCTTCTCAACACGGCCGCCGGTGCCACCTGGGTCTCGGTTCATCACGGCGGCGGCGTCGGCATCGGCTACTCGCTCCACGCAGGCATGGTGATCGTCGCCGATGGCACGCCCGAAGCCGCCGAGCGCCTGCGGCGCGTTCTCACCACCGATCCCGGCACCGGAGTGATGCGCCACGCCGATGCCGGATATCCGGAAGCGGTCGACGTCGCGCGCGAGCGCGGCGTGGATATTCCGATGTTGTGAGACCATTCGCGGCGCGAATAGTGCAACACGACCCGCGGTTGTCAGGCGCGTCAGATCACTTGGAGGTGGCGTCATCGTCGAAACTCAGCAGTTGAAGAAGGACTGGGTGAACATCCTTTTCCTGACCCTCACGCCCGTCATCGGGATCGCAGGCACGGCCGCGTATACGTACTACCGCGGATTCAGCCTCTGGATGCCGCTTCTCACCCTCGGCATGTACCTGGCTGTGGGCATGTCGATCTGCGCCGGATACCACCGCTTCTTCTCGCACAAGAGCTACGAGGCCCATCCGATCGTGCAGGGGTTTTTCGCCTTCTTCGGGGCCATGGCCGCCGAGAACTCGATCCTCGAGTGGTCGTCGCAGCACCGCGTACACCACAAGCACGCGGACAAGGACTGGGACCCCTACAACATCAGGCGCGGCTTCTGGTGGGCGCACATCGTCTGGATCTTCTACAAGAACCCCGGGGCGGACAAGACGTACGCCAACTCGCCGGATCTCAAGGCCAACCCGATCGTGATGTGGCAGCACCGCTGGAACAAGGTCATCCTCATCGCCGGCGGCTTCGGCATCCCGACGCTGATCGGCGCCGCGTTCGGCGATCCGCTCGCCGGGCTGCTCTGGGGCGGCTTCACGCGCCTGGTCGTCATCCATCACACGACGTTCTTCGTCAACTCACTGGCCCATTACCTCGGCAAGCCGGCGTTCAACGCCGAGGCCTCGGCGCGCGACAACTGGCTTGTCGCCATGGTCACCCTCGGCGAGGGCTATCACTCCTTCCATCACCGATTCCCCGCCGACTTCCGCAACGGCATCCGCTGGTATCACTGGGACCCGGCGAAGTGGTTCATCGCCCTCGGGCGCCACGTCGGCTTGACGTCGAATCTGCTGACGACACCGCTCCCGCAGATCGAGCAGGCACGGATGAGCGCCGCGCTGCGGGTCGTCGAGCAGAAGATGGCGACCGCCACCGGCTCGCTCGCGGATGAGGCCCGGCGCAGGTTGCGCGTCGCAAGCGACCAGCTCGAGCGCGCCATCGCGAGGTGGCGCGAGGCGATCGAGCAGCGCGCCCAAGGTCTGGCGTGGCGGAAGGCGCAGAGGGCGTCGCACCGTCACGTGAAGCGCTCGCGCCGCCACTGGAAGCGCGCGGTCAGAATCCTCGAAGCAGCGTAGCCTGGGGCCGGCACGGCACGGCTGCGCCGGGTGCTCCGCCTTGCGGCACGTCGTCGTGTCGTCAAGTCGTCAAGTCGTCGAGACATACCCCTCGGAGACTCGACGACCCTGCCGCAAGCGAAGCAACCGCGCAGCGTGCCCCTACCTTCTCTCCAGCCTTCGCAGCGCCTTCTGTGCGGCCTTTGCCTGACGGGGGCAGAGGCATCGCGCCTCCGACACCTTCTCGTACAGATCGAGTGCGCCCTCGACGTCACCCCGCGCGGCAAGCTCCCGGGCCTGATCGAGCAGGGTCTCGGCCTGCGACTCCCGTTCGCCGAGCGCGTTCCGCACGAGCTCTTCGACCGCGATCACCGGCAGTCTCCCGTAGTTGCTCTGCACCGAGCCGAGGATGTTGCCGTTAGCGTCTGCGAGGACAGCGACAGGGAGCTCCGCTTCGACGTGCAGTTTCGCCAGTCGCGCGCCGTCATCGAAGCGCACGACGCGCATCGCCACGCACCGCCCGGAGAAGAGGGTGAGCTTGTGGGAGGTGAGCATCGTCGAGCGACGCATCGTCTCGGGTGACGCCGGAATCCAGAACAGCACCAGCGGCGCGTGAAGGACCTCTCCCGGTTGCAGCACCTTCCACGGCACCAGAGGGACGAGCCCTCTCTGTTCCGGAAGCACGTGCGTTCCAGCGGCGATCAAGGCGACCATCGCGACTGCGCGCGCCCAGTGGCGCATTGAAGCGGACTCTCTTGGGAAGCGGGGCGATTATACGCCCCGTGAAAATCCGAGCGCGGTGACTGACCGCACCGGTAGAATCCGACCCCCGGTCGCCATGGGAAGCATTCGCGAGACACTTGGTCACTACGAGATCCTCCGGCCCATCGGCGCGGGCGGCATGGGCGAGGTTTTCGTCGCTCGCGACCCGAAGCTGGGACGGAAAGTGGCCATCAAGCTTCTTCCCGCTCGCCTCGCCACGGATCGCGACACCCTGGCGCGGTTCACCCAGGAGGCACGCTCCGCCTCGGCGCTCAATCATCCCAACATCGTCACGATCCACGAGGTCGGAGCCACCGAGGACGCCCCATTCATCGTGATGGAGCTCATCGATGGACGCGATCTGCGGACGCTGATCGGCGAAGGGCCGATGACCGTACGCCAGGTCCTGGACATCGGCGCGCAGATCGCCGACGGCCTGGCCGCCGCCCATGAGCGCGGCATCGTGCACCGCGATCTCAAGCCCGAGAACATCATGGTCACGCGCGACGGCTATGTGAAGATCCTCGACTTCGGTCTCGCGAAAGTCGTCGGCCCCGCGCCCGAAGGGGAGCACACGATCCAGCTGGAGATGCCGGGGACGATGCCGGGCACCATCCTGGGAACGGTCGGCTACATGTCGCCGGAGCAGGCCACGGGCAAGCGCATCGACTTCCGCTCGGACCTCTTCGCGTTCGGTGCAATCCTTCACGAGCTCGCGACCGGTTCGCCGGCGTTCGACGGCGAGACGGCGATCGACACTCTTTCCGCGATCCTCCATCACGAGCCTCCATCGGTGATGAAGGTGAACTCGCGGGTACCGGTCCAGCTCGCGGACATCATCAAGCGGCTGCTCGCGAAATCCGCGGAAGACCGCTACGCGTCGACCCGCGATCTCGCGCGCGAGCTGAGGTTGCTGCGCGAGCGAGTCGTCGCGGAGGACAGCGGCTTTCATCAGCCGCTCCCGCCACCGCGGCGGAAATCGATCGTCGCGATTGTCGCGGCGGTCCTCCTCGCGGCGTTCATCGGCGTTGCCGTGTTTCTCACGCGACGGCCGGTACCAACCGAAACGGTGGCGTCCGTCCCCGTCGTGGAGAAGTACCTCGCCGTGTTGCGCTTCAAAGACCTCTCCGGCGACCCGAACGGACAGCTCGTCGTGGACGGCTTCGCGGAAACACTCACCGCCCGGCTCGCCCATTTCCCGTCTCTCCAGGTAATGCGCCCTCCCGCGTCCGATCCCGGCACCGCGGACCCGCGGAAGGCCGCCCGAGACCTCGGCGCCAACCTCGTACTGACGGGATCGATGATGCGGGACGGCGACCGGATCCGCGTGACGTACACCGTGCTCGACTCCACGTCGGGGCGCGAGTGGCGCGATCTCGTGGAAGGAAACGTCACGAACCTCTTCGGCGTGCAGGACGACGTCGCGGAGAGCGTCGCGCGGAACCTCGAGCTGGGCCAGGCCGCGGTGCGTGTGGCGCTCGATCCGGCGGTATCGCAGCAGAAGTACCTCGAGGCACTGGGACATCTGCGGCGATACGACCAGGTCGAGTCACTCGATGCAGCGATCGAGATCCTCGAGGAGCTCGGCGACTCGCCGTCCGTGCAGGCAGCCCTGGCTCGGGCGTATCTGTACAAGTATCAGGACTCGCGCGAGCCGGAGCTGGCCGCCGCGGCGGGAAGGGCCGCGGAGAGCGCCCTCTTGGCCGACCCTCAAAGCCTGGACGTGAACATCACTCTGGGCGAGCTGCGTCGCCAGACGGGACGCTACAAGGAGGCGATCGACGCCTACGTCCGGGTCCTGTCGCAGCAGCCCAACAACGCCGATGCCGTTCTCGGTCTCGCCGAGGCGTACAAAGCCGCGGGGGATGTGCGAAATGCGGAGGCGCAGTACAAGCGCGCGATCGCGCTGCAACCGAATTACTGGGGCGGGTACAACAAGCTCGGGGCGTTCTATTACACGCAGTCGCGGTATCAGGATGCCGCCGCACAGTTCCAGAGAGTGGTGGACCTCGTGCCGGACAACGAGCGGGGCTTCAACAACCTGGGGGGCACCTATCTGCGCCTCGGCCGCTATGACGACGCGGTCCGAGTCTTTCAGCAATCCATTCAACGGCAGCCGTCCGCTCAGGCGTACTCCAACCTCGGCACCTCTCACTACTTCGCGGGGCGTTATCGCGAGTCGGCGGACGCGTTCCAGAAGGCGACCCAGCTCGAACCGTCCTTCTTTCTCTACTGGCGCAATCTCGGCGACGCTTATCGCTGGGTTCCCGGCGCCGACGAATCCGCCAGACGCTCATTTCTGCGTGCGATCGAGTTATGCGACGAGTCGATCCGCGTCAACCCTCAGGACTCGCGAGCCTACATGTCGCGAGCCAGCGCACTCGCGAAGCTGGGCCGTCATCGTGAAGCGCGCACGTCCATCCACCGCGCCCTCGAGCTCGAGCCGCAGTACGCCTCGAATGCCTACGAGGCCGCGGTGATCGCGAACCTGAGCGGCTCCGAGGATGAATCCGTCGCCCGCCTCGAGCAGGCCCTCCGTCTCGGATACAACGGCGACGACATGTTGCGAGACCCGGAATTTGCGAACCTGCGAAAAAGGGGTAGGCTGCAAGCCATCATCGCGGGGACCCGGTCCTCCCCGCAACGCTGAACCAGAGAGAGAGGAGCTTCGCCATGCCGCAGGAACAGCCGGACAAGGTTGTCAGTATCACCATGAGGAACGGCCTGCCCGTACCCGATCAGGATCCGATCGTCGTCAAGAAGGACAATCAGAAAGTACGCTGGAGCGCCGAGTTCCCGTTCGAGATCGACATCGTGGGATACAAGGACGTGAAGTACGGGGCCAACGGGAACAAGGATTACTGCTGTACCACCGGGACCTTCGCCGAGATCAAGAAGTACAAGTACTCGATCACCGCGAACGGGGTCACGAACGATCCCGATATCGACATCAAGCCGTAAGGCGTTTGGAGTCTGCGCCGTAGAACGTCAGGCGGGCTGCGCCGCCCGAAGCCGGGACGGATGAGTGCATCCGTAGCGTGCCGGAAGGCGGAGCAACCAACGCTGCCGGCCGGGCCGGCTACGAGTCTGCGCGGTAGAAACGTCAGGCGCGCTGCGCCGCCCGAAGCCGCGACGGATGAGTGCATCCGTACGTGCCCGTTAAGGCGGAGCAACCAGCGCTGCCGGCCGTGCCGGCCTACCGGAGATTCTCGGCGAAGATCTCGACTTTCCCCGCTGCGCGAAGCTCGGTGGTCTTCTGCGTCACCGCCTGCATGACCTTGCGCGATTCGCGGGCCATGAGGAACTCGCGGATCGCCTCCTGCGCGGTCTCGAACGGTTCGATGCCGGCCGGGCGGTACTCGTGGAGAAGGATCATCTGAAACGCCTCCCGGCTCTCGAGGAGGCCGCTGATCGTCCCTGGTTTCATCGAGCGTCCGGCCGTGGCGATTCTCTGGTCGAACGTGTGCAGCGCGACCCAGCCGAGGTCTCCGCCCTTCGTTGCGGACGGGTCGTCCGAGACCCGCTCTGCAACCTCGGCGAACTTCACCGCGAGGGCATCGAGGAGCTGGTCCGCCTCAACCTGGGAGGCGAGAGTCGTGCGAGCGGAGAAGATCTCGATCATCACCTTCGACATCGTCTCGCGCGCGATTTCGGGATTGTCGTTCTTCAGCCTCCGGATGATGCTGAGATGGGCCTGCTCCGGCGAGGTGAACTGCGCGCGATTTCCGGTGTAGACCTTGCGCATCTCCGCCTCGGTGATGAAGGGGGCGGCCACCACCTCACGCACGTAGCGGTCGAACAGGGCCGCCTCAGCGGCCGCGTCGAGCTCATCCGGCACGCCCACCTTCTCGGCGAACCCGCTCGCGAGCGCATCCTGCACGACGAGCTTCTTGGCGACATAGTTCTCGAGGAAGGCGCGCTTGCCGCCGGTCTTCAGGTACTGGGCCTGGAGCTCCGTGGGCACGCGACTCCACTGCTCGTCGAGGTCGGCGTTCGTGATCTCCAGCCCGTTGACCCGGGCGATGAGCTTGTGTTCATCCGATGCGAACAGCGGAGCGGCGGCGACGGCGAAGGCAAAGGCGAGCAGAGTTCGTTTCATGGTTCTCCCGGTCTGAGACGCGCGCCCTCCAACAAGGTTCCGCGAGAGGGTCATTCCGATGAAGGGACTCTACGGTTCGTGGAGCGATTCCACCGCCTGCTCTCGAACGGGTGTCAACCCGTTTCTTCGAATCTCCACAGGTGTGGAAAACTTGCTTTCGAGCCACACATCTGAGCAGACGGAGCGGGAGGGGCTGTGGAAAGGTTTCGGACGGCAGGATGCTCGCGAAAAACCGTCCTTAGAATCGCCGCCATCGTTCCATGACCGTCGCACAACTCGACGTGACACTCGATCGGCCGATGCCGCAGAGCCCGGATGCGGAGCGTGCGGTCCTCGGCTCCATCGTCATCAACAACCACGCCTTCTACCGAGTCATCGGCACGATCGACACGGAGGACTTCTTCAAGGACGCCCACCGCACGATCTTCGCGACGATGCGCCGCATGGCGGAGCAGAGCCGGGAGATCGAGCCGCTCACGCTGAAGGAAGAGCTCGCAAAGCACGCGCAGCTCGATCAGGTTGGCGGAGTCGCGTACATCTCTTCGCTGCTGGACATGGTCCCCGACGTCGCCAACGTCGAGCGCTACGCGCAGATCGTCAAAGAGAAGTCGATGCTGCGGCGACTGATTCTCATGGGCAACAGCGTGATGCGCGCGGCCCTGGATGCCCCGAGCGAGCCGAGCGAGGTGCTGACCATTGCCGAAAAATCTCTGTACGAGATCGCCGAAGGGGCCACGGACAAAGGGTTCGTCAGCCTCGGCGCCATCACGCGTACGAACATGGGCGCGATCGAGCAGATGCACGCGAACGCCGGTCGCCTCGTGACCGGGCTTCCCACCGGCTACGACCGCTTCAATGAGATGACGTCGGGCTTTCAGGCGCAGGATCTCATCATCCTCGCCGCAAGACCCTCGATGGGAAAAACGTCATTCATGATGAACATCGCCGAGTCCATTGCGTTGCCGGGCAAAGACGGCCTGCCGCGCAATGGCGGTGATCGTCTCTACGGCGTCGGCGTCTTCTCGCTCGAAATGTCGAAGGAGCAGATCGGGCTGCGCATCCTCTCCTCGGAGTCAGGTGTCTCGAATCATTTGATCCGCTCGGGCATGCTCAGTGAGCGCAACTGGCGCGAGCTGGCCGACGCGGCGTCCCGACTCGCAAAGGGCAAGATCTACATCGACGATTCGCCCGCCATGGATCCGCTGGAGATGCGCGCGAAGGCGCGGCGCCTGAAGATGGAAGCCGGCCTGGACATGATCATGGTGGACTACCTCCAGCTCATGTCCGTCAAAGGCAAGATCGAGTCGCGCCAGCAGGAAATCTCCCAGATCTCGCGCGGCCTCAAGGCCATCGCCAAAGAGCTCAATCTCCCTCTCCTGTCGCTCTCCCAGCTGTCCCGCCGCCCCGAACAACGCACCGGCGATCACCGGCCGCAGCTCTCCGACCTTCGCGAATCCGGATGCCTGACCGGCGATGCTCTCGTGACGATCGCCAGCGACGGCAGACGTGTTCCCATCCGCGAGCTCGTAGGGACTTCGGGCTTTCAGGTCTGGTCCGTCGATCCGGACACGCACAAGCTGGTCCCCGCCGAGGTGTCACGCGCGTTTTCCACCGGCGTGAAGCGAGTCTTCAAGCTCACGAGCCGCCTGGGCAATACCATCGAGGCGACCGCCAACCACCGCTTCCTGACGATCGATGGATGGAAGAGACTCGACGAGCTCGAAGCAGGGCAACGGTTGGCGCTTCCTCGCCGCGTCCCCTCCCCAACGACCCAGACGCTTTCGGACGAGGAACTGGCCCTACTCGGCCACCTGATCGGAGACGGCTGCACGCTGCCGACGCATGCAATCCAATACACAACGCGGGAGGAAGACCTCGCGCACGTCGTTGCCGATCTTTCGATCAGGATCTTTGGTTCTGACGTGCAGCCGCGTATTCGTCGCGAGCGCACATGGTTTCAGGTCTATCTCGCGTCCACGAGGCATCATACGCACGGCCGGCGAAGCGCTGTCGCGGAATGGCTCGAGCCACTCGGCGATGTCTGGGGGAAACGCTCGTGGGAGAAACGGATTCCCTCCGCTGTCTTCCAGCAACCCGAAGCGGCCATCGCGCGGTTCATTCGCCACCTTTGGGCAACCGATGGGTGTATTCGACCGAACCCGAAGGGCGCGCCGGCCGTCTATTACGCGACCAGCAGCGAGACTCTCGCCCGCGATCTTCGGGCGCTGCTGCTGCGCGTCGACATTCAGGCCCGTGTCGGTCGATATGCTCAAGCCGGAAAGGGCCGCGACCAGTATCACGTGATCATCAGCGGACGCTCACAACTGCTCCGTTTCGCCGAACGCATCGGCGCGGTCGGCGCCTACAAGACGTCGTCACTCAGCCAAGTCGTGGAGCAAGTATCGGATCGGACTGAAAACACGAACCGAGACGTCATTCCGCGCGAGGTGTGGCAACTCCACATTCGCCCGGCGATGACTTTGGGCAAGATCACGCATCGGCAGTTGCATGCGGCGATCGGGACTGCCTATTCCGGGATGACGCTTTTTCGTCAGAACCTCGGCCGCGACCGCGCATCCGCAGTAGCCCTGGCCACGCAATGCGAGGCGTTGAGCAAACTCGCTCAGAGCGACCTTTATTGGGATGAGATCGTTTCCATCGAGCCTCTCGGCGAGGAGGAAGTTTTCGACTTGACTGTTCCCGGACCTGCGAACTTCATCGCCAACGAGATCGTCGCTCACAACTCCATCGAGCAGGACGCGGACCTCGTCTGCTTCATCTATCGCGACGAGGTGTACAACAAGGAGACCGAGGAGAAGGGCATCGCCGAGATCATCATCGCCAAACAGCGCAACGGCCCCATCGGCGACTTCAAGCTCGTCTTCCGCAACGACATCACCAAGTTCTTCAACTACGAGCCGCAGCCGGAGTATCTGCCGCCGGGTTAGGCCGGAAGGAATCCTAAGTGAAAACAGTCGCGTTCCCATGAGAGGAGCGATTGCACATGAGAAACGTCGTCGTCCTCGCCGTGCTCCTGGTCCTCATCGCCGGCCCCGCCGCGGCGGACCTCATCCGCGTCGAGCTGGACAACATGATCCACCCGATCTCCGACGAGTACGTCGGCCGCGCCCTGGACGAGGCCGCGCGGCTCAACGCCGACGCCGTGCTCATCGAGCTCCGCACGCCGGGCGGTCTCGAGACCTCGATGAGGGCGATCGTCGAGAAGATCATCAAGTCGCCCGTGCCGGTCCTCGTCTGGGTCGGTCCCAGCGGCTCGCGGGCCGCGTCGGCCGGTTTCTTCATCCTCGAGTCCGCCGACATCGCGGCCATGGCGCCTGGTACCAACACCGGCGCCGCGCATCCGGTGGTCATCGGCGGCGAGAAGATCGACGAGATCCTGAAGATGAAGATGCAGAACGACGCCGCGGCGTTCATGCGCAGCATCGCCCAGCGGCGTGGCCGCAACGTCGCCGTGGCCGAGAGCGCCGTGCGCGAGGCGAAGTCGTTCACCGAAGACGAGGCCCTGCGGCTGAGGCTCATCGACGTGGTGGCCGCGGACATCCCGTCGCTCATCCGCTGGGCCGACGGCAGGACCATCAAGCGCTTCAACGGAACGACGACCGTTCTGAACGTCGCGAACAAACCGATCGTGAACTTCGAGATGTCGCTCAAGCAGCGGCTGCTCTCGTGGATCATGGATCCGAACGTCGCCTTCATCCTCATGTCCCTCGGCATGCTCGCGCTGTGGGCGGAGTTCAACAATCCCGGCGCGATCCTGCCCGGCGTGGTCGGTCTGATCGCGATCCTCCTGGCTGCCTTCGCGCTGAACCTCCTGCCGACGCGCTTCGCCGCGATCGCGCTGATCCTCGCCGCGTTTCTCCTCTTCGCCCTCGAGGCGAAGTACACGTCCTATGGCGTACTCGGCGCCGGAGGTGTGATCTGCATGATCTTCGGCGCGATGCTGCTCGTGGACGGACCGATCCCGGAGATGCGCGTGAACCTGATCACCGCGCTGATCGTGAGCGTCCCGGTCGGCGCGATCGCGGTCTTTCTGATGACGCTGGTGATGCGCGCGCACAAAAATCGCGTCGCCACAGGCGTCGAGGCCATGGTCGGAGAGATCGGCGTGGCGCGCACGGCTCTCGGTCCGGACGGCAAGGTCTTCGTGCACGGCGAGCTCTGGAACGCGACCGCACGATCGGACATCGCCGAGGGAGCGCGCGTGCGCGTGCGCGAGGTCGAGGGGTTGCGGGTGATGGTGGACCCGGCGGATTAGCGCGAGGTCGAGGGGTTGCGGGTGATGGTGGACCCGGCGGATTAGTTTGGAGGGCAGAGCGCAGAGGGCAGAGGGCAGAAGAAGACGACGGCTGTTACTTCTGCCCTCTGCCCTCTGCGCCCTGCCTTCTCCCCTCTGCGCCCTGCCTTCTGAGCCACGGCAGCTCCCACCGCTCGCCTTCTTCGTCGAGCTTTGGGAGAGGCACCGGCTTCCCAAGCCGCTTCAGTTGCTGGAGCTCCCAGAGCTTCGCGTACTTCCAGAACGTGTAGTACACGTGCATGCCGACGGAGATCACACCGCGGGCGCCGTCGAGGAAGCCGAGATTGAAGACGTAGTCGCGGACGAGCTTCGTGAAGGCGTGACTGAAGATTCCCCATGCGTTGGTGGTCTTCCCGTCGATGAACATCTGCGCGGCGCCCCAGTTCGCGTAGCGGGTCATCTTCGCGATCATGTGATCGAACGAGCGGATGTAGAAGTGCAGCATCTTGTGCCGCAGATCGGCGGTGGCGCCGTCCACGAGCAGGTCCGCGTGCACGCGCTTGTTCGGATAGCGCGCGTGCTCGCGGTGAAACAGACGCGTGACGCGGTCGCGCTGCAGGCCGCTGAAGCGGACTTCCTTCGCCAGCATGAAGTTGCGTCGGCCGACAGAGTAGGCCCAGACGTCCAGCGGACCTGCGAGCGTGCGGAGGATCTCGTCGCGTAGCTCGGGCGTCACGCGCTCGTCGGCATCGATGACGAAGATCCAGTCGTATGCGGCGCGGTCGATGGCGAAGTTCTTGGTCGAGGCGGCGCCGAGGTATTCGCGCTCCTCGACGCGCGCCAGAGGAAACTTCTCGCGGACGCGCTGCACCGTGCCGTCTGTGGAGAGGGAGTCGACGAGATAGATCTCATCCGCCCATTCGACCGAGCGGAGGCACTCCTCGATCTGCTCGGCCTCGTTGAGGGTGTGGATGATGACGGAGACGGAAGGACGCGGCATCGGAGGCCGGCATTTTAGTCTCCGGAGAAAGGCAAAGGGAAAGGTACGAGGGCGCCGCGACCGCAGCCATTTCTACCTTTTCCCTTATCCTTTCATCTCTCTTGCGCCGCCGACGAATCCTCCGAGAGCGCGGCGTATTCGCGCTGTTCGCACTGCTGTCTCATTTGCCTGGGAGAGATCGGATGATGCATACAAATAGACTCCTGGTTTTCGCTCTTTTCGCCGCCGCGTGCGCGAGCCGGCCGACGACGACGCAACAGCAACCGCAGGAAGAGCAGACCCGCCGCTACACGGTGCTGATGAGCACGAACAAGGCGGGCTCGCAGGTCGTCACGACGCGCGGCGACGAGACGATCGTCGATTTCGAGTTCAACGACCGCGGCCGGGGACCGAAGCTGCATACGGTGATGCGTGTCGACGAGCGTGGCATCCCTGTCTCGCTCCTGACGACGGGGAACGACTACCTGAAGACACCCGTCGAAGAGCGACTCACCACGTCCGGCGATACGGTCACGTGGAGGAACACGTCGGAGTCGGGGGAAGGGAACGCAGGCGCGTTCTACTCGTCGATGTACGGTCCGCCCGAGGAGTCGGCGGTGCTGGCGCGGGCATTGTTGAAGGCCGGCGGAAGCCTCGCGCTGCATCCAGGCGGCAAGGCCACGATCCGCAAGGCCGGCGAGGAAACGCTCCGCGGCACGCACGTCACCGCATACGAGATCGGCGGACTCGGATTCACGCCGTACGAGGTCTGGCTCGAAGATGACCTCAATCTCTTCGGCACGGTCTCCTCGTGGTCGTCCGCGATTCGCGAGGGGTTCGAAGGCGACACGAAGAAGCTCATCGACGCACAGGACGCGCGAGCGCAGGCGCGGGCGGCGGAGCTCGCGGAGAGGCTGACGATCTCCCCCGTGCGCATGATCGTCGTGAACGCGCGCGTGTTCGATCCGCGCACACTCACGCTCAGCGAGCCAACGACGATCGTCACCTCCGGAGATCGCATCGCGACCGTCGGCAACGACAGTCCGTACAGCGCCGGCGAATTCATCGACGCGAAGGGCGGCGTGCTGCTGCCCGGTCTGTGGGACATGCACGTACACATGGGCGACGTCGATGGGATGCTGAACATCGCCGCCGGAATCACGTCCGCCCGCGACCTCGGCAACGACAGCGACACGATCGTCGCGCTCAAAGAGAAGATCGACGCCGGCGAGGCGATCGGCCCCCGTCTCGTCCTCGCGGGACTCGTCGACGGGCCAGGACCGTTCCAGGGGCCGACGAACCTCCTCGCCGCGACCGAGGACGAAGCGAAGAAGGCCATCGACTTCCTCCTCAGCCGCAAGTACGAAGGACTGAAGATCTACTCGTCGATCAAGCCGGAGCTCGTGCCGTTTCTGACGAAGTACGCCCACGAGAACGGCCTTCGAGTCAGCGGACACATTCCGGCCGGAATGCGCGCCGAGAACGCGGTCGACGCCGGCTACGACGAGATCCAGCACATCAATATGCTCATGCTGAACTTCATGCCGGACGTCACCGACACGCGGACGCCCGCGCGTTTCACGGAGCCGGCGAAGCGTGGTGCCGATCTCGATCTGACGTCCGCCGAGGTGCAGGCGTTCATCGCGAAGCTGCGGGAGAAGAACGTGGTCGTCGATCCGACCGCGGCCGTGTTCGAAGGAATGTTCACCGCGCGACCGGGCTCCCTCTCTCCGAGTTACGCGATGCTCGCGGACCGCCTGCCGCCGCAGATCCGCCGCTATCTGCTCACCGGCGGACTGCCCGTTCCGGAAGGGATGGACCAGCGCTACCGCGACTCGTACGCGAAGATGGTCGAGCTGATCGGAGAACTGCATCGCGGGGGCGTGACGATCGTTCCCGGCACGGACGGCCTCGCGGGCTTCACGCTCCATCGCGAGCTCGAGCTCTATGTGCAGGCGGGCATTCCGCCGGTGGAGGTGCTCCGCATCGCGACCCTCGTGCCCGCGCAGGTGATGAAGCGCGATCAGGACCTCGGCACGATCGAGCCGGGGAAGCTCGCGGACTTCATCATCGTGGACGGCGATCCGACGCGGAACATCAGCGACATTCGGCGTGTGGTGCGAGTCGTGAAGGACGGGAAGGTATATGACCCGGCGGCGATCTATCGCGAGCTGGGGATTCGATAGTGCTGGGTGCTGCGTGGCTCTGGGCGCTGGTGACTCAGCACCCAGCACTCCCGCCTCACAGCGTGTAGTTCTTCTCCAGCAACACCCGCGCGCGCCGATCGCGCAGATTCCTGATCTGCGATTCGATCTCGCGCTCGAACGGGATCTTGCGGTGGCTGGCGTACACGGGCGCGTCGACGGTGATCTTCTTCAGTTCCTCGCCGAAAGTGTTCGGCGACAGATGCGCTGTCTCGTCCGCGAGCTGTTGCTGGTCGTTCGGGAATGACGCCTCGGTCACGATGGCGACGACATTCGCCAGCTTGTTCGTCCGCTTCCAGATCTCCTGGGTCGGCCCGGTGTCGCCGGTGAAGACGATCGACTGGCCGTTCATCTCCAGCAGGACGCCCGAGGCGGGGATCTGGTGATCGACGGGAACGGCGGTGATGCCGACGTCGTTGAAGACGATCCGCTTGCCATTCGTGAGCGCGCGATACTGCACGGCGGGCTTGTTGTTGATCGGTGAGACGATCTCGGAGAAGTCGGGCCAGACGATACCGTTGAAGACGTCGCGGATGAGCAGCTCGAGGACGTCTTTCGATGCGAAGATGGTCAGTGGTGTGGTCGGCTGGGAGAACCGGTTGTGGATCAGATGCGGCAGATCGCGGATGTGATCGGCGTGCGGATGGGTGATGAATACCGCCTGGACGCGGCTCTGCTGCGCGAAGGACAGCTTCGAGGTGAGGGTGCCGGCATCCACCGCGAACCAGTCGTCGATCAGGTACCCGGTCAGATTGTGTTCTGCATCCGACGCTCCGTACGCGCCGAGCACCTTGAGCCGCATCTCCCGTCCTTCACTCTCTTTGCGATGGGGGACTCATCCGGATTGCTTCCATGGGTGATTTGCGAGCGGCGGTGGGCCGAATGCGAGGCGCCGCGACGAGGCGATGCGGGGACATCGGTGAGGAGCGGCAACGAAGCAGACGGTCCGCCGCCGCCGCAAAGCACTCATGGAAGCAGTCTGGATGAGGCACGAGCTACTATTCTTGCAGTCGCCACACGGGTTGTCCAGCGAAGTGACATCGCTCACAATGCCTCGCAAACCGACTCTTCCGACAGGCCTCGAGCCTTTCCATCCCGCGGTCCGCGAATGGTTTACGGCCTCGTTCGCATCGCCGACGCGCGCCCAGCAGCTCGGCTGGCCGTCGATCGCGCGCGGCGACTGGACGCTCATCTTCGCCCCTACAGGGAGTGGAAAAACTCTCACGGCGTTCCTCTTTGCACTCGACCGGCTGATGTTCACACCGCGGCCGTCAAAAGAGCGCCGGTGCCGCGTGATCTACGTTTCTCCGCTCAAGGCGCTGGCGGTCGACGTCGAGCGGAACCTCCGCGCGCCCCTCATCGGCATCTCCAACGTGGCGCGGGAGCGCGGTGACGAGCTTGTCATCCCGGAGATCGCGATCCGCACCGGCGACACCCCGCAATCGGAGCGGGCCCGCTTCGCCCGCGAGCCCGCGGACATCCTGATCACCACGCCGGAGTCGCTGTATCTGATGATGACGTCGAACGCTCGCGACGTGTTGCAGGGTGTCGAGACGATCATCATCGACGAGATTCACGCCCTCGTCCCCAACAAACGAGGCGCACACATGGCCCTGTCACTCGAGCGACTGGCGATGCGCTGCGAGAAGACACCGCAGCGCATCGGGTTGTCGGCTACGCAGAGGCCTTTGGAGGAGGTTGCGCGATTCCTGGGCGGCGTAGGAGTCGTCCAGTCGTCCAGTCGTCCAGTCGTCGAGCCGGCCCCCCCGACGACTCGACGACTCGGCGACTTGGCGACGCCGATCCACGACGAGTTCTCCGTCGCCTCCCAACCGCAGTTCCGCCCCGTCACGATCGTCGACACCGGCGAGAAGAAGAAGCTCACCTTGAAAGTCGAAGTTCCTGTCGAGGACATGGCGAAGCTCGCCGAGACGGAGATCGTGAGCGGGCCGGCGGCGGCGGGACCGAAGGCAGGATCGATCTGGCCCGCAATCCATCCGCGCCTCTTGGAGCTGATCAAGGCGCACACGTCTACGCTGATCTTCGTCAACTCGCGGCGGCTCGCCGAGCGGATGGCCGGGGCACTCAACGAGCTCGCCGGCGAGACGCTCGTGCAGTCGCATCACGGGTCGATCGCGCGCGCACAGCGGGTCGAGATCGAAGATGCCCTGAAGTCCGGACGCCTCCCAGCGCTCGTGGCGACGTCGTCGCTCGAGTTGGGGATCGACATGGGTGCGATCGACCTGGTGATTCAGATCGAAGCGCCGCCCTCGATCGCATCGGGAATGCAGCGCATCGGCCGCGCGAGCCATCAGGTCGGCGCGGAGTCGAGCGGCATCATCTTCCCGAAGTTCCGCGGCGATCTGGTCGCCTGCGCGGCGGTCGCCGAGTCGATGCACGAGGGACGAATCGAGCCGACGCGCTATCCCCGGAACCCGCTCGATGTCCTCTCCCAGCAGATCGTGGCCATGGTGGCGATGGACGAATGGTCTGTTGACGACCTCTACGCGACGATCCGTTCCGCGGCGCCGTTCGCCGAGCTCTCGCGCACCGCCTTCGACGGCGTTCTCGACATGCTCTCCGGCCTCTACCCTTCCGACGAATTCGCCGAGTTGCGACCGCGCCTGACCTGGGACCGCGTCGCAAACACGCTCACCGCGCGCCAGGGCGCGAAGCGGGTCGCGATCACCAGCGGCGGCACGATCCCCGACCGCGGGTTGTACGGCGTCTTCCTCGCCGGCACGGAGAAGAACCAGTCCGCGCGCGTGGGCGAGCTCGACGAGGAGATGGTCTTCGAGGCCGCTCCCGGCGAGACCTTCGTCCTCGGCGCGTCGACTTGGCGCATCGAGGAGATCACGCACGACAAGGTCATCGTCACGCCCGCTCCGGGACAGCCGGGCAAGATGCCCTTCTGGAAGGCCGATGCCGCGGAGAGGACGGTTCCTTTCGGCGAGGCAATCGGCAAGCTCGTGCGCGAGATCCGCGAGACGCCACGCGCGGAGGCCCTGCGCCGCCTCACGCAGAAGCACGATCTCGACAAGCTCGCGGCCGAGAACTTCCTGCAGTACCTCGCCGATCAGGAGGAAGCGACGGGCGCGGTGCCGGACGACCGCACGGTCGTCATCGAGCGCGTCGTCGACGAGCTGGGCGACTGGCGGGTCTGCGTGCTCTCGCCTTTCGGCGGAAAGATCCACGCCCCGTGGGCCATGGCCGTGACCGCAAAAGTACGCGAGCAACTGGCGATCGACGTGGAGTCCATGTGGAGCGACGACGGCTTCATCATCCGCTTTCCCGAGACCGACCATCCGCCGGCGGCGGACCTGGTCTTGCCCGACCCCGACGAGGTCGAGCGACTCCTGCTCCGGCAACTCGGTGCGAGCTCGATGTTCGCGGGGAAGTTCCGCGAGGCCGCCGCACGCGCACTGCTGCTGCCGCGCACGCGCGTCCGCGGACGGACGCCGCTGTGGCAGCAGCGCAAACGCGCGTACGACCTGCTGCAGGTCGCGTCGCGCTTCGGCTCGTTTCCAATCATCCTCGAGGCGTATCGCGAGTGTCTGCGCGATGTCTTCGATGTGCCTGCACTCGTGGAGATCACGAAGAAGATCCGCCAGCGCACGATCCGGGTACACACAGCCGACACCCTGAAGCCGTCGCCGTTCGCGGCCTCGGTGCTCTTCCGCTACGTCGCGAATTTCCTCTACGACGGCGACGCGCCGCTCGCGGAGCGACGCGCGCAGGCGCTGGCGATCGACCAGTCGCAGCTTCGCGAGCTGCTGGGCGAGCCGGAGTTGCGCGAGCTGCTCGATCGCGACGCGCTCGCGCAGACCGAGCTCGAGCTGCAGCACCTCGACGAGGCGCGCAAGGCGAAAAGCGCGGATGCGATTCACGATCTCCTGCTGCGCCTCGGCGATCTCTCCGCCGACGAGATCGCGGCTCGGGCGGTCATCGACGTCCCGCCCGTGCTGCGCGGCCTCGTCCGGCAGCGACGCCTTCTCGAGATCGGCGTCGCGCGCGACAGGCGTTTCATCGCCGTCGAAGACGCGTCGCGCTACCGCGACGCTCTCGGCACACCGCTACCGCACGGGGTCGCCGAGCGCTACCTGCAGCCGGTCGCGGATCCGATCGGCGATCTCGTGCTCCGCTTCGCCCGCACGCACGGTCCATTCACGCCCCAGGACGTCGCCCGCCGCTACGGCCTGGGCATCGCCGTCGTGACGCTCGCGCTGGAGCGCTTCGTCGAGCGCGGCCGATTGATCGAAGGCGAGTTCCGCCCGGAGGGGACCCAAAGGGAGTGGTGCGAGTCGGAGGTCCTACGCACGATCCGGCGCCGATCGCTTGCAAAGCTCCGTAAGGAGGCAGAGCCGGTCGATCCGGCGGTGCTCGCGAGGCTGTTCGCGAACTGGCAGGGCGTGACGCGGAGGAAACGCGGGCTCGACGCACTCCTCGAAGTGATCGAGACGTTGCAGGGTTTCCCGATGGCCGCGTCGATCTTCGAGAGCGACGTCCTCGCCGCCCGAATCGCCGACTACAGGTCCTCGGACCTCGACACGCTGAGCGCGGCGGGCGAGATCGTCTGGGTCGGCGTCGAGCCGCTCGGCGAGCGCGACGGCAGGATCGCGCTGTACCTGACCGATCACTTGCCGCTGCTGCGAGCCGTCGAGCCGACGAGCCGACGAGCCGACGAGGAGACACCGGCGGACTCGACGACTCGACGACTCGACGACTCGATCACCGGCTATCTGGGCGTGCATGGGGCTTCGTTCTACAACGTCATCCAGTCGAGCCTCGGCGGATTTCCGGGCGAGCTCACCGACGCGCTGTGGGCCCTCGTCTGGAAAGGCGTCGTCACGAACGACACGTTCCACGCGCTGCGCGCGTACACACGTCCGAAGCAACCGCGCGCGAGCGGTTTCCGCTCCCGGCGAGTCGCGCCTCCATCGACGCAGGGACGGTGGTCGCTCGTTCCGACCGCAACCGCCAATGAAACGCAGCGCGCGACCGCGCTCGCCCAGCAACTTCTGTCGCGTTACGGCGTCGTCACACGCGAGGCTCCGGCACTGGAGAACATCTACGGAGGCTTCAGCGCCGTCTATCCGATTCTGAAGGCGATGGAGGACGCCGGACGGATCCGCCGCGGCTACTTCGTCGCCGGACTCGGCGCGACCCAGTTCGCGAGCGGCGGCGCGATCGATCTCCTGCGGTCGTTGCGCGACGAGGCGGAGAAGCCGGAGACAGTGATGCTCGCCGCGACCGATCCCGCGAATCCGTACGGCGCCATCGTGGCCTGGCCGGAATCGACGGCAATGTTGTCCCGCAGCGTCGGCGCGGAGGTGATTCTCGTGAACGGGCTCATGGCCTGCTACGTCTCCCGCGGCGAGAAGCAGTTCTCCGTCTTTCTTCCGGAGGACGAGCCAGTGCGGTCGACCGTGGCACGGGAGATTGCGCGAACGCTTGCGTCGCTCGTGCTCGATGGCCGGCGCCGCGCGCTGCTCATCGACGAGATCAACGAAGAGCCCGCCGCTCGCTCCCCGCTCGCTCCATTCCTGGCCGAGGCCGGATTCGCGGCCACCGCGATGGGGATGCAGCTCAGGCAGGTGGCGGCGAAGCATGCCTGAAGGCGACACGATTCATCGTGCCGCGCGGACTCTGCACGCGGCGCTGGCCGGCCGGATCGTGACCCGGTTCGAAACCGTGTTCCCGCAACTCGCCCGCGTCGACGTCGCCGGCCGCACCATCGAGCGTGTCGATGCCGCCGGGAAGAACCTGCTCATGCATTTCTCCGGCGACCTGCATCTGCGGACGCACATGCGCATGAACGGCTCGTGGCACATTTACAAGCCGGGCGAGCGCTGGCGGATGCGGCGCGGCGACATGCGCATCGTGCTGGAGACGGATGCTTGGGTGGCGGTCGCCTTCAACGTGCCGGTCGCGGAGTTGCACGACTCGCGCTCCCTCGAACGGCAGGACGATCTCCGCAACCTCGGTCCCGATCTTCTCGGCAACGCGCCTGATCTCGACGAAGCGCGCCGTCGCATCCGCGCGCGCGCCGACAGCGAGATCGCCGATGTGCTTCTCAATCAACGCGTCGTGTCCGGGATCGGCAACGAATTCAAGAGCGAGGTGCTCTTCATGGCGCGCGTGAGCCCGTTCGCACGCGTCGGCGAACTGAATGACGAGCAACTCGACAGAATCCTGGAGACCGCGAGAAAGGTGATGCTCGCGAACGTCGCGAAGCGCTCGCCTGCCCGCGTCACGACGTTTCGCCTCGACCCCCGAACGAAGCAGTACGTCTACAGCCGCGGCGGAAAGCCGTGCCTCCGGTGCGGAGCGAAGATTCAGTACGCGAAGCAGGGACCCGATGCGCGCGGGACGTACTGGTGTCCCGCGTGCCAGTGCTGAGTGCTGGGTGCTGGGTGCTGAGTCCCGGCCACCCACGCAGCACCCAGCACTCAGCACTCAGCACTTATAATCCCGCCGCATGCCGATCATCCTCCCGAATGGCCTCACACCCGCCGAGATCCGCGTGCTCCAGGAGTTCCGCCGGCTCACCGCCGACACCCTTCCTCTCGAGGCGCTCAAGGCGATCAAGCATCCCGAGGGCGCACTCGGCGAAGCGCCGGCCGCTTCACTGGTCGGAAAGGGCTTCCTGACCGGCGAGGGCGACACCTTCACCGTCACGTCGAAAGCCAAGGAGCTTCTTGCGATCGACGCCAAGCCGGAGGTCGCGGAAACCAGCGAAGCCGGCGCATCTGCCGTTGCAACCCCGCAGGCAAGCGGCGTTTGATGCACACGTTTCGGGGCAGGTTGCAATCCAGATAAGTTGCACCGTTTCAATCACTTACGTGCTGTGATCATGCTCCAGTTTCGGTGGGTCAAACACTGACCGACGCGTAACCTCCATTGACTCAGTCACTTAACGGCGGTACACTCGTCGCCTGAGGACTGAGATGACGCATGGCGACCAAGCAAAAGCCAAAACAGCGAAAAGCAGCCAAGCCTCAGCGACCAAAAAAGCCAGTACCAAAGCCGTCGGCAAAACGGGCGGCAAAGCCGTCGAAGGCGGCAAAACGGGCGGCAAAGCCGACAAAAGCGGGAAAGCCGGCAAAACCAGCAGCAAAGCAGTCGGCGAAAGCAGCAAAGCGGCCAAAATCGTCAAAAAGCAGCAAGCCAGCTCCGAAAAGAGCCGTCCGGCTCGTATCCAGAAAGGCAGTCCAGCCAAAGAAGGCGGCAACAGCGGAAAAGGCAAAGGCCGCCAAGCCGCCGCGGCGGTCGCGCCAGACACTGCCGGCCCCGGCTTCACCAACGCCGCCATCGCCGCCGCCTTCAAGCGCGCTCTCAAGAAGTATCCCAACGCTTTCCGCAAGCTCACCGATTGACGGCAGCCGGGGCATCCGGTATCTCACCGTGCAGGACGTCGTGGAGCTCCACAAGGCGGTCAGCACCGAGTTCGGCGGCAATCAGGCACATCCCGGCGTCGTCGAGTCTCAGTTCGGTCTCGTCAACGCCGTACAGAGGCCGCAGATCACGACTCTTGGCCGCGAGGCTTATCCCGGCTTCGCCGATAAAGCCGCGGCCTTCATCTTCGCGCTCCTGCAGGCGCGCCCGTTCCGCGGCGGCAACCGCCGCGTCGCGCTCGCTTCGCTTCTCGCGTTCTGCGAACTGAACGACAAGACCGTCGATGCCCGCGTCTTCGACGAGAAGACCGCCGAAACGCTCCTCAAGCGCGCCGCCGCCTACCGCGAGATGGGAATTCAGCCCGAGAACGTGTTTCAGGAGCTGAAGGACACGCTCACCAAGTCGATCGTCGCGAGTTAAAGTAGGGTCAGACCCGGAAACTCTACATAAGCGGTGGTCGGCGTGGGCGGCTTAAGTAGAGTTTCCGGGTCTGACCCTACTGAACGCCTACAGCGCCGCCTTGAAGATCCCTTTTCCCGCAAAGACGGCTGCATCCCCAAGCTCCTCTTCGATTCGGAGCAGCTGGTTGTATTTCGCGATGCGATCGCTGCGCGAGGCCGATCCGGTCTTGATCTGACCGGCATTCGTCGCCACCGCGAGATCGGCGATCGTCGAATCCTCGGTCTCCCCCGAGCGGTGCGAGATCACCGAGCGATAGCCTGCACGTTTTGCCATCTCGATCGTCTCGAGGGTCTCCGTGAGCGTGCCGATCTGATTCACCTTGATGAGGATGGCGTTCGCGATGCCGCGCTCGATCGCCTTCGAGAAGATCGCCGGGTTCGTGACGAACACGTCGTCGCCGACAAGCTGTGTGCCGCTGCCGAGAACGCCCGTCAGAGAGTCCCATCCATCCCAATCGCCCTCGGACATGCCATCCTCGATCGAGATGATCGGGTACATCTTCCGCAGGTCGACGTAGTAGTCGACCATGTCGTCGCTCGAGCGATCGACGCCTTCGAACGCGTAGCCTTTCGTCTTGTCGTGGAACTCGGATGCCGCGACGTCGAGTCCGAGATAGATCTGCTCCGCCGGCTTGTACCCGGCCTTCTCGATCGCCATCAGGATCAGATCCAGCGACTCGGCGTTCGTCTTCAGATCGGGTGCGAAGCCGCCCTCGTCGCCGACGGCCGTAGTGAGCTTACGGTCGTGCAGGATCTTCTTCAGATTGTGGAACGTCTCGACGCCCGCGCGCAGGGCGTCGGCGAACGAATCGAAGCCGGCGGGGATGATCATGAACTCCTGTACGTCCAGGTTGTTGTCCGCGTGCGCTCCGCCGTTGATGACGTTCATCATCGGAACGGGCAGCGTTCGCGCCGCCGGCCCCCCCAGGTAGAGAAAGAGCGGCAGCCCCGCTGCTTCCGCCGCGGCGCGCGCGACCGCGAGGGACACGCCGAGGATTGCGTTCGCTCCGAGATTGCCCTTGTTCTCGGTGCCATCGATCTGCTTCATCACGAGATCGATCATCGCCTGCTCGCGGGCGTCCATCCCTTCGATCTCCTTGGCGATGATGTCGACGTTGTCGACCGCATTCCGCACGCCCTTGCCGAGGTAGCGGCCTTTTTCGCCGTCACGGAGCTCGAGGGCTTCGCGCGAGCCGGTGGAGGCACCGGACGGAACGGCCGCGCGTCCGAGGGCACCGTTGCCGAGGAGGCAGTCGACTTCGATGGTGGGATTGCCGCGCGAGTCGAGAATCTCGCGCGCGAACAGCTCTGCGATCTTGAACATAGCGCGGCGGATTCTAACGAATCCGCCGGGCTATGGTGCCAGGACTATTTCGAGCCGACGGCCGTGGGATGCCCGTCGTTCTTCCAGTCGTTCCATCCACCCTTGAGCGCGAAGACGTCCTTCACGCCGTGCGCCATGAGATCCGCGGCGGCGCGGCCGCTGGACTGCTCGGCGCTGCACGCGCAGTAGGTGATGATCGTCTTCCGGGGTGGCACTTCGTTGAAGCGACGGATGAGCTGGCTTCCGGGAATGCTCAGAGCGCCTTTGATGTGGCCAAGTGTGTACTGCTCGTTCGAGCGGACGTCGACGAAGACCGCCCTGTCTGCGGCGAAGAGCTTCTTCGCGTCCTCGATGCTGATGCGGGGAAAGTTCGCGGGGTTGTTGGCGCGCGCTCCCGATGCCGCGAGCGGCGTCTTCTTGGTCGGCGACGGCGAGGTCGGGACTTTCATCTGAGCGCTGAGCGACAGGCTCACGATGCAGAGCACGGCAACGACAGCGAGTTTCCTCATGAACATTTTCTCCTGCGACGAGATTAGTTGAGACCTTCGAAAAAGCGGTCCATCCGCGGAATGAACCAGCGCGAGCGATCGAGCGAGAACGCCACAGCGACGGCCTTGCCGACGATCCGCCGCCTCTCGATGAAACCGATGAAGCGGCTGTCATTGCTGTTGTCGCGGTTGTCCCCGAGAACGAAGTAGTTTCCCTCCGGCACCGCAATGGGACCGAAGGAGCGGACAGCGGGGATCTCCGGAGTGAGCATGACCTGATGGTTGTGGCCGTAGAGATCCTCGGCGAGCACCTCGGCCGAGCTCCCGTCGGAGGAGGTCAGTGCGATCGGCGACTGCCTCGCCATCCGGCCGTTGATGAAGAGCTGATTGTCGCGCATCTCGACCTGGTCTCCGGGAATTGCGACGACGCGCTTCACGAGGCGCGTCCCATCGACGGGAGAGAAGAGCACGACGATGTCGCCGCGCGTCGGGTCGTCCCATTGGACGATCTTGATCGTCGTGAACGGGACCTTGAGGTCGTAGGCGAGCTTGTTGACGACGACGCGGTCGCCTTCCTGGATCGTCGGCTTCATCGAGCCCGTCGGGACGTCGTTCCAGTCGGCGAGCGCCGACCGCAGCGAGCTGACGATCAGGATCATGAGAACGAAGATGCGGATCTCTCGGAGGACCTTCTTCTTGTCGATGGCCATGGCTTCTCTACTTTACGCGCGCACGCCGAAGAACGTTTCGTGACGGAAATCTAGTCCCGGACGCTTCGGAAGGGAACCCCCTCCTGGCCTGCGCGGCAGAAAGCCGTGTCATCCTGAGCTGCGTAGACAGCGAAGGACCTTCCATCATGGAACGGAGAAGGTCCTTCGCCGTCTACGCGGCGCAGGATGACACTCTGAACAGTTCGTCGAAAGTGCCGGCTACTCTCTGCCGTAGCCGAAGCACGCGCCCGCATCGGTCATCGCGCGCTCCAGATTGCAGCCACTGGTCCCGCTGCTGTGCTGGAGCGCGTAGCCGACGAATTTGGTGATGTCCTTATTGCCGGGCACGGCCGGCGGCTCCGGGTACCCGGCAACGTAGAGCTCGACCACTTTCGTGTCGTACGTGAGGCGAACGTAACCGTCCGTGAACTCGACGCTCGCCGTTGGGCAGCGCGCGCTGGTCGACGACACGGGCAGGTCGGAGGAGAGGAGGAAGCCCTGATCCACCGCCTGGTCCTCGTTCGTGTCGAGCAGGACGGCGATGCGGTTCGCTCCGATGCTCCTCACGACCGCTTCTCCGCTCATCGTCTGCGGCTTGGTCGCATCCGCTTTGCGCGCAGAGATCGAAGCGGTAAGAGACAGCAGAAGCAGCACCGGGAGCAGGGATTTCCGCATGCGGGACATCCTACTCCGTGACGCGGACGACGACCAGGGTGACATCATCCTCGAGCTCGCCGCCGCTGTACACGCTGGCGGCATCGACGATGGTTTGTTGCAGTTCCGTAGCGGCCAGGTCACGACAATCCGTCACCAGCTCCTCGATGCGCTCCTCGCCAAACATCTCGCCGGCGGCGTCAGTCGCCTCGCTGACACCATCCGTGAAGAGGACGATGCGGTCGCCCGATGCGATCGCGATCTCGCGCTCCTCGTACGCTCCCCGAAACAGCCGGTTGAATGCCGGCCCACCCTCGGCGAGACGCACGATCGTGCCGTCGGCGCGAGCCAGGATCGGCGCATTGTGTCCCGCGTTGCACCACCGCAGACGCATCGCGGCCGTATCGACGGTGGCGTAGAAGAACGTGACGAAGCGTCCACCGGAGAGACTGGAGACGACCACGCGGCGCACTCGCTCACAGAGATCGCGCGGCGAGCTGCTGGCCGAGGCACGGACGGCAGCCTGCAGGCCGGACATGAGAAGCGCGGCGGGCATTCCTTTGCCGGCGACGTCGCCGATGCAGATCGCGAGCTCGGTATCGCTCAGAGGCAGCAGATCGTAGTAATCGCCGCCCATCATCCGCGCCGGCTGCCATACGCCGCTGACGTCGACGTTGGCGACGCGCGGCATCTCCCGCGGCAGCAGTGCCTGCTGGATCGCCCGCGCGTGATCGAAGTCCGCCTCCTCGACGACCATGCGGATGCGGTTGACGCCAAGCGCAAGCTGTTGGGCGATCTGACGGAAGAAGTCGATGTCTTCGACGTCGTATTCGCCACCGGAGAGCTTCGGCGCCGCCGCGATGAAGCCGCGTGCTCCGATCGGCACGACGAGCACGGCCTCGAGCCGCGCCAGCGCCGCGGCAGCATCCTCGGGGAGCGTCCGGCGGCGCGGATCGAACGGGCGGTCGAGCAGCTCCGCAAATGTGTGCCGCAGGCGCAGACGACCAACCAGCGAGTCCGCGACGCCAACCTTCGCCGCGGCGACGTATTCCTCCTGACGCTCCGCGAAGATGACGATGGCTCGACTCTGCAACGCCTGCTGCAGCTTCTCCGCGGCCGAGGCCAGAAACGCCCCCGCGTCGTCGCTCGTGCGGCTCTCCTCCGAGATCGCCCGCAGAGCCTCGGGGTACTCGTACCTGTGCGGGAAGAGATTGCGGTCGACGAGGAGCTGCAGCCGATTCCGCAGCGGCACGAACAACAGGGCCACGACGAGCGTCGAGCCGATGATCATCGTGGTCTGGTTCTCCATTCCGAAGACGTAGACGAGGAACGAGCCCAGGCCGCCGACCAGACCGAGGTACATCAGGACGATCGCGCCGCTGAGAACCGCGTAGACGACCGTCTTCCGGATGATCAGATCGATGTTCATCAGCCGGTACTTGAGAATCGCCACCGCAAAGGACACAGGGATGGCGAGCGTGAAGAGCAGGGGGATGATGCCGAGGGTCTGGAGCGTATCGCGCCACGCAATCATGTCCCGCTGTGTGAACGTCAGCCACAACGAGAGCCCGCCCGCGAAGACCACGGCCAGGACCTTCACGCCGATCGTCAGGAGCAGCCCCCACAGCGGCCACGCGACCTGACGCTTCTCTTCCGCGTTCGCTTCACGATAGCTCTGGATGAGCGCGGCCAGCGCGAAGAGCGGGAACGTGCCGAGCGCCAGCACGGGCACTCCCATCGCGAGGACCGTGAGGAACCCCGCAATGGTGTCGGAAAAGAGCATCCCCACGCCGCGGGCGAGGGCAATCGGCAACGCTCCGATCGCGCCGACGACGCGGAACGGACGCGCGGTGATCGCGCGCATCACGCCCTCCCGGCGCGCGGCCCAGAGGATGTTCAGACCGATCAGGACCGGCAGTAGGCTCAGCGCGTGGAAAACCGGCCGCACGTACGGTTCGATCCTCCGGCTGCTCCCCTCGACGTCGCTCCAGTCGATGAGTGACAGGAACGCCATCATGAAGGTCAGCATCAGCACGCCCACCAGCGCCACCGCGTAGATCCAGTGCAGCAGCTTCGGTTTCTTCTCGAGGATCGGGCGGCGCCTGGGAAAGATCAGGCAGAGATGGAGGATGAGCGGTGGATAAGCAAACGCGCAGGCCGCGACGACGTAGATCGTCATCAACGTCGGAAACGGCGAGAGCATGATCCCGCGGCCGCCGGACTGCTCGTAGACCGTAGCGGCGGAAAGCAGAATCGCCACCGCGGTGACCAGGGCAAGAGCGTAGAAGACTGTCGCACGCGCATCGCGCGGCGCACGCGCCACGATGAGCAGGGCGATGGCGAGGAATGTGACCGCCACGATCAGCGCCGCGGCGTGACGCACGATCACGAACCGGCTACGCAACGGCGACTCGAACCGCAGCGGCACGTCGATCACGGCCTCCCCGCGGCGGATCCGATAGACGACGACCGAACCGCGGCGGGTCTCGGCGTCGAGCGCCGCCAGCCGCTTCAGGTCGTCGCGCGCGATCCCGCTCAGGGAGAGGACCTCGTCGCGATAACGGAGCTTCCCGTCGGCCGGGCTTCCAGCCACCGTGGCCATCACCTGGTATCCGCGGAACCCCAGTCTTTCCTGCGGCGGCGTCGTCTTCGAGAGGTACATCACGCCGCTCCAGCCGCGTTCGTGCCAGTGGCGGGCGTGTCCGATCATGTAGCCGACGGCCGCGCCGACGACGAGGATCGTCAGGACGAAGATGAGGAGAAAGCGGGAACGCGGCGACATGGCGCGTAAACAGTGTACGTACGCGGAGCGCCTCGGTTCTAGAGTGCGCGGCGCGGGCGGCGGGAAGGGCGGGAGCTACCGCTCTGGTAGGGAGTCTTCGGGTCTTCCAGTCTCAAAGTCTCAGAGTCTCAAAGTCTCAAAGTCTCAAAGAAAAGGCGCCGACCTCCATCTTTGAGACTTTGCGACTTTGCGACTTTGAGACTCCACCCGTGAGCGCCGCCCGCCCACCCACGCCGCCGGACGTGCCGGCTAGGTTGGCTAGGTGCGCGTTCCGCGGCGGTTCACGATCGACATGAACTCCTGCCGCGTCTTCTCGTCGTTCAGGAACTCGCCGCGGAGGACGTTGGTCTCCATGAACGACGACTCCTGCTCCACGCCGCGCATCACCATGCAGAGGTGCACGCCACCCATCCAGACCGCGATCCCGCGCGGCTCGAGGATTTTTTCGATGGTGTCGGCCACGTCGTGCGCCAGATGCTCCTGTGACTGCAGCCGGCGCATGTGCACCTCGACGATGCGGGGGATCTTCGATGCGCCGATGATCATCCGCTCCGGGATGTAGCCGATGATGAAGTGGCCGAAGAACGGCAGGATATGGTGCGCGCAGAGGGTCTTGTAGGTCCCGCCGATGATCACCAGATTCTGGCAGTGCTCGTCCGCGCGTGAGCAGGCCTTGCGGAAGAGAGTCGTCAGCTTCCTGATGTCCGTGAAGTCGTAGCCGCTGGTCATCGTGATCAGCGACTCCGCCCACCGCCGAGGGGTGTCTAGGACGTTCTCGTTCTCGAGGTCGACGTGCAGCAGCCGCAGTGCCTCGCGCAGGTGATGCTGGAGCTTGTCGCGGTCGATCGACGGACGCGGACCAGTGAGCAGGCCGCGGTCGTTGACCAGCGCATCGAGCTCCGCGTTGGCGAGGGCGAGATCGGTGGGGTCCTTCATGGCGCCGCAAAGCTTATGCGAAACGGTTGGCGGTTGCCGGTTGGCGGTTCTCGCCATGCTCCGGCGCACCGGTTTCCCCTTCTGCCGCTCCTTCTCGTCTGGTCCGCCCGAGCGGCGAGTGCCCGGCTGCCCCGGTCCTCCGCGAGCCGGAGAGGGACGACCAGGTCGTGCATGCGGCGGACGTGCATATGGTCATTGCGGCGTTCGACGACGCGGACGGAACCAGCACCTCTGCACCGACTGGGTGATCCGTGCGGGCGAGGATGTGGTGTGGGAGGCGCGATGCGCTGTCGACGCGGAGAAGATCCGCATTCATCTCGGCGACGGCGTGTTCCGCGGCCCGCGCGCCGGCCAGAGGGAGCTCGCCGAGGGCGTCGTCCACGTTCTCGCCGCGCGTCACCGCGACGACAGCGGACTCAGCGCCGGCTGAGACGGATTGTGAAGGTGGCGAGTCGCACCGGCTTGTCGTCCACCCCATAGAGCACCAGTCGATATCGCCCTTCGATAAATCCTTTCGTCGACAGCGGGACCGGGAATGAGCCGTCGCGCTCCTGACGAACATCCGTCCAGGACTCGACGACGCGGGGGGCATCGCCGGACAAGTCGAGAAGCTCCAGCTTGTAGGCCGCGAACTTACGATCAGGCAGAAACGCCGGCTCGAGCAGATAGTCGGTTTCGGTGGAGAGCTGATGGGGCGTCTGGCCGCCTGCGCTCGGCCCGGCAAGCTCGCCATCCGCAGACAACAGAACCGAAGTTCCCTCGAACCGATGTGTTCGCTGGTAGGCCAGAATGCCGCCTGCGAGCAGAATCACGACCGCGGCCGCAGGCATCAGGATGCGGCGAAAGGGACGGCGCGGGCGGCGGATGCCCACCGGCTCGGACTCGCGCTGGATGCGCTGTCTGAGTCGCGCAAGACCGCCCGCAACCTCCTCATCCGTTACCACGCTGGACGGATCGGCGGGAACCGGCTCCGTCATGACACGCAGCAATTCCGGGTAGTACGCGAGCGACTCGCGAACGAGCTCCGCCTCCTTTTCCGGCAACTTTCCTTCCAGCAGCTCTTCGATCTTCTCCGCGGACGGCGGCTGGATACGCTCGCGTCCGTCCTCGAGAATGTCACGATAGGCGTCTTGCCAATGCGATTTAGTGATCATCACTCCCCCGCAGCCCCGGGTCATGGCCCAGCAGTTCCTTCAAACGTCTGCGCGCGATGTTCAGGCGCGATTTGACGGCCGACATCGAGATGCCGAGGCCCGTTACGATCTCGTCATACGACCGGCCATTCAATCGCAAGAGGAGAACCGTCTGATCGATTCGTTCGAGCTTTGCGATCGCTTCGCGCACGCGCTTCACGACATCCCTCTGAGCCAAGCCCGCATCGGGCAAAGGCACGCTGGAATCCGGCAGCATCGCCAGCACTGCATCCGAGACCGTCTCCCCGTGGCGCTTTCCCGCGTTCTTCGCGCGGATCGCGTTCGCGGCGACGCGCCGGACCGTCTTTTCCAGATAAGCCCACTGCGCGTCTCCGCGATAGTCCTTCATGCCTCTAAAGACACGCACGAACGATTCCTGGGCGAGCTCCTCCGCTTCGTCGTGAGGAAATCCGAGGCGCCGCAGCAGTGCGAGGACGCCGGGATAGAACTTGTACAGTTCCTCGAACTGCTTCTCGTCGTCGCCCATTCAGACTTTCCGGTATCATAGCCTAACTCATTCATTCGGTAAACATTGCGCCTCTTCCAGGAGATGGCTTTGCGGAACTTTTTTTCCTTTCCGTGGCGGTGGACGTTTGTCCTCGTCGCTCTGTGCATTTCTCTGTACGCCTGCAGGAAGAAGGAGCTCCCGTCACCGCCCGAAGACACGGGTCCGGTTGGGCGCGAAGAGCAGTTACGCGTCGTCGAGCCATGGCTGAGCGGGTTCGGCGCCTGGCAGCCGTGCGCCGCGCTGCCTGACGAGGGCGCGACCGTTCTGAACGTCCGATGCAGAGTCACCAACACTCCGCGGCGATTCGTGTCCATTGAGATCGGTAGCTGTGACTCGATGATGCGAACACACGAAGACGCCGTCGAACTGCTCGCGTACGCGCCGTCATGCACCGACGCGGCGGTGACGAAGCTTGGCGAGCTCGCGGCCGAGAAGCTGACGGCGGAGCTGTACAGCGATCTCGCCGGCGCCCATCTGGCTCGCGCACGCCGTGAGGACAAGCCCTCGGACTACCTGTATGCGCTGGCGGCGGCGGAAGAGGCATTGCAGCGCGAGCCCCGGCTGCCCCAGGCTCGCTTCAATGCCGCGCTCGCCCAGGAGGGCATCGGGTTCATCGAACAGGCGATCACCTCATGGCAGCCGCTCGCCAACGACATGCCTGGCGGATGGAAAGACGAAGCCGGAGCCCACGCGCGCGAGCTTTCCACGCAACGGGCACGAGACGAGGCAGTTCAATGGCGTCTGAACGTGGGCCGTCTCGAGGACGCGATGCGTGGCTCTGATCCCACCGTGCTCGAGGCGCTCATCTCGCCGTTTCGCTCGTCCGCGCAGGCTTATGTCGAGGAGGAAGTTCTGCGGGACTGGAGCGTCGCTTCCGCTGCCGGCAAGACCCGCGAGGCTGACGAGAAGCTCGCTGTCGCCTCAGCCATCGCGGACGTCCTGGAGAAGCTCAATCACGACCGCTACCTGAAGGACGTCGTGCATCGCGTGCAAACCTGTCGCGATCCACGGGCGCTCTCGGATCTCGAGCAGGGTCATCTCGCATTTGCGGAAGCACGCGCGATTCAGCGAGGCCTGACCGGAAGGCCCCTGCCGGATTTCGAACGCGCGAAGGAGGCCCTCGAGCGCGCGGGTAGTCCACTGCGTCTCGGCACGATGCTCGGTCTGATCACGGTGATGACCGCATCACGTCCTGTCGAGGCACTGCGCCTGATCGAGGCTACTGAGCGCGAGGCGGAACGCCATTCCTACAAGTACATCCTGGCGCGCGCCTATAGCGCCCGCGGCTTCATGCTCTCCGTTCAAGGCAATCATTTTCAGGCGCTGGCCGAATATACGAAGTCACTCGCGATCTACGACCAGAACAAGGACGTCGAGAACTTCGGCAGCGTCCAATCCCGGCGGCTGGGCATGTTCGTCGAGATCGGCAGCATCGACGAGACGTGGCGGCAGGTCCTGTTGACCCGTCGCTCCGCATCGGACTTCAACGCCCGCCATCTTCTTCTCGGTGAGACCGCGCGTCTCGCGGCCGAGATGAATCACCCGGAGATCGGCCTGCGATTCCAGGACGCGGCGGTGCGGTATCTCCAGGGCGAGATCAGTCAGACGGAGAACGAGGTACTCGTCCGCAGTTTGCGACGTCACCTGGGCATTGCATTCAGGGCTCGGGCCACAATGCGCGCCCGGCTCAACGATCGTGATGGTGCGCTCGCCGACGTAGCGGAGGCGGCGCGGCTGGCCGGCCCGTCGGACAACCCTCAAGACGCGTCGATCCCGATTGGATTCCGAGCGCGTCTTGCCGAGGCGGAGGCGCATGCCGTTGCGGAGACAGATCGTCCAGCGGCAATCCGCTTACTCAGCCGTGCCATTGTGGACGTGCAGCACACTCACTATCAGTCCCTTCGTGCGTCGCTGCTACTGCAACGAGCGGAGCTTTATCGTCTGGACTCCGATCGCGACGCGGCATTGAAGGACGTGGATGAAGCGGTGCAGACGCTGCGCGAAGAAGCGCGGGGCATGTTTGAAGTGTCGAGCACGCCTCAAAAACGCGATCCGCTGTGGGACGCCTATTTGTCCCGGCGTCAGGTTGCCTACCGGCAACTCGTTCGCCTGCTCGTCGACGAGCACGACGACACCCAGGCGTTCAACCAGGCGGAAGAGTCGCGCGCATCCGAAACGCTGTATGCACTCCGCCATCGGAACATCCTTCCGCCCGCGTTTTCAGGGCTTACCCAGGACGACGCACCGTTACCTCTGGGCACCGTCGAACGCGTGCTTCCGGAGCGCACGTACCTCCTGCAGTACAGTGTCCTCGACGACAAGACGTATGTCTGGATCATTCGCCGCGGCCATTCGGAACGGCTGACGCTCGACGTAGGAAACGACGCGATCGCAAAATGGTCCGCGTCTCTGCAGCGATATGCGATGACGAGGGCCGATGAACAGTTCCGGCTCGCGCTGACCGAGCCGTATGCGGCCCTGCTCAAAGCACCGCTCGAAAAGATCGGCGAGACGCTCGACGAATCGAATCCACCGCGCGTCGTCATCGTACCCGACCGCGCCATGCACGGACTCCCGTTTTCCGCTTTGAGCGACGGCCAGCGCTACGTCATGGAGCGCCATCTCGTTTCCGTCGCCGCCAGTGCGACGCTTTACGTCGTCTCGCTGCTGCAGAACGAAGAGCTTGCAAAGCGCCGCGCCGAATCCGTCCTGCTCCTCGGAGACCCGGCGTTCGACGAACAGCACGACCTCGCCCGCGGCCTCGAACAGTCGGTCCCCGGCTTGCGCATCGATCGCATCGCGGACGTTTACAAGCCGCTGATCTCCGTCAAACCACTCACGCGGGAAAGCGCCACGATCCCCCGGTTCCTGGCGTTGGTTCCCGGCAGCAGTGTCATTCACATCGCCGCTCATGGCGTGGCCAATCCGGATGCGCCCTCACGCTCGTTTTTTCTGCTGGCGCCGGCGGAAGACGATGCGGGAACGCTCGACGCGGAGAGGCTGCTGCGCGATCTGCGGCTGGAGAAGGCGCGGGTCGCCGTCCTCGCTGCCTGCAGCAGCGCTGGCGGAGCGGCCGTCGGGCCCGACGGCCTCGCACCGCTGGTGCGTCCGCTCGTCTTCGCAGGCGTGCCGGGAGTGGTCGGCACGCTCTGGAACATCAGTGCACAGAAGGAGACCGAAGAGCTGCTGGTCCGCTTTCACCGCCAGTACAGCGTCGGACGCGCGGCCGACGAGGCCCTGCGCCTCGCACAACTGGAAATGTGGCGCGACGCAGCGGCTACACGCAAGACTCCGCGCGCATGGGGCGCCTTCCAGATGATCGGATCCGCCTCATCCCCCTTTCCCCCTCGACAGGAAGAGAGAAGGAGATAAGAGGTCATGACTGAATTCGTTCTACGAATTTTCTTCAGTGGACTCATCGCGTTCGTGCCGAACAGCAACGGCACGGAGATGAATGTCGTCCTCGCCCATACCCCGCACGAGTACACGCTCGCGGACGGTGCGACACTGCCGCATCACTATCCCATCCTCCTGGCGCGCGCGGGCCGCTGCGAAGGAACGTGCGTGACGCCCGACAAACAGGGGATCGCCGGCTATCTGTTCGCCAACAAAACAGCCAGCCAGGCCGAAACCTCGCTCAACCACGCTCTCCAGGGCGGCGGAGCGTGGGCGCTGTCGGGCTCCGATCTGACGCTTGCCGGCCCGGTCGAGCCGCTGGCCGTCCGAATCGGCGTCCGAGGTCGCGATGACAACGGCGCATTGCTCCCCGTACCGCGGACAGCCGCGGAGCGGGAGGATTTCACCTGGGTTCCGGACCTGAGCGAGATCGCGCCGGAATCGAACGGCTTCAAGGAGTCACTCACACTCGCCGAACCGCCTCCGGGCTGCACCGTCGCCGCACGGCTCAAACTGCGCAGTGGAAAGCTCTTCACCTACTCGCTCGTAAAGATCGACTCCAAAGCGCTGCCCGTACACTTCCGGAAGGCATTGGGCGACGCGCCCGACGCGCCGTACGCGCAGGCGGTCGCGAACTGGGTGGCCGCAGAGATTCGCGTGCCCGGCGACTCCGTGGACATCATCGATCAGAACTTCAACGACAGCTCGAAGCAGCGCGCGATGAAGCTGCATCCGGTGAACGGCGTCGTCGAGATCGCCCTCCTCAACCTTCCGCCGTACGAGGAGCCCGACCCCGCCGCTCCTGCTCCCGAGCCTCTGCCGGGCCAGCACTTCCAGGTCTTCTACGACCTCGTGAAACGGCCACCGGCGTACGCCGCGCGCCTCGTGCCGCACCGCACGACGACACCGTCCCCGTCCGAGCCGCAAATCGACTGGAACTCTCTCCATCCGAAACAGGGATGGTCGTCGGAACTGCTCGAGCAGCTCGGCCTCAACCCGCGAGGCAAAGGTCCGTATGACCTCGCGATCTGCCCGATCATCACGGACTAGACTTCGCCGTGAGCTGTGGCTCCGCTGCAGGGGGGCCACAGCTCAATCCCGCACGAGGTGGAACCGAGCGCTCTCGCCCGCGCTCGCACCGTCCGAGCGTGCCACGCGCTGCACCATGCCGTCGAACGAGAGATAGAACACGCTCCGCGAGGACGTCCACACCGAGATCTCATTGCGGCCGTCCTGATCGAAGTCGACGATCTCCATCCGCTCGACGACGTTCCGGGTTGGAACAAGGATGCCGTACCAGAGCTGCGATCCTTTCGTCGACCGACCGAAGTACGGCGGAGCCTCGCCAGTGACCGCTGCGGGATCGAGCACGAACACCGTGCTGACGTAGCCCTCCAGGCCCAGCAGAGCGGCAAGATCGTTGTTCACGCCGCTCACGATGATGCACGGCGGTTCATGCTCGGAAGCTTGAGCGATCAGAACGCGACTCAGATGCCCCGGATGCCAGTACGAAGCGAGCAATTCCCCGTCGACGTCGAAGATGCAGAGCCGTGATGGATACCACCCCTGAGAGTCGAGCGTGAGCACCACGATCTGCCGGCGGCCAGTGCGATACAGATCGCCGCTGGCGAATGCCCGCACGGCGAGACGTCCACTGCGCGCTGAGTCGTAATTGAAGGTCGTCGTCGTGTCGGCCGACCAGCGCAGCTTCCCGCCGCTGTCGTAAACCAGCACTTTGCCGACGTCGTCCCCGACGCCTGCGACTCCGACGATGATCTCATTCGTGCCGTCGCCGTCGAGGTCCTGCACCTCGGCCTGCGCGATCTCGCCTCGTAGGGCGGTTCCCCACAGCGGCAGGCCGGCGGCGTTCAGGACGCTGAACATGGTCCCTGCCGATTGCACGGTCGCAGGCCTGCCGTCGGCGAAAAGCTGGAGTCGATCCAGAAGAGCCTGAATCTCCGCCTGCCCCGGCAACCGCACGGTCCGCGGACGCGTCGGCGCGGCCGAGGGAGCACACATCGCGACGGGCATGCGGCTGCCTCCCGTCGCCTGAATCCCCTGCGCGACCGTCCGGTGGCGGTGAGCCTGCACCCAGTCGCGGACACGCTCTCCGACATATTCCGCGAGGGCATCCGTAGTGACGAGCCCCTCTTCGTCCGCCGCGGCTCCACAATGTAGGCCATCGAGCAACGCGGCCGTGAAGACACCGTTCTGTCGGTTGTCATCATCGTACGCGTAATCGCCTGGCGCAGCGGCGTAGAAGATGATCTGGCCCGCGGAGTGCGCGAGCCCATCGACCAATGGCGCGGCCGAGCGATCGTCGATCTCGTCGATGCCACGCGTCGCACCGACCGTGAGACGCGACCGGCACGCATCCAGAAAGACGAGCGCGCGCGGCGCTCCGGACCGAGCGGCAATGTCGAGGAGCTTGTGCGTCGCCACTGCAGAATCGCGATAACGGAGCAGGGAGTTCGATGCGATCAGGTAATGTAGGCCGTCATCGCTGAAGCCGTGGGTCGCAATTCCGACGATGAGAATACCCTTCTTACCCACCCGCTTCGCCTGCTGCTCCATGAGTTGGACGATGTCGGTCTGTCCAGCCGGATGGGTGATCGCGCCGCGTTCGGTCAGCCTTTTCAGGCGGCGGCGGGAAGCTTCCTTCTGTGGCTCGCCCGAGAGTGCGAGGGCGATGCGCTCGGGTGCCACGAGCGGCACCGTGCGATCGAGCGACACTGCATACGCAAGGTCGATGGCGTCGTCCACTGCATAGCGGACTTTCTCGAGATCCGCATCGTGCGTGAAGTCGCGGATCCCGACGAACATCGCAGCCGATTGCGAAGAGTCGAACGATCGCGGCATTTCCGGCGGCGCCGCTTCGGGCAGCCGCACTGAGCGAATGTTCTGAGCGGCCGCACCTTCCCCGGCGAGGCACCATCCGAACACGAAGAGCATTCGTGCCCAACGGAATTGCATGACAACATCTCCCTTCGTCTCGTGTCCATACAGACACGATGCGAAGCCGAAAGTCTGTTCTCGCGGCGCTGTCCACGCTTTTGATCCTCACGGTGCATGCGGAGGCGGCGCGCAAGCACGCCCTCCTTGTCGGCATCAACGACTACAGCGCCTCGACGCTGAAGCCGGAGAGCTCGCGAGCTCCGGCGGCGGGGCGCGAGTGGCCTAACCTCGCAGGCACGATCAACGACGTGCACCTGATGCGCGATCTTCTCGGCCCGACGTACGGCTTCAAACGCGAGGACATGGTCATCCTCACCGATCAGCAGGCAACGCGAAGCGGCGTTCTTCGCGAGCTGAAGCGCCTCGAGGCGAGCGTGCGCAAGGACGACGTCGTTCTCTTCTACTACTCCGGCCACGGCTCGCAGGTGAGCAACTCGCTTTCGCCGGAGAAGGACAAGCTCGACGAGTCTCTCGTTCCCGCAGACTCCCGCCTCGGCGCCGAGGACATTCGGGACAAAGATCTGCGCAAGATCTTCAACAAGATCCTCGATCGAGGCGCGAAGCTGACCGTCGTCCTCGACACGTGCCATAGCGGATCGGGAACACGTGCCGGTCTCGAGGCCGGGCTGGTTGCTCGAGGCGTGAAGCCGGATGAACGCGATGTCGCAGATCCATCCAACCCACCACACCCCGAGAACCGTGGCGCCTTGGTCCTGGCCGCAACGCAGGATTTCGACCGGGCCTATGAGATCCCCGCATCGGACGGCTTGATCCGTGGTGCGTTCACATGGGCGCTCGCGCGCGCGCTGAAGGACGCGGAGCGCGGCGAGCCGGTGAGCGACACGTTTCTCCGGATCGAGGCGCGACTCAGCGTCAGTGGGCCGGGACAGGATCCTGTTCTTGCCGGAACGCCCGCCGTCCGTCTCCGTCCGTTCCTCGGCAAGCGCATCGACCGGCAGAACCGTCGCCCGGTGATCGCAATCCAGAAGATCCGGCCGGACGGATTGTACGAGCTACGAGGCGGCTGGGCGAACGGCGTGACCGCGGGCAGCGAGCTGCGCGTGACGGGCAATCCCGACGTGCGGCTCGAAGTGGAGTCGATCACCGGAATCTCGAGCTCCGTGGCCCGGCTGGTCTCCTCGGCGCCGGCGCGCTCACGCACTCCTCTCGGCGCCGGAACGCTGCTCGAGATCTCCGCGTGGGCGCCGCCGCCTACGACACCCTTGCGGATTTGGATTCCTCGCGCCGAGGACGACGCTTCCGGCCTCGCGCGAAAGCTGCGCGAGGCGGCAGCGGCACACGACGTCTCCTGGATCGCCGATCCCACGGAGGCCACGGCGACGCACCTCATCCGCTGGCGCGACGGCGGATGGGAAGTGTTCGCGGATGGCCGTACGCGGCGAACGGCAACGCCGCTGGACGGAATCGGCTCCGGCAGCTCGGTCTTCGTGCAGCTGCCGGTGCCGGCGAAGCTCGCCTCGCAAATCGCAGTGGTCGAAGGCATCGAGGTCACCCAGGGGCCGGAGACCGCCGACTACGTCCTCGCCGGACGCCTCACGGCGAAAGGCGCCGAATACTCGTTCATCCGTCCTCACGTCTCCGCGAGCGATGCCACCCGCGCCGCTCTGCCGGTGCGCACGGCGTGGACGAAAGCCGAATCGTCGTTCCTGCTCGAGGATGCACTCACGCGACTGCAACGCATTCATGGATGGCACGAACTGACGTCTCCGGTTGGCGCCGCGAGCCATTACACCCTCGGCATTCGCAGAGCAGACGATCACGTCCTCATCGAAGACGGCGTGCTCCTCGGCGAGCGCCGGCACTATCTAGTGCTGCGCGCCAAGCCCACTGCCCCGACCGAGGTCTACACGCGTTTCATCTACGCGTTCGTCATCGACAGCGCCGGCACGAGCACGCTGCTCTTTCCGCGCGCAACCGCCGGCTCGGTCGAGAACCGTCTGCCCCTGACCCGGACGGCCGCGAAGGCGGTGCGCAACGCGGAGGCTGAGATCCCGCTCAACGAGTCCGAGCCGTTTACCGTCGCGGCGCCGTACGGAACCGACACCTACTTTCTGCTCTCGACGGACGTGCCGTTACCTGCGTTCGGGAGTCTGGAGTGGTCCGGCGTACGAGCCGCGGACAAGCGGAGTGGGGGTCGGCAGACGCCGACGCCACTGGAGCGTTTGCTCGCGCGCACTCTGTCGGGAACGCGCGGCGGTCCGAACGACCCGCCGATCCGCATCTCGACCAACTGGTCGCTCGAGAGGGTGACCTTTCACTCGGTTCCGCCGCGGAGACCGCAACCATGACTCGTTTTCGCGCCGCGGCGTGTGCCGCGTTGCTTCTTTGCTCCGTCTCCGCGGCCGCGCAGAAGGACTCGCTTGCGGAGCTCGGCCAGCTCCTCATGACCGGACAGGCGGTCGAGGCGCGCCATCGGATTCTCGCGATGCGCGACGAAGCCCTCGCGCAGAAGAACGCATCCGCCGAGGCCGGACTGTGGCTGTTGCTTGGCATGACGGACCTCACGCTGGGCGACGAAACGAACGCCCGGGCCGAGCTCCAGCAGGCTGAGGACAAGTACACAGCGCTCGGCGATTTCTTCGGCGCGTCCATGAGCCTCTTCGTTCGCGGGAAGCTCGAGAGCGGAGAGGGACGATGGGACGACGCCATTGCGGTGCACGAGCGCGCGCAGGCGGTGCTCGTCAAAGCCGCAGACCCGTCCGCGCCGTTCTCGATCGACACGCTCGAGGTTCTGGGAACGGTCTTCGGCGCGCCGACGCACATGCTCGAGTCGATGGCCGGACAAGCGCAACTCTTCAAGCCGATCCTGCTGCAGTTCATGAGTGTCATCGCCACCGACACCTACGCGCACACGCTCATCGATGCGGGACGCGATCTCACGAAAGCCGAGGCCCTGCTCACGCAAGCTGCGTCGGGATCGAAGTTGTTCGGCGGTTTTCACGACTTCGCCATCGGCTCTCATCTGGGCGAGTTGCGACAGATGCAATGGCGTCTGGACGAGGCGCGCGAGCAATACCTGAAAGCGCTCGAGGGCGCCAAAGCGCTCCAGGGCCTGATCCGCGCGCCGGAGCCTCTCCTCGAGATGAAGGTGTACGGCAAGCTCGCGGAGCTCGAGATTCTCAGCGGCCGGACCGACGAAGGGCTGGAGTGGAACCAGCGGGCGCTGACCGCGGCCCGCGCCGCCGGAAACAAGAAGAAGGAGCTGGAGATCCTCGAGACGCGCGGCGATCTGCTGCACAAGGCCGGCCGGTCCGAAGAGGCGCTGGCGCAGTTCGAAGGAGCATTGCGGATGGCGGTGGCGAACGGCGACACCGGTGCGCAGGCATCGCTCCACACCGGCATCGGAACGCTGCATTACTTCAAGGGCACCTACGGCACCGCGGCCAAATATCTGGAGAGTGCCGTAGCGTTGTACCAGACCAGCAACGCGCCTCTCCTCGAATCGACGACGTGGGTCATGCTGGCCGAGGTGTACATGATGCTCGGCGGCGGCGACACGCTGGCGCAGGCCATCGAGAATGCACGCGCGCTGGCGAAGAAGAGCGGCTTCAAGCTCGCCGAGGTGATGATCGATCTCATCGCCTCGTTCGAATCCGTCAGCAGCGGCCCGAGCAGGCCGGAGGACTTCGAGGCGGCGCTCCAGGCGTTCCGCGACCTGCCGGACACGCAGACGCTAGGACTAGGAAACATGCCGGAGATCCTCCGCGAGGTTGCGCGGCTGGCCAAGGGTGAGCCTGGCGCTCCGCCGACTGCCGGCGACACGCATCTGCCGCAGATGGCGCGATGGATGCCGCTCATGCTGCAAGGGAGGCTGCAGCTTGCGCGCAACGAGAATGCAGCAGCGCGTCGCACTCTCACCGCGGCACTGGCGTCAGTTCCGGGAGGCGACATTCGCGCGGGCCTGCTCGCGCTCATCGGCGTCACTCACTGGAGAGAAGGCAACCGCGACCAAGGCGTGCGCTTCTTCAAGGATGCGGCGAAGACGCTCGAGGCTTCGGCTAGCGACGTCAAGGTGGAGGAACACCTCACCAACTATCTCGGCAGCAGCCGGCGGGTGTACTTCGAGATGCTCGTCCAGATGCTGGCGAGCGACGGAAAGGTCGAGGAAGCGTTCGCGCAGGCGGAGCGCGCCCGCGCCCGCGCATTTCTGCAGCTCGTCGGAAATCACCGCCTGAACGCCGAGCGCGGCGCCGACCCGCGTCTCGTGCGGGAGGCCGAAGCACTACGCACCGATCTCATCGAGCGCGAGCGGCAGCTCAACACCGCTGCGCCGGCCGATGTGCGGCGGATCGCCGATGACATCAAACTCGAGCGCGACCGGTATGCCACGGTCATGACTCGCGTGAAGACATCGAACCCCGAGTACGCCGCGCTGACGACCGTCGAGCCGCTGGGGATCGACGCGGTCCGTCAGGAGATTTCCGCCGACACAACGGTCATCAGCTACTTCGTCACCTCGACGAACGTACACGCCTGGGCGATCGACCGCAACGAGACCCGTTACGCGCTGCTGCCCATCGACGCGCCGGCCCTGAGCCGCATCGTCTGCTGGGCCGATCAGTTCAGCTCCCATCGCGACGCTCGCGGCGTCACGCTGCCGAGTTTCTGCGGCGAGGCAGCAACGGCGCAGCAGGCCTACGACCAGCTCATCGCCCCATTCACGAAGCAGATCAAGACGTCGAAGCTCATCCTCGTGCCGCACGGCGTCCTGCACTACGTGCCATTCGCGGCGCTGCGGAACAAGGAGACCGGTCACGACCTCGTCGACGACTACACGCTCATCTACGCTCCGAGCGTCAGCGTGCTGCGCTTCCTACGTGCGAAGGAGACGCCCGTCACCGGCTCTGCGCTCATCCTCGGCGACCCGGCGAGTCCTCTGCCGGGGCTGCGAAAGCTTCCGGGCGCAGAACGCGAAGCAAACGCAATCGCCGGAGTTCTCGACGCCACGCCGCACCTGGGCGTAGACGCGCGAGAGTCGCTGCTCTATGGCCTGGACGGTAAAGTCGATCTCGTGCATCTCGCCGCGCACGGGATCTACGACGCAGATAATCCTCTCTTCAGCCGCGTGGCTTTGGCCGCAGGTGATTCCCAGGACGGAAGCCTCACCGTCGACGAGATCCTGTCGTCGCTCGACCTGTCCGGCGTGAATCTCGTCGTGCTCTCCGCCTGTCGCACCGCCATCGGTGCACGCAGCGGAGGCGACGAAGTCGTGGGGCTCACGCGGGCGTTGCTTTACGCCGGCACGCCGGGCGTGCTGTCCACGCTCTGGAACATCGACGACGCGGCGTCCGCGGGTCTGATGAACGAGTTCTATCGCCGCCTCGCGGCAGGCGAGCACGCGGCGGACGCGTTACGTCAGGCACAGCTCGCGGTAAAAAAGAGCGAGCGGTTCAGCGATCCGAAGTACTGGGCCGCGTTCACGCTGCACGGTGACCCGCAAGGAACCTGGAAACGCTAACGACAAACCGTACAGCCCGGTGTCTTCTCCCTCGTGAGACGCACCATCGTTCTAGCTTTTCTGATCCTCCCGAGCCTCGCGGCGCGGGCCGAGGCAGGGCTCGACTTGGTCCTTCTCGTGGACCGCTCGTCGAGCATGATCCGCGACCGGCACCTCGCGCCGCTGTTCCTCTCGATGACCCTCGAGCTCGTGGCGCGGAACGCGACCGCGAATCGCGTCGATCACCGCATCGCCGTGGTGGGATTCGGATCGGCTCCGCACGTCGACGTGGGCTTCGCATCGTGCACCCGCGATCTCGCAGAGCTTCGCCATCGCATCAACGCGCTCCCTGCCGTGAACCTCGGTCAGACGAACGTGCTCGCCGCTTTCGCGACGGCGAAGCAGCTCTTTGACGCGCTGCCGCGCGATCCGGCGCGACGGCGTTCCATTGTTTTGCTCACCGACGGCGTGGTGTTCGTGCGCGGCGTGGACATGCGCGCATACCGCCAACGCATGCAACGCTTCGCGGCGTCGAAGTTCGCGGTCGAGGGGATCTCGCTCGACGTGCTCCTCCTCGACGACCGCCAGCGCGCGACGTGGCGCGATCTCGCGACCACGGTTTCGATGATGGCGCGCGACCCGGCGCAGTTCCTCGCGCAGTCGCACCGCGCGATCACGGAACGGATCGGTACACGTACCGTCGAGCCGGAGGCGCGCGCGTCGGCTTCCCTCGTCGTACCGCCGTATCTGGAGACGATCGTTTTTGACGTCTTTCGCGGCTCGCCCGGCGCGGTGGTGGAGATCTTTCCTCCGGCCAGCCGCACGCCGATCCGCAGCGGGAAGGACGCGGTGGAGGCCGTGGGTGTCGGCGACGTCCTCGCGACGTATGTCGTGCCGCGGCCACGGCCGGGCCGCTGGATCATTCGGAAGTCGCACGGCGATGCACGCGTGCGCATCGTCTCGGAGCAGTTCTTCCCGCGCGGACTGCTCGTGCAGCCCGCGCCGATGGAGCCGCTGCGGCAGTACGACCGCGTGAGACTCGCCTACCAGGTGCTGGATTCGGACGGACAACCGCTACGCGAGATCCCAGGTTACAAGCTGGCGCTGCAAGTTGCCCTTGCACTGCCGAACGGCGAGCGCACGTCCGTGACGATGCATCGCGCCGCCGACCTCGGGCGGGCGGTCTTCCGCAGCGCGCACGACCCTGAGTGCGTGCTTCCGGGCCGCTACTGGACCGACGTGAAGCTGATGACCGTCGACGACGGCGGCCGCCGGCTGGACGTGTTCCACGACCGCTGGTCCGGCTTCTCGGTCTCTCCCGCCCAGCGCGTCGACTGCCGCGTGAACGCCTCGGGCGCAATCGCGTGGTTGCCCGTGAAGACCGACGTGGCCTGCTTCGACGCAGCGGCGCGCGTCGCCGACCTGCGGGCGATCGCGATGGGATCGCAGGAGAGTCTGTTCCGAGCGCTGCTCTGGCGGGATGGCCGTGCGGCCGATGCCGCCCTCGATCTCCGCTCGGCCGGTCCCGGCACTCTCCGGGGAACGCTGCGAGGTGCGCGCCGCAGCGGTTCGTATCGACTGCAGGTCATCGCCGATCGCGCACGACTCCGGCCGGCCTACAACATCCGCTTCGTTCCCGCGGAAGTGACGTTCACGCGCAAGAGCGTTTTGGAATGGCTGGCCGCCGCGGTCGCACTGGCGGCCGTCGTCGCGCTAGTGAAACGGCGCCGATCGCGCGCCTGACGTCCGGCTCAACTTCATCCGAAAAAAGGTGTCTTTGCCGGAGAGAGGAATCTTCATGTCCGAAGCGCAGCCGATCGTTCCCGCAGCCAAGGCGCCAAGCACGTTCTCGTTGAACCGCGCCGCACTGGTGATGCTCTTTGCGGCGTTCATCACAACGATGTTCGGCCCATTCACGTACTGCGTGCGGAACCCGCGGTTCGACGCAGTCTTCGCCACAATCCTCCTCAGCGCGCCGTCGATCCTCATCATTTTCGGAGCGATCCGGCTTCTCACCATCCGACAACAGCCCGAGCTTCTGACGCTGGGAACATCGACGTTCGACGTCATCAAGAACATCCTCGTCACGGTCTACATGTTCTCCGGCTTTCTCCGTCCGGAGAAGCGGCACATCCTGTCGGTGGCGTCGCTGCTCGCCGCCTGCCTGCTGGTCGGCCTCGTCTACCGGCTCACGTCATGGATCATGAACGCGCCCACGGAAGACGATGGGACGCCGACGGTGCCGCTCACGCCGTTTCGCCAAGGCGTCATCGACCAACTCCTGCAGCATCGCTTCCTCAGCATCTGCGGCCTCCTCGTCGCGTGCCTGCACGTCATGCTGTTCCTCGCACTCGCCGTCGCCTTTCACGACCAGGCGATGGGCGGCACCAGCTTCGAACGGCAGGTCCATCGCAACGATCTTCCCGGTACGCCCGAGGCGTCCGCGACCGCGCGGCAGGCCGTCGCAGGCTCGATTCGCACGCTCGCGTTTCCTCTCGGATCGACCAGTCTCCGGTGCGCGGAGGCGGTGAGCAGCCGCCAGTTCGGTCCCGAGTTCTACGACGACGGAACGGAGAACGGCTGGCGCGTGGACCAACTGAGACACGCCGACTTGCCGGATGAATGCACCGCCGAACTGAATGAGACGGCGTGGAACGCGAGAGAGGTCTACAAGATGAAGTCTGACCTCGTCGCGATCTACGCGCGCTCGGCCTTCGACCGCTACCGCATCGCCGTCGTCTCCCATGCCACCGACAACAGGCCCAACTCCGGCTTCGCCTCGAACTACGAGATGTCGCGCGCGCGGGCCGAACAAGTGCAGGCGCTCGTCGAGACGGTCTTCGCGAAGTTGCGCGACGAAGACCCGAGCCGTCCGCCGCTGAACGTCGAATGGCAGATCATGCCTTCGGGGACGGGCAACATGTATCTCTCCGCCGGGTCGTCGCCCGATGCGCGGCGCCTCACCACCGCGGGACTGGCCCGGGCGCTCACGACAGAGGTGCAGTTCACGCGCATCCCCGATCACCTGACGAAGCTCCAACGCGAGTCCCTCGAGCGGCAGAACGGCCACGGCGCGACGCCCGAGTTGCAGCTCCTCGACTACCTCTATTACATGATCACCAATGCCGCCGGGAGCGATCTCGCTCCGTCCAGCAGCTTCGTGCAATTCGTGTCCGCGGCCGGGCACATCTTCCAGTTCTTCCTACTCGTCGTCGCGTTCAACGTCATCCTCGCCTTCCGCCGGGCGACGCTCGCCGATGAGAAACAGCAGCGCGTGTGAGGTGAGCATGAACCTGAGGGCTGCGCGCGCTTTGCTAGTGATCGGACTCGCGGCGACGATCTCCGCCCAAGACCGGCGTCCCACCACCGCCGACGCGGTGGTCATCGTCGACACCTCGACGAGCATGCGCCAGGACGGGATGGACCCGACGCGCGCGTCGCTGCTCGTCACGAAGCTGCTCGCCGACATCGTGCCCGGCGATCTGGCCGTCGTCCGCCTGCTCGACCTCGACGACGACAAGGACGTGATCCCCAGCCGCCCCACCGGCACGTTCGTGCCGTGCTCGGAGGATCCCTCGCGCACATGCCACACGGTGGACGCGGCGACGGACTGGGAAGCCGATGCACGGAGCAAGAAACTCGGCTCACTGGCCCGTCCCGCGCGCGGCGACGCGGCCTTCAAGCAGTCGCTGGAGGGACATCTCGAGCAACGCTCGACAAACAGCATGTTCCACCTCGCCTTCCGTGCGGCGCAGGGGATCTTCGACGAGCACCGCAACGACCCTTCCCGGGCCGCCGGCGTTCCGCGCACCGTCATCTGGCTCTCCGACGGCCGGTCCGAGAGTGCCCCCGTCGTGGGCCACGCCATCGGCGAGCTCGCGGCCGAGGGCGTGGCGGTCGAGGCGATCGTCTTCGGCCTCGGCGACACGGACCTCGCAATCGCCGCCGGCCTCACCCCGCGCCGCGTCTCCACGCCGGCGGAGATCATGAAGGCGTTCGCCGGATCGTTCCGGCGCATCGTCCAGGCTCCGTACGAAATCGACAACCTCGTCTCCGTCCAGCCGGGCTTCGAGATGAAGCAGCACGTCGAGGAAGCGTGGATCGTCGTCTACGGCGACGACACGCTGGGCGACGTCACCATCGACGGACCGCAACAGCCGGTTCGCGCCGACTACGCAGCGGATCGCTGGGTCGGCGCCGGCGCCTACCGTGTCGCCCACATCGAACTGCCGCTCGCCGGACGCTGGACGGTGCGCGCGTCGGGAGGCGGCCCCGGCGTCGCCTACGCCGTCGTGCAGCGCTCGGCGCTCGCACCGGTGCTGCTCGAACCGCAGCGTGCGCTCGCTGGGACTCCGGTCCGATTGGTCGGAGGGATCAGCGCCGGCAAAGGACATCTCGTCACCGATCCTGAGCTGCTGCGCGACGCAACGTTCACGGCCGAGGTGCAGGGACAGACCGTCACTTTGTCGGATCAGGGAGCAAATTCTGATGCCGCCGCCGGCGACGGCCGCTTCACCGGCGCGGTGACCTTTCGCGGCTCCGGCAAAGTGCCGGTCCGCCTGCACGTGCGCAGCCCCTTCATCGACCGCACTGTCGACGTCGTCGTCAACGTCGCGGGAAGCTTCCGCTACGCCGGCCCGCCGCTCGACATCGACCTCGGCACGATCGGCGTCGAAGCCGTTGCCTGCCGGCCTCTCGCCTTCACGGCTGAACATCAGGGAGAAGTTCCGTTCGAATTGCGGCGTCTCCGGAGTCTTCCGTCGGGCCACGCGCTCGAGGTTCGTTTGCCCGCGGGCAAATTGACGCCTGGCAGCGCTGCCGTCAGCGCGAACGCCGGCGATCGTCTCGAAGTCTGTCTTTCGACGACGCGGCTCGCGCCGTCGTCCACCGCATCCGGCGAACCGTGGCTCGAGTTGCGCGTTGCGGGCAGCGACCGAAAGGAGCACGCGGTTCCGATTCGTCTGCGATGGCAGGTGCACGGGCTGTCGTTCTGGGAGCGCTGGGGTTGGCTGATCCTCACGATCCTCGGCATCCTCCTGCTGCTCTTCATCATCGGCGGCTACGTCGTGCCGCAGCGCTTCCAGGGCGGCCTGGCCGTCGTGTACGTGCCCGAGCGCGACGAGCTCGAAGAGCAGACCGCGCAGCCCGTCCGGCAGTGGAAAGGCGTGGGCATCGGCTTCTACCGCGACGCACGGGCGTTTCTCCATCCCGACTTTCGTCTCTCCGGCAGTCCACAGGGCGCGGTCGCGTCGCTGCGCGCCGAACGCTCCGGCACGCACGTAAACCCCGGCGGCGGCATGTCGCTGTATCGGGAGACGCTCGACAGCGATTGGGAGACCGTGCCGGAGCAGGGACGGCGTGCGCACGCGGGCGACGTGTACCGCATCGGCGAACGCGGTCCGTATTTCCGCGTTGCCACGAGGGGCCGCACATGAAGCGTGCGCTGATCGCGCTGTCGTTCGCGTTCGCGATGCTCGCCGCGCCGCTCTGGGCACGACAGGTCCACGTGCGGGTCGTGCTCGATCTCTCGGCGTCGATGAAGGCCAACGATCCCGGACGGATGGCGATCCTGTCGACGCTCCTGCTGCACGACCTCGCTGCGCCGAACACGACGCGCGGCGATACGTTCGACGTCATCCCGTTCGATCTCGACTGGCGATGGCTCGATCCGGCCGCGCCACCGCCGGTGAGCCGGCAGCGCCGGATCGCTGCGCAGACGGGGCACCGCAACGATTTCGTGCAGGCCGTGCAGGCGCTCCCGTACCAGGCCCGCATGACCTACTTCTATCCCGGCATCGCCGCCGCCCTCGGCGATCTGGAGCAGAAGAAGGGCGGAGTGCACGACATCCGCGCGATCGTGCTGGTCACCGATGGCGTTCCCGAGCGTTCGACACGCGAAGCGGAGTTGCAGCGCATTCGAGACGAGCTCGCGCCGCGCATCGAGCAACATGGGATCCGCCTCTACGTGCTCGCCTTCGGCGCCGAGGCGGCGAAGAACCAGGACTTCTTCACGCGCATGTTGACGTCGCCGCAGGGCACGTCTCTCGGCGCATCGCTGGTGGATCCGAACGGCACGCAGCTCCTCGCGCAGATGCTGGAGATCTTCTCGCGCAGCTTCGGCTTCTCGCCCGACACCGCGCATCGCATCCCCGGAACGGCGGACCTCGATCTCGAAGCGCAGACCACGCCGGAGCGCGTCTCCGTGGCAGTGCTCACGCCGCGGGCGCAGACGCCGCCGAGCCTCGTGTTGTCGGCGCCACCGGGCGGCACCGTGCAAAACCCGGACGGCGTGTTGAACGCCGCCGTCCCGGGCGGCAGCTACTCGCTGACCTGGGTGCTCCAACCGAATACCGGCCGCTACGGATTCGCGTCTGATGCCGCCGCCGGCACCGTGGCGGTGCTGCGGCCGACGCGGCTCGCCGTCGACGTCCTCCCCGTGCCGCCGCTCCAGCAGACGGAACGCGCTCTGGCCGGCAACCCGTTTCCGTTGCGGATTCGCGTTCGCGCCGCCAGCGGAGCACAGGGAGACCCAGGAGCGGTCGACCTGTCGTTTCGCATGTGCGGGGAGCGTGTCGCCAGCGGCACCGGCAACGCGTCCTACGCGTGGCGAAGCGATCGCAACGCCGCGGTCGGCGCAGGCACTCCGACACCGGAGGGAAGGATCTTCGACGTCGACGTCGAGTTTCCGGAGGATCCGGAAAAGCCAGGCGCGATGTACGCCGGCTACCTCGAAGTCGAGGTGCGCCGCGGCGAAGCCGTCGTCGGCTCGCTCGATGGCATGTACGCGCATCGCGTCGAAGTCCATCCGCCCGTCTCCATCGCTCCCCTGCCGAGCACCGCCTCCGTGTCGAGCACGGCGCTCGGACGGCAGGATCATTCCTGCACGCAGTTCGTATTTCAGCTCGACGGCGGCCGGCTGCCGCATCCTGAGCGGCCGCTGTATCCCGTTCGCGCCGTTCTCTCGGTGAGCGATCCGGCCGTGCTGCAACGCGAGCTCCGTCAGGCGTCGTTCACGCTCGACGGCCTTCCGCTCGAAGTGGAAGGCAGCCCCGCCACACAACCCTCGGCGTGGTTCAAAGGACGCCAGCTCGCGCCGGAAGAATTGCTGTCGCAGCACAAGCTCTGCGTGCAGATGGGGAAGCCGTCCGAGGGAAATCCCGCACGGCCGGTTGGCCTGACGCTCGTTACGACTCTGATGGACGATCCATACGACGAGTTCGGAGTCGTCAAGCCGTTCCGCCTGAAGATTCCGGTGGCGCCGCCGACGCTGTACGAGCGCTGGCGCTTCATGCTCATCCCCTCGCTGCTGCTGCTCGGTCTCGTGGCGCCGCTCTGGTATCTGCGCGACCGGCCGGTGATTCCGGGAGATCTCCATTATTCGATCGCGGCCGAAGAATCGTCGGCGGATCTTGCCGGGCGAACGTTAAACGAGGCATCCACGGCGAACCTCCTCGGATGGGTCGCCGAGCGTTCCGTCGTCGCGCCTGGCGAGAACGTCCTCCTCGGACGTGTGCGTCCGGTGGACAAGGAGCTCTTCCAGTTCCGTCCCGCCAGCGGCGTACGCGTCGAGGCTCTGCGTGACGACGACCCGACGTCGGTGCGCCGAGGATTGGTCACGCTGGCGGTCCGCCACGTTTATCGCCTCATCACCGATCGAGGCTCGTTCCTCTTCCGCATGGAGTACCGGTGATGCGGCGCCCGTGGGCTTCCCTGCTGTCGCTGCTGAGCTCCTTCGCGCTGGCTGCATCCGCGCTCGGTGCGACGAATCGCCGCCTGGCGATCGTCGTCGATACGTCGGGATCGATGCAGCAGGCGGACGCGCGGCGGTACACGATGCAACTCTCGCAGATCCTCTCCGATCTCGTTGACGCGGGCAACGAGCTGTCGGTGATCCGCATGCCGCCGGAATCGTTGTTCTCCTCCGCTTGCTCCCAGCGCGCTTCGTCTTCGCTCGTTCTGCGTCTCGATCCACGGGACCGTGGCAACTTCAAGCGCCGGCTGGACGGCCTGCTCACGTTCGACACCGGCACGTACTTCGCGGCGCCGATCCGCACGGCGATCTCGCTGCTGCCGCCGGATCCGGACACGCAGCGGATGCTCCTCATCATCGCGGACTCCGGCGGCCTGGGAAGATGCGAGAGCGTCCTCACCGACGAGATGCTCACGCTCAAACGCGGCGGCGCCATCGTCGCGGCGATCAACATCGGCGGCAGCGCCGGCGCATTCGACGCGAATCCAGCGTTCGACTTCACAACCGCCGCTCTCGACGCCCAGGGGCTGATCGAAGCCGTGGCCCTCGTCTATCAACGTTTCCTCGGCGCGAAGCAGGTTCAGACCGGACGCGTTTCGGGTGAGGTCTCGGTCGAGGTCGCGCCGTATGTCAGCGAGGCGTTTCTCGTCGTAGCCGCCGACGGGCCGATCACCGCGATCGCCCCGGTGCCAGGAAATCCGAGCGCGGCGGCGATCGACGTGAACCACCGGGGCGGCGGCGCCACGACCGGGCTTGACGGAATCCTGCGCGGCTATCGAATCGTCCGTCTGGAAAAGCCCTCGCCTGGGCGCTGGCGGTTCCGCGGCGTCGGCGTCGGCGACCGCGCGGGATGGATGCTGCTGCAGGACTCGGCGGTCGGCCTGCGCCTGGTCTCCTCGCCGACCGTGCCGCGCGGCACCGCCGCACCCATCGAAGTGGAGCTGTTCGACGAACGGACCGGCGCGCGGATCAAGGACACCGCCGCCATTCCCGGCCTGCAGGCCGAGCTCGAGATCGACGGACGCAAAGTCGCGTTTCGCGACGACGGAACGAATGGCGACCGGCAGGCCGGCGACGGCATCCTCACGGCGACCACAACATTCGACCGCTCGGGCGAGCAGACGCTCAACGTCCATCTCCAAAGCAACTTTCTCGACCGCCGGACCAGTCTGACCGCGAACGTCGTCGACGCGGCGTGGCGCCTGGAGGTCCACACGCCGCAACGAGCGGAGGTCGGGCGTCCGATCGACCTGGCGGTCGCTGCCAAACCCGTCGGCGCGGCCGCCGAGACACTGCGCCCGCCCGAGCGCGTCGACGTCCTAACCGGCCGCGAGGTGATCGACCTTCGCGACGACGGGAAACAAGGCGACCGGCAGGCCGGCGATCGCGTCTTCGCACGCAGGTGGACGCCGCCGGACACCGGAACGATTCATCTCGATTACAAGCCCGTCGGCGGTGGCCCCGCGACATCGGTCAATGCGCCGCTCGTCGTGCTCGGGCGGCTGCGCTTCCAGCGCTCCGAGCCGATCCGGTTCGGCAGTCTCGCGAGCAACTCCACTGGCATGGGGCAGCTCGATCTTTCCTCCGCCGAGGTGCGGGGAGAGTTCGAACTGAGCGTCAGCACCCAGTTCGACCGCACGCGCTCGATCCTCGAGCTCGATGCCGGCAACGGATGGGCCGCGCTCGGCCGGCAGCCGCTCACGTTGAAGCTTTCGCAGAACGGACGGCGCACATGGCCGGTCCGGCTGCGCGTCGGCGCCTGTCCGGAGGGAAATCCCGCGGCGCATTCGTTCGAGATCGTGATCGCTGCCACCGGACCGGACGGCCAGCCTATTCGCACGACGATTCCCATCGTCGCCGAGATCGTCCCCGACTCGTGGCTGCACTGCTGGTGGCCGGTACTCGCGGCGGCAGTCGGCACGATCGTCGCGGCGATCGTGATCCACGGCTTCTGGTCGCCGTCGCGATTCTCGCCGCGGCTCGGCGTCGTCCTCTCGCCGGAGGAAGACATCGCTGAGGGCTTCTTCCATCCCATTCGAGGACAACGCGGGTCGTCGAGCGGGTTCTATCGCGACGCGCGGATCTTCATCTGCGGCGACTTCCGGCTCTCGGGCCGGCCGCGCAATGCCATCGCACGATTGCGCGCCGACCGCAGGCAGGTGCGCATTACACCGGCCGGCGGCTCGGTCGTCTGGCGACGACGGAGCGACGGCGAATGGGAACAGATCCCCCTGAATGAATCGGTCGTGCGGTTCGGCGATCTCTATCGCAACGACCCGGGCAGCCTCTTTTTCGAACTGAGAAACGCATGAAGCGCGAACGGTGCAGGAGAACGCAATGAGCGAAGAGTATCGAAGCGGCCAGGGATCCATCGCCCCTACCCTTTTCATCGGCCTCGGCGGGACGGGTTCGCGGATCGTCGACCGGATCGCCGGCCGCGCCGCCGTCCTGCCGAACTGGGAGAGCCAACTCCGGCCGCTGACGAGCTTCGTGTCGATCGACACGAACGATCTCGATCAGCACCGGCTGCGCAACATCCCGCAAGGCAATCGCCTGAACCTCTCCGTCTTCGACAAAGCGAAGGCGATCGAGCACTTCCGGCGTTCGAAAGATCCGCAGGCGCTGCAGTGGCTCGACCCCGGATACGAGCCTCGATCCGGGAAAACACCCGGCGCGGGACAGATCCGCGTTGAGTCACGGCTCGGCTTCTTCATCCAGTCGCTCGAAATCAAGCAGCGGCTCAAGGAGCTCATCGCCGAGAGCTTGCGGCCCGGGATCACCTGGCGCGCCGCCGAGAAGTACAACGTCTATCTCTTCTGCACCCTCGCCGGAGGCACAGGCTCAGGCAACTATTTGTCGATGGCATACTTGATCGACGCCATCCTTCGCGAGCAGAACCTGCAGCCGCGCGTCATCTCGAATCTCCTCTTGTCGACGCTGATGCTCGACAAGGTGGGGCCGGAGCTCCATCCCGACATCCACGCGAACACGTACGCGGCGCTCAAGGAGATCGAATACCTCACGAAGCTTGGATATCCGAAGGTTCAGCAGGCCGGTCGGAAGTACACCGACTTCGTTTATTGCCGCGACGAGAACAATCGCGCCGTCCAGAAGGTGCGCACGAGGCCGAGCTTCCTCTCGTTCATTTTCGATCGTCCGTCGCACCTCGCTCTGCCGGACGCCGCGGCGGCCGTCGCCGATGCGGCGTTCCTGCAGATCTTCACGCCGATCATCGACAACATGGCCAGTGAGATCGACAACTACGAGAAGAACCTCGTCGAGCTGACACACTTCCCGGGCGAGCTCCGCAACGTCGGCCAGGGTTATACGAAGAACTTCGGCGCGTTCGGCGCCGCGGCGATGGTGCTGCCCGGCCACGAGCTGCTCGAATACGTTTCGACGCGCTTCGCCGCGCAGGCCATTCGCAGCCAGATCACCTTCAGCGTCGATCCGAACAATCCCGCCGACGACCGCGCACGCGCGCTCGCCAAGCTCGCCATCAATTACTCCGACCCGAAGTTCCTCAACATGGCCGACGACCGGCGCGAGCGCGCCATCAACCAATCGTTCGTCGCTTCGGTCCAGGAAATGGCGCGGCAGGACGCCACGCAGGACATGCTCGACGGCTACTGGTACCGCCTCGTCGAGTCGATCGACGAGGGTGAACAGACCGGCGTCAACGACAAAGGCGAGCCGGTTCACGCCGAGTCGCAGTCCCGCCTCATCGAGCGCAAGCTCGAAGAAGCGCGCCGTGACCTGCTCAACCGCGTCTCCATCAAGGAGCGCGCGTTCGTCTTCCACCGCGAAGGCGTCAACCAGTACATCGAGCTCGTGAACCGCCTCCTCGAAGACATCCGTGGAGCGCGGCTCATCGTCGATGAGAACGTCCGCGGCCTCGAAGCCGCGGCAGCGGAAGGCGAGGTCATCGGCGACCTGAAGCTCGATCCGATCGCGGAGCGCTATCTCGTCGTCCGCCTCCTCGAGCGGTGCGAGCGCACGCTGATCCCGGACGCGCAGCAGCAACTCGAGAAGGCGAAAAGCCGCGACGTCAGCAATCCGAAGGTGCGAGAACGCGTGGAGCGTGAGATCTTCGAAGCCCTCAAAGCCGCGGCCGAGAAACGCGGCCTGTTCCGAGGAGATCAGGACTTCCTCGCCGCACGCGACGAGGCCCAGGCCGTCGTCCGCGAGATCGCGAGTGCGGCCCGCGCGATGTTCGACGCCGAGATCCGCCTGCGGCAGTTGCGCGCCCTGCTCGAATTCCTGCAGCGCCGCTCGCGCCAGTACGCGCGTCTCGCCACGCGCATGGACTCGCTGGTACAGGATCTCGAGCGCGAAGCCGAGCGCCTGCGCCGCGGCGAGACGGCGCTCGTCCCGCCGCTCGCGCTGCGCGTCGAGGTGTTCGAGACGCTCGACGAGCCGCGGCAGCGCATCTGGGATCGCGTCTACCGCGCGCTCTTCCTCGACGACGGGCGATACATCTCGACGTTCGACCGCCAGCTGCTCGCGTCGACGATCACGCAGGAGCTCAAACCGGTCGTACGCGCCGACGGTACCGTGGCGGAGAAGTCGATCGACCAGACGGTTTCCGATCTGCAGCGCGCCCTGCGCGAGCTTGGACGTGCACGCATGCGTCCGACGATCTTCGGCCAGGTCGGGCAGCCCGGGCTCGATCTCGTGCGCGGACTCGAGCTCGAGGCCACGCTCGTCGTCGGGTCGGACAAGCTACCCGGCCAGTCCGTCACCGAAGCGGAGATCGACGACTACCGCGAGAAGAAGTTCCGCGCGCTCGCGCAGATGTGCGGCGTGCTCGCACGCGTCAGCGCTGCCGACACGAAGGTGCTCGACGACGGCGCGAAGACGAACCACACGCGGCAACTGATCGTGGGCGTCGGTGAAGCAGGCCGCGCGCAAGCCTCGAAAAAATTCGTCGACCGCCTGAAGGACGTGCTATCCACCGGCGGACGGCAGATCAAGGATTCCACGTGGCACGACCCGCGGCTCATCATCGTGCACGACGTCGATCTGCCGATTCCGCTCTACTACCTCGACGCGGTCGTCGGCGAGATCGAGGACGCGTATCTGCATACAGCGGCCGACAAGAACCGGTCGTATCACCTGCACACGGACTTTCATTGGGAGGAGTCGCTCCCCAACCTCAATCCCAAACGTTCCGAGATCGCCGTGGGTTGGGCGCTGAGCATGCTCGCGGATGGTTTGGGGACGCGCGTCATCACGCATACTCCCGGCCAGGGCATCTCGTGGCAGCGCAGCGGTCAGGACAAGCCGGTCATCCTCGGCAACAGCCTAGCGACCGCTCTGTACCGGCTCGGCGAGTACCATCGGCTGCCGAACGTACAGGTGCAGCTCGAGAAGGACCTCCGCGGCGCGCACGAGGGAGTCACGCCGGAAGACGAACTGACCCGCCGCGAAGAGCTTCTCGGTCGCATCGGAAAGCGTCTGACCGAGATGGAGCTTCGGCAGAGCGATGGCCGCATGACTCAGGAAGATGCTCTCGACGGGCCCATCCTGGAGGCGGTGCGGGAGGAGATCCGACGGCAGATCGATTGGTTGCCGAAAGCCGCGGCCTCCGAGGACAGCCTCTTCGGCCACCTCGACGTCGACGTGTCATGACTACCACTGACGACATCAGCGCGCATCGCGCGACGATCCTCGTTGGCTTCGGGGCCTTCGGTCTCGACGTCCTGCGCCGGCTGCTCGGGAGCACCGCGCCGCGCGGCGTGCTGCGGTGGGAAGAGCCTCGCGGCGGCGGCGGGCCGAGCGAGCGCCATCTCCAGGACCTCGCGCTCCTCTGGCTGCCCGATCCGCTCGCAACGGCAGACGAGCTCGAGCGCATCGATGCGCGCGAAGGAAGCGCGTTGGAGATGATGCGCGACCTCTATCGCCAGATTCGTGAGGTGAGCAGCGACTCCGGTGCGGACGGTCTCGCGCAGGCGCTCGTCGAGTCGGCGGAGACTCTACTCTCCGCCGCGGGACGCGCAGGCCGCAACGACGCTCTGCCGCTCGGACTCGACGTCATCGTCCTCGCCCGGCCGACGAGCCGCGAAGTCATCGGCACGCTCGACCGCGTGCTGTTGCCCGGAGTCGAGATGCTTGCGAACAACGCCAACCTTCGACGCGCCGTCCAGGGCGCCGAGGCGTTGAACTTCATCGCTCTGTTCGACTTCGAGAACTACTGGGACCGCGCCGAGAACGCGCGCACAGTCCGCAAGGCGCTGCATTCGTCGGTCGATTTCTGGCAGCGGCGCCGGAACATGGGGAAACCCGCGTTCGGACGGTTCTATCTCGTCGACGGCCGAACCGACGACGGCATTCGGGAGCCGTCTCATCGCATCGACGAGATCAGTCTCTTTCTCGAATTCCTGCTGTTCGAGGGAATGCGCGACGGCGACCTGCGACGGCTCTATCAGCCCGCGGGCGCTCACGACTCCGCGCTCGCGACGTTCGGCATCCGCCTCGTGGAGCGCAGCGCCGGACTCCTCGCTTCGCTCGCCGCGGCGCGCTTCGGCATCGGCTGGCTCGAATATCTCGCAGGCGCGGGACACCTCCGCAGTGACGGCGAGCCGAAACGTCTCCGCGAGCGGCTGGCGCCGTTCGCGCCCGAAGCACTCGATGAGCTGATTGACGGCGATCTGCTGCGCGCTGAGGCCGAAGAAGATTTCACGGCGCTCGAGCGCGAACTGACGGCGCTGCCGATCGACATGCCGGACTGGCCCGAGCGCGTTCGCGAGCGCTACGCGAAAGCCCTTCGTCGCGTCGAGGCTCGGGTCTCTGCGGCCGCGCACACGCTCATGTCCGACATCGCGCGCAATCATCTCGTTGATCTTCCGACGGCCGTGCGCGCCGGCATCGACGCGGATCTGCAGGATTCCCGCGAGCCCGTAGGCGTCGGCGCGGTCATCGCCGAGCTCGAGGCGCTACTGAAGCGGCTGGTTCCGCCGCAGAGCATCGAACCGCCGCCTGTCAACCGGGCCGAGGAGCTGCTGCGCGAGATCGAAAACCTCCATCAGACGTACGGACGATTTCAGCATGAGCGCGTCGATGTCGAAGGTCTGCGCTGGTGGTGGCCGCTTCTCGGCGTGGTGCTCGCCGCGGGACTGACGCCGCTCATCACCGAGCTCCTCAGCGACATTCCGCCGCCGGATGTCACGCGCTTCCTCCTCAACCGTGCGCACGCCGCTCTCCAGCGGGTCAACAACGGATTGGTCGTCGGTGCCGTGCTTTTCGCAGGCTCGTGGGCGGCGGGCGCACTGGCGTTTCATCGAGGCATCGCTGGCCGAATCGATCGCGCGAGACGCTTCTACAGCGATGACGATCGCGGACGATTCGTCGATCGTCTTCGCAGCGGGATCGCCGAGGGCGGAGCGTTGCGCGCGCCGGTCGACCAGCTGATCGAGCGCCTTCTCTTCAATATCCATCAGAGCGTGCGCGGCGAAGTGTCGCGCGAGCTCGGACGCGTGCTCGGCCGCCTGCGCGAACGGTTGCGGGAGATGCTCTGGCTCAGCAATCAGCTTCGCGAGTTTCTGCGCCTGCACGGCTTCACGGGTGAGGCTCTGCGCCCCGAGGAGGGACGGCTCGATCGCAACGACACCGGGATCCGCTACTCGATGGAACGCGGCGAGGACTTCGAGGCCATGCTCCGCAGCAATCCGCCTGGGCCGGAACGCTATCGGTCCACACAAGCGGAAGCCGCGCCTTTCGGCGAGTGGGATGACCGCTACAGCCGCTCGTTCCTCGTGCCGCTTGCATTCCTCGAGCGCTTGAGCCGCCTCTACAAGGATCCGTTTCAGCAGGAGCTCGCGCAACCGGGCAAAGGACCGCAGCAGGAGCGCATCGCGCGCGAGCTGCTCGGCTTCCTTCATCAACGTAGCGGCTTCAGCTTGGCGTTCCGCTTCGAGGCCCAGCAGGGACTGCCGCCCGACCAACGCTACTGCCTCCTTCCGAAGCTCTGGAAACGGCTGGACGGCATCGAGGCGGAGCTCATCGGGTTGCGGATGAGCGACAAGTTCGTCCTCACCGCCGCGGACAACGGCCGCGGATACCTGCTGCGCTTCCAGTCGGGCGTGGACCCGCAGTGTCTTCTGGAGCTCGAATGAAGACGTTCGACGCCATCGTGCTTCCCCTCGCGACGGTGCTGGTCGCCGCGATCATCGCGATCGTCGCGGATCGCACGGCGCTGCTCCGCCGCCGTCCGGCTGGAGACCGCGGCGACTTCTGGGTGCGTGTGGTCGTCCGCGCCGTGCTCTTCCTCGGTGTGCCGGTGCTCATCTCCGGCGCGCTCGTTCTCGTGCCCGCCATGTGGCAGCCCGGCTATCACCTGCACTTCGATCTCACCGGAATCTTCGGCTGGCCGCTCGCGCAGTCGTATCGCGCCGCGCTGCTCCTCCCGCTGGGGGTGTGGGCGCTGTTGCTGTTGTTCGGCGTCGGCGAAAAGCCGGCAGACCGCGACGCCGCGCGCTGGCTCGCCGGCGGAATCGGCTTCCGTAGCTCGCGGCGGTGGGTCCTGGTCTGGACGATTCCGCTGGCTTTGATCTTGTTGCTCGCCTTCTCCAACCTCGGCGGAGGTCCATCCGCGTATCCAGCGGCGGCATGGACCACGGTCGCGTTGCTCCTGCTGTCGCTCATCGGTGTCGCCTCGAGCGAGGGGGAATTCGTCGCCGCAATACGCAAAAAGAGTGAAACGCCGAAGCCCTCTCAGCCCGGCGTCATGCCGTGGCCCGAGGCGTTGCGCGCGCGCGGAGTGCAGCTCCGGCAGCTCGCGGCGTGGCGCGCCAGTTCGCCGGCCCGCCCCGCCCGCGCTGCGGTCTCCGGCGATTTGCCCGACCGGCTGCGCGCCGCCGGTGCAAAGGAGATCGCTCCCGAGCTGATCGAAGCACTTCACGGCCTTCTGAACGCGACCGACGAGGATCGCGGGCGCAGCCGCCTCGTCTTCGGTCCTGACGACTGCGGACAGACGGAGGTTGTTGCGCTTGCGGCGGAACTGCTCGACCAGCGATTCCACGCGGCGACGCTCATCGTCACGTCGGGAGACGCTTCTGCACTCGCTGCGGAGTTGCGGCGATGGGTGCCGGCCGGACATCGCGTGGCCGTTGCCGGAGCGACCGGCGAGATCGGCATGGACGCGCTCATCGTCGTCACCGATGCACAGTCGTTGTCGGACCGTCTCCTGCCGCAGCTCAAGAATCCGCTGCTCCTCGAGCGCTTCGGCCTGATCGTGTGGTGGCATCTCGAAGCCTACACGGGCGTCTTCGCCGCAAATCTCTGGGCGATTTCGCGACGCCTGCACCGGCTGTTCGAAGCCATGGGCCGTCACGACGTGCGGACGCTGGCCTTCGTGCGCAGCACGCCGCACGGAGAAGCGCAGCTCGGCGCGTTCGTGCGGCGCCTGCTGCCGCATCCGCTGCATGTCGACGATGACGTGCACATCGAGCCGCGCTTCGCGCGGGAAGTCCGGCTCCACGTGCTCGAATCGCACGCGGAGTACTTCGCAAAAGGCGACGGACGCAACGTCGGCGAGCGCTATCGCCACCCGTCCCTCGTCGCCGCGAAAGTCTCCGTCGAAGAGCAGTGGCGAACGCATCTCGAAACGCCTCCCGACATCAGCGATGCCGAGACCTCCGCGTTCTTCCAGCTCGCGGTAGACGGCGAGCCGCTGCAGGAACGTCTCGAACCTGCCTGCGCGGACGCGTCCGCGCGAATCCGGACCGTCGAGCCAAACGAGGTCCTCTCCCTCGTCGACATCGTCAGCCACGGCGGACGCGCCGCGAGCCAGACGTTGCCGCACCACATCGGCATCACGTTGCCGGCCAATCCCTACGCCAGCTATCTGCTGTCGACGCTCGAGGGACGCGATGGCTTCGACACATCGCGCCGGCTCGTGTCGGCCGCCGCGCAGCCGGGCGTCGTTCGACGACACCTGCTGCTCGCGCTCAACGAGTTGCCGGACACGCGAAGCGGCCTGCTCAAGACCTTCCTCTGGAACGAGGATGTGATTCATCACACGCTCGAAGAGATCGCGAACGAAGGGAGGCTGACGCGCCGTGAAGTCCGCTTCCTCGATGAGAACGACGAGCTGCAGCGCGAGCACGAATACAAGAGTCAGCGCCCGCCGACCGGCGAACGGCGCCCGCTCGATACCGTCGGCGCAAAACTCATCGACGTCCGCGATCCGTCCGCAGGCCATGAGCTCGATCAAGGCGTGCGCATGCGCGTCGATCCGGAGCGCCTCACCATTCAGGCCTATCCCCACCGCGTTTTCATGCATCGCGGACAGCGCTGCCGCATCAGCGACTGGAGCAACGCGGCAGATCGTGTCGCGCACGACGGCTGGGTGCCATGTACGCGCGACGACGTGTACGGCGTCACCTGGCGCATCCGCAGCGCAAGTGTGTACAGCGTCGAGTCTTCCGATGCGCCGGTCGGCGTCGGCAGGAGCGCGCGGCTGTTGACGCGCCTCGCTGCATCGCTCGTCTATCAGGAGGACGTGGTGGGCTGGCTGCGTCTCACGCCGAACCTGACCACCGGAGCCGCGCCTGTCCCGGAGACGCATCGTCTCGCGCGCGCGGTGTCCGGCAATTTCGCCACACGCGCGCTCATCCTTCGCTTTCCCGACGAGCAAGACGTCGTGGCGCTCGCGTCGCTCGCACAGATGTTGCGCGATGTCCTGCCCGTACACCTCGGCGTTGAGGACGACGCCCTCGAAGTCGTCCCGCTGACCGGCGAGTTCGTCCAGAACCGCCCCGCCTTCGGACTCGCCGTCGTCGACCTGTATCCCGGCGGCATCGGAGTCGTGGACGCAATCGGTGAAGAAGACGCGTTCCTGCTTCAGTTGCTCGAATGGGGCCGCAATTGGCTCGCGGCCTGTCCATGTCAGAGCGATCAAGGATGCCCGCGTTGCCTGCGCTCGCCCGCGGCGCTCGCGGCGAACATCGACTTGCCGCCGATGCGCTCGGCGGCTCTGGGCCTGCTGCGGCAGGTCGTGTGAGGTTGCGATGAGAGTGACGAGAGCACGTCCGCAGCTCGACACGCTCGTGAGGCGATTGCGGGAATGGGAATCGGCCATACCGCAACGCGCGCGGCGGTTCCACGCAATCCGTGCCGAATTGGAACGCGGCATCCGCGAGGCCAGCCCGGCCTGGTGGTCTCTCTGGATCAGCGACGACGTCGTCGAGCGTCACCGCGAGCGCGTCGGCCGCCTCGGGCTCATCGTCGAATCGCTCGCAAAGCTCATGGGAGCCAGCGAGTCCCTCGGCGCCGAAGTTCGGCGTCTGGGCGATTCCGCGCCGTCCTCCGACCAGGAGCTGACGACGTGGCTGCGCGCCCGCTGCCGCGATTGGGTGGCCATCCTCGGCCGTCTCGGCGCAAACTGCGAGCGCGAGGCCGACGTCGCCGCGGAGCAGGCGTTGTATGAACGGGCGGAGACGTCCGTGCGACTGCATCGCGAGGCACTGCTTCATCTCGCCGAGGCGGAGCGGGTTCGCGCAACGCTGGGCACGGATCTGCGCGCCGCGATGCTCGCCGGCATGCTCCCGCAACTCCGCAAGCGGCTGTTCGCGGACGGCGCGTCGCCCGGCTGGATCGTGGAGGTTCAGGAGCTCATTCAACCGCTGCGAACGGTCGCGGAACGCATCCAGGATCCGCCACGCGAATTGAACGAGGTCGGAGCCATTCTGCATGAGTTGCGCGGATGGTCGCCTCTCATCAGCAATGACGAAGAGATCGGCCGCGGCATCGAGGATCTCGAGCAGCGACGTTTCCGCATCGCGGACTGGGAACAGCAGGAAGTCGACGAACTGGTGCAGGAAGCTGGACGCCTCCGCGCCCACGTCCTCGACCGCGTGGAACAGATGCGCGGTACGAAACAACGAGACGTCGAACAGGGGCTCAGCGATCTGCGGCAGGCGTGCGGCGATCAACCGGAGCTCGAGGCGCGACTCGCGGAGCTCTCGTCCCGGCAGTCCAATCGCCCACAGCTCTTCCGCGACTGGCTGTCGCATTTCGAGAAGCTCCGCCACTCGTTCAAGAACGTCGCGCAGTACCACATCGGCACGTTGGAATCGCGGCTGCTGGATGTTCGGCAACGCATTGGTAAAAGACTGGCGGAGCTCGAGCAACGGCCGTTGTCCGACGAGGTCCGCAAAGACACCATCCTTGCCGGGGAGGATCTCGGCGACGTTCGCGAGGCAGCCGACGTCGAGGAGATCCTGGCGCAGCTCCGGCGGGTCCATGAGATTGCGCAGCAGGTGGAGGCATTGGAGGAGCGGGCGCAGCGCGACCTCGATGTCGTCGAGCAGCAGGAGAAGGCGCTGGCCGCGCAGTACGAAGCTCTCGTATCCGAGTTACGGCGGGTGCGGGGAGTGACTCTCGACCTGACGGCTGTCGGCGCGTCCATCGCCGTCCTGCGAAACAATGACACGGAGCGAGTGCTCGAGGAGCATCGCCGCCAGGCCGCAGACCTCGCTTCCGCGCTTGCTGGCGCGGAGGAGGACTTCGTCGACCGCTGCCGCGCGCGGCTGGCCGAGCATCTCAGCTTCATGCAACGTGCCTTCGAGGTGCTGGATCGCGCGGGGGCACAGCCTCCAGTCGCCGAGCCGCCGGCAATTGCCGCAGAGGCCACGCCGCACGAAGCCGCGTACGCAGTTCTCGAAGTGAGACGCATGCAGAACATCTTGCTCCGTCTTGCACGCGCGACGAGAGACCGGTTCGACCTGCGTCGCGAGCGCGCGACACCGGAGCTACGCGCCATCCACGCGGACGACCTCGGTCCCGCCGATCGCCAGCGCGCCGCCGAACTGCTGCGCGCGCTGGACGCGTTGGCCGCACGACGCGACCACAACGTCATCGACGCGCTCCAGTCCATGACTGAGGTCCTCGAGGACTGCGAACGTTTCTTCGAGATGCTGCGACAGGAGCAGCACAGTGCGCGCGAGCGTCTGGCCGAGTTGCTCTTGCGCTTCCGCGAGTTCACCGACGACCAGCTGTCGCAGTACTGCCGTGAGCTGTCGGAGCGCGTTGCCGCCCTCCTCTACGGCGTGCCCGAACATCCGCGGCAGTGGCGCGCGGTACATCAGCAACTCGACCGCGCGGCAGACCTGTTCGGCCGCGTTCGACGGCAAGCCCAACGCATCGCCGCGGATGAGGTCCACCGAGCCGCGGAGACCCTCCGTACCCGCGTGCGCAGCGGCGCCGACGCGTCTTTCCGCAATCACGCCCGAAAGCTACTGGCGGATCTCGATGCCTGCGGCACCGACCAGCTCCCGCCCGCCGCATTACGCCAACGCGTGATCCACGCGGCCCAACGACGGATGTGAACCATGACTGCGACCTTGAATACATTGCGGTGGCCCGCTCTCCATTCCGACGCCGGCGATCTCCCTTCCTCAATCTCCTGTGAGCGAGGAATCTGGGGGAAGGTGCACGCCTCCCCGTCGGACTTTCGTTGGATCGCGACGACACCGGGTCTGTCCGCGCCGTCGCGGCATTTCGAGCACGAGCTCCCCCTCGGCGCAGAAGACGCGCCCGTGCGGGCGACGCTGTGGCGGGTCGTCGGAGACATCTGCCATGCCGTGGCTCTCGTTCCGAGCGGTGCACATGATGCCTCCGGCCGCACGGGGTTTGTCGAGAAGCACATCCTCGAATGGCGCCGGCCCTCCACCGTTCCGGCAGCTGCCGGCGCGCTGCTGCTCCTGCCCGCAGTCGCGAGGTTCGACGCGATCGACTGGTCGGAGCCGCGCGAGGAGGTCCAGTGGTCGGACGACGGCGTCGCCGGCCTCGATCCCGTCGCTCCGCTTCTGTTGTCGATCGAGACCGCACTCGCCGAAGGGCTGCACGCATTGACGAAAGCGACGACCGAGGAAGCGCTCGCGCAGTTCTACGCCAGTCTCCTCGCCGGCAATCGCGGCGTGGCGCTCGCGGGAATGACCGAACCGCTCCGGCCGGATGCGATGGCCGCACTGCTCCTGCCGCTGCCGCGGGACGTCGCGGACACGCTCTCCATTGCGGGATGGTTGCCGTCAACACGACTCGCGGACGAGGACGAGCTTCGCCGCTGCTGGAATGTCGTGATCGGCGGCACCACGAATGTGCCCGCGGGTCCGATCGCGGCGCCGTCGGCAGAACAGATCGCCGAGGCACAGGCTATGGCGCGGTCGATCTTCACAAACCGGCCGCCGTCGCGCGCAAAGACCACGGATACATCTGCGAGCAGCGGCCCAAAAACCGTGCAACTCGCATTGTGGGGACCGTCCGCTGCGGGCAAGACGGCGCTCCTCGCGAAATTGTTTCTCGATGCGAATGACGACCAGTGGGAAGTCTTCCCTACTGAGCAGTCGCTCAAGTTCATCCACAGCATGCGTGGCCGGATGAAGACGAGCAATCAGTTTCCGAATGCCACGAAAGCAGGCCAGCCCGAAGGCATCGAATACCTCTTCCGGAATCGTGGCAACGGCGTCATTGCTTCGCTCCAGCTCGAGGATCGCGCCGGGCTGGAATCCGAGGATCTCGAAGATGAAGCACGCGGTGGATCAGTCAGCCTGAGGCGGCGACTCGGAGCAGCAGACGGACTGGTTGTACTGATCGATCCGACTTCCGATCAGACCGTGCTCGAAAGCCGTGTTTCGCATGCGTTCGACTTGCTGCACGTGGCGAGCGGGCGCGGCGCCGAGAAGGATCCGCGACCCATTGCGGTGTGCGTGTCGAAAGCCGACCTGCTGATCGAACAGCCGGACGATTTCCGCAAAGCGCTCGAGTGCCCCGACGAGTTCGTGCGCGAACGAGTCTCACCGGTCCTGGTGAACGCAATCGACCGGCTCTGCAGCAACTACCGCTTCTTTCCTCTCTCCGCGGCCGGCGTTCGTCTTCGGCTCGGGATCATCGAGCCCGTGGTCTTCATCGACGAAGCGCTCGAGCCGCGGATCTGTCCCGGCGGCGTCCCGTTCAACTTGATGGCGCCGTTCACGTGGCTGCTGAATCAGCTCACGGGGGTCTCGTGAAACCGCTCGACTCATGGCCGGCGTTACGCGGGGACCTCCCGGTGCTCGCCAAATCCGAGCGCGGCGTGTGGGGAAAGGTCCACGGCGCACCTTCGGACTTTCGCTGGATCGGCCGGAGCTCCGACTTCGCGTCCGACCGCCCCGATCTGCCCGTGCAACTCAACCTCGGCGGCGAAGACATCCCAGCGCGCTTCACGGCCTGGCGGAGTCTAGGCGACTACTGCTACGCCGTGGCGGGCTACCCGAGCCGTGCCATCGACGCTGCCGGGCGACGCGGTTTTCTCGAGAAACAGGTGCTCGAGTGGCGCCGTCCTCCCCACGTTCCCGCCGCACTAGGCGCGCTGCTGTTGTTGCCACGTGTCGCGTCGCTGACGGATGACGTGTGGTGGGAACGGCGCAGCAGCGACTTCTGGATGGATCCGGACGCGTGCCTGCCGCTCAACGTCGAAACCCTTGCCGTCGACGACGATGAGATCGGAATCGCTATGGAGCGGGGCCGCCAGCAATTGCGGGAAACCGTCGCCCCTGGGGTATTGACGCGGCTCTTCGATCAACTCCTCTCCGGACGGCGTCCCGCTCTACTGACCGGCGTGCAGCAGCCGCTTTCCGCCGAGGCGCTCGCGGCGCTACTGCTGCCGTTGCCGCGTGAAATCGCGGACCGGCTGTCGCTCGCGGGATGGATTCCGGCGGAGCGGCCATCGCCGACGGACCTTGGCAAACGATGGGATGTGCTCGCCGTCGCGGCGACGCACGGCGTCGCGTTCGATCCTGCAACGGAAGCACAGGCACGGCGGATGGCGGAGGCGTTGCTCGGCTTCGATGCGGCGTTGCCGTCCGAGGCGATCGACGAACCTCCTGTCTTCACGCCGCCTCCCGAGCCACCGGAGATCACGATCCCGTTCGCATGGATCGAAAAGCCCGGAGTCCAGCTCGATCTGACGCCGCCACCGTCCGATGCGCCACCGATCCTACGCGAGCTACACGCATTCGCTAAATCAGCGGACCGCCGCTGGCTCACGCCGCAGTCATTGAAGACGAACAAACCATCGAAACTCGACTCGTCGTACGCATCGCTCTTCGCATCGTGGGCGCAGGAGCTGCGCAAGCAGAAACCGCCCTGGGCTCACGCAGAGCAGTGGAACGTAAAGATCGACGTGCTGCGCAGCGCAGCCATCGCCCTCTTCCCCGACGCAACCTTGCTACGAACCATCGGCGTTCCGGAGGAAGACAGCCGCGTGCCCGCGCTGCTCTTCGGACCACTTCTCGACGAACGGCAATGGGACAGCCTCTCGGCGCTGGGCGAAAGGGGATTGCGGCAGGTGCTGACACAAAGCGCGCGGAGCGCGGCGCCGCGGAGCGTCTGGAGCTCGATTCGCCAATGGCTCGTGCGCTGGCAACTGCGCACGCGCCACTCCGGCGTCAACGTCAGTGTGCTGATCGGCGACGCCTTACGACTCCGGCCTCACTGACCGGCGTGAGCTCGCGGCCGCGCGCACGAGCTCCCCGAGAGCGGCACCGCGCGCGATCGCCGTGGATCGCTCGCGAAATGGGGCGGCCGCGAGTTCGGGATCGAACGAGGAATCGGTGAACGCGAGCTCGCGCAGGGACGCGAGACGCTCGTACTGTTCGCGCGTGCTCGTCAACAGCTCTCTGCGGAGAGTCAGCAGCGCGCTCGGAGGCGGATGGTAGATCGTCAGGACTTCGACTCCGTTGCGATGCAATTCGAGCGCACGCGTATCCACATCGAAGCGCCGCACGCAGAGGTCTGCCCCTTTCGGTAGCGGATGGAGCAGCGATGCGCCCGGTGAGTCTCCCGTGACGATCACGAGCCGCCGCGAGTCCCTGCGCCACGAGAGATGCACGCACGCATCGAGAGCGTCCGCCGTGGCGTCGACAAAGTCGGCGCCCGGCGTGGAAGTGAGGCTAACGAGACGATCGCGAAGCCGTTCGGCGTCGAATCGCTGGAACACGCGGCCGTCCGCATCGGGGTGCAGCAAGTAGTGCGGCCGGAGATCATGTGCGGTGACCGCCGGAGGGTCCTGATCCCCGAAAGCGATCACCGTGCAGCGACAGTTGCGTCCCTCGGCGATGCGATCAACGAATCGCACGAGCTTCTCGACGTGCTCGGACCAGCGCTCCTTCTGGTCGAGGAGTCGCGTGGCTCCATCGGCCTCGGACCAGGTGCGCGTCGTGCCGTCGACGACGATCGCGACGTCGAGCGGTGCAGGCACCGGCGCGGGCCGGATCGGCGCGAGCGGCGCGTAGCGGACGTCGGCCGGCAGGTGCAGGATGCTTCGGCCGTGACTCGACAGATGCAACACGCCGCCGTCTTCGAGCTCGAAACGCAACCGAACGACTTCATCCGGCTCGGCACTCACCTCCGCACGCAGACGCACGCCGTCACCATTCGAGACAGCGACGTGGAGCGCCGACGCCCCGGGAAGACAGCGCACCTCCGCCGTTGCGGTCGAACCGGAAAACCGGAGCGCAGTCGCGGCGGGCGCGTGCTCTCCGGCGTCCCACGTCTGCAGGCGCAGCTCGGCTACAGAGCTCATGGCCGGCCTTTCACGAATGTCGTCAGGCGCTGCAGCCCCTTTTCGAATGCGTCCGCCGGAATTCTCTTGCAGTCCTCCGTCTGGAACGGCATCGGCTCGTCGTAGTGCATCCGACATCCCGCCACGGCGAGAAACTGCCTCGCGTTCGCGGGAATGTCGTTTGGCGGGATTGCCTGGTACGCCTGTTTTGTGAGCGTTACCTTGTCCGGGTCCGACAGAAAGTCCGTGGTCTGCGGCGTGTCGTTGATGGCGAGGATCTGCAGCTTCACCAGTCCCCACAGCGCATCATGTTCCCCGAACGCCTTCTGAATCTCTTCATCCGTCGCGGTGGACGCGAAATGGGCGTCGTCCACCTTGCGCAGCAACGGGTCTTTCGACTTGTGCAGCGCCTCCAGCAGCGCCTTCGCATCGCCAACGAACGGCTGCACGGTCTGCTCATTCGTTCCGCGGGAGATTTCGGAGAACACATTCGGGTCATTCCTCGAATGGTCGCCCCTCGAATAGAGGTGGTACAGAACGGCACCGTTCATCGCGAGCAGCAACACCAGCAGCATCGCGGTCGCGAGACGGATCACCGGCGGTGGAACGGACCGAGCCATCCAGCTCTTGATCTGTCCGAGCACGCCCTGCTGCGAGCTGGCCAGCGTTTCGTCAGCGGTCTGCCCGAACAGGCGCGTTTCCATGCGGTCGAGCCGATGGTCGAGACTCGGACGACGGATGGCGTTGAGCACGACCGATTCGAGGTCCGGCGATAGCCACGACAGATGGCCGAGGAAGTCCTGCAGACGCTGTTGCGCCTCTTCGCTCACCGGCACGAGTGCGTACGAGCCCACAGCGCACTTGTGGCCGCGACTGTTGCCGTCGACGCTCACGAACGCGGAAGGCCGTACCGGCGACAGCGTCACGAAGCCTTGCGCGGCCGCGTAAGGCTTGGCGTTGACTCGCACGACGCTGAAAGTCCGCCAGCGCCCCTCGTCATTCGCGATGACGATCATCCCTCCCCCGCCGCTTCCGGTGATCGCATTGCGCAGATCCTTCAGCGCGACTTCGTAGTCCTGCTGCGTCGCGATGGTCTGATTCTCGAGCGCGCGCGACTCGATCGGCCGTTGCGAGTACACAGAGACGCGATGCGTTCCTTTCCATCCCTCGAACGTGAGCTGATAAGTCTCGCCGGGGTCTTTCTGGCGATCGCGGAAAAACGTAGCGACATCGTTCATGGCGTTCTCTCTCCGAATTCGGATGCGATGGCTGCGGCTTGCGGGACGCGTCTCAGAGCATCCGACAGCGCCTGCCGCGCCGGCTCCTCCAGATGCGTGTACAGAAGCGCAACCGCCGCGGACTCGCGGTCGTCGGCGCTCGATACCGGGTCATGGCGTTTCCAGTTGCGCATCGCCTGCAGCACGCTCACCCACCACCACGGCGCGGCGCGAACAGTGTCGTCGGCGATGTCAAAGCTCAGTTGCAGCGCCGCGCTGCCCAGAGCGCCGGCCGGCAGCATCGCGGCGGCCAGCTCGTACAGCGTCGCGATGCCGAGCTCGTTCAGGCGGAGCGTCGCGCTGCTCGCTTGCGTCGCTGCGATAAACGTCGGCCAACCGTCCCGGGCGAGCCGGTTGCGTGAGTCGCGGCTGAGGTCCTTCGTCCGGATCCGCTGCGCCAACAGTCCCAGTGGATGAGACGCGGCGGACCCGCCGTCGCTCTCGAGCTTGCGCACAAGCTGACGCCACGAGCCGTGGCCCGGATCGCCGCCGGCGAGCGCCGCCACCAGTTCTTCGGCAAGCGCCTCCTCGGGAAGGTTCGTGGAGAGATCGCGATGAATGAGGTTCGCACCGACACGGTCGTCGATGTGCTTCGCCACAGCCGGATTGATCGCGGTGCGCGGCTTTCCGTTTCTCCACTCCTCGACGCGCGCGCGGAATCGCGCGTCACTCCATAGCGACGGTTGATCCGCTGACTTCACCGCGGCGAGAGCATCGTGGTCCAACGTCGCCGCAACGGATTCAACCCTTGCCGCGAGCGCCTGCGGCGCCCGATGACCGGCGTGCGCGTGCAGATACGCCGACTCGCTCAGCGTCAGCCGCGGACCCTGGCGCTCGGGATTCTTGACGAGCCACACGAGGGCATTTGCTGGAAGCTCCCCATGAAACGACGATCGCGCCAGCACGTCATCGCCGCTCAGAGTCAGTCCGTCCGCCGCCACGGCTTCGGCAAAGTCCGCGAGTACGCCGAGGTCGGCCGCACGATCGATCAACTCCTCGAACTGGTCGTCTTCGAACGGCGGGATCCTCGGCCATCGCCGCGACCCCCCCGGTCCACCGCAAAGCAGCACGGCGTCGTCAACACCGAGCCTTCGCGGAAGATCCGCCATCGCTTCGTCCCAGGCCTCGAGCGTGGCCTCGGACTCCTGCCATGCGTCCGAAACCAGCCACGCGAGCGCGGATCGCTTCAACACGGCGGCATCGGCGGAAACATCGCGCTTCAACCGCGACCTCCGGCGCCAGAAAAACCACCATCCGCTGCGCGCGAGGGCGCCGGCCGTCGCCTCCGGGTCTTCGCGCATGCGCCGGTCGAGCTCCTCGTAGAGCGGCGGGAGACTCTCGGGCTTGCGGAACGCATTTGCGAGCGCGAGCAGCTCCGGAAGAGCGATCCGCGGAAGACGGATGCACCGCCAGGCGGTGTCGAACGCGATCCGTTCCAGCGTCTCGCGTTGCGGATCGCCGAGGCTGTCGAGCGCGTGCCACAGATCCCGAACGAGCGGGTTCACGGCCGCATCGTGTCCATCCGCCTCCTGGATCCGCGTCAGTAGATCGGCCAGACGGACGTAGCTCTCCAACTGCGTCACCACGTTCAGCCGTCGAGCCGCGCCCTCGATCGTACCGGCGAGCGCCGCGGGAGGGCGGTCGAGCGCACGAAGGCGATCGATCAGCAGCGCCGGAACGTCCGACCACGCCTGATCGAAGAAGCCCGGCTCCCCGAGCCAACGATGAGCCGCGTCCACGAGTGCGTCGCGGCTCGCGTTGCGCACGTAGATCCGCGCCCACTCGGGCTCGAAGCGCGACACTGCGCGGGTGAGGACGCCGAACACGGCGGCATCCGTCGCCGCCTGTGCCAGTTCCCTGGTCTCCTGTTGCCGCCGGGCGAGCAACCCGCTCTGCGCCTCCGCCTGGAGTAGCCCTGCCAGCCAGCCGGCGCGCGCAAGCCGCTCCAGCGGAACCTCGGCCGTGCGCTCCGCGGCCGCGCCCGCGGACACGAGCGGCGGATGGTGCGCCAGGAGCTCGAGAAGACGAGCGAGTTTGTCAGGATCTTTCGCGTCCCACCATGCGCCCAGCCGCTCGTCGACCTGCAGCCCGATGCGGCTCGCGCCATCCTCGACCGCGCGCAGCAGCTCGCGCCGTCCCGCGGTCATCACGCTCGCGTCGGGGAGAAGCTCGTCGAGCAGTGCCTCGCGCGGGAAGGCGTTCCACTCGTCGGTTGCGATCAACTCGTTCCACGGCAGCCCCGTGCCGAGCCTGTCGGCCGCGCGCGGCAGATACCGTCTCAAGAACTCCGTCCTACGGTCCGCCGGTCCGCTGAAGGCGAACGCGAGGTTGTACGTAATCTGAATTGCGCGCGCGTCGGAAACCGGCCGATCGCGAACGCGCTCGGTGAAATACGGCAACCCTTCCGGAATCGCCATCGCACGCTCCACCACGGCGGCCGCATATTCGAGCGCCCGGTCGGAGGGCTCCTTCCCGGCAATTTTTTTTCCTTGCCTGTCGATGAGCGTGGCCATCGGACGCGCGGTGATTGCACTGGTCGCGGCCTCCTCCGGCACGACGACCAGATTTGCGCACAGGTGCCGCAGAAAGAGCTCGGGAAAGCGCGAGTACACGCGGACGGAGCAGCCGCGTCGCAGATTTCGGGGAAGACCCGCGCGTGCGAGTCCGACGAGCGCATGCAGCGCGCTACCGCTCGCGAAATCGGCAACGGGCGCCGCGACGATCAGCGGATGGCTCTCGGAGACCGCTTCCAGCAAATGAGCGAGAAAACGCGCCGCGGTCTGCGATTCCGCTTTGACTTGCTCGACTCGAACGACTGCTGGCGGGACCTCCGGGACCGGTACGGAGGATCGGTCATCGCGCCAGGGAAACTCGAACGCCTCCGTGCGCCCGAGGTGAAGAGCGGGGTCGAACGGCGGCGTCAGGCTGTCGAGCTTCCACGCCCGGCCATGCGCGAAATAGGCGGCTCTTCGATCGTAGATTCCGGCGGAGACCAGCCGCACGACGAAGAGATATCCCGCGGCCGGGAACAGCGACCACGCCTCGAGCCGATCGGTGAGCCGCTGATGATCGGCAGGATCGGAGTCGAGCGTCATCCACGGACGGATCGTCTCCAGCAGCTCGGCGTCGCGCAGGACCGGGTCGATGCGAATGTATTGCTCGCCGTGCAGCACGGTCTTGCCCGGACCCTCCCCCTCGCCGATCCGTGACTGGCCGCGGTAGACCGAGAGGGATGGAAGTTGCGGAACAGGCACCGGCATCCCTCCTCCTACATCAGCGCGTTCTCGCGCTCGCACAGCGCGAGAAGGAGCGGCAGCTCCACGTGCGCGGGCGTCGGCGCCGCGTGTCGCGCCTCCGCCAGCCGCGCCGGATCATCGGGATCGGGGAACCGCCGCTCGAGATCTTCCAGCCGCGCGCCCTCCGTGGCGCTGAGCGCCACGATCCACGGTCTGCCTCGGCCGAAGTCGAGGCTCTGCGGGATCGCGGTGACCCGCGGATCGCGCGCCGCGGCAAATTCCTCGTGCAGGCTCTCCGAGATCGTCCGCGCGTTGTTGATGTAGCGGGCCACTCCGGTGCCCCGGCGCATCTGCCGGAGATACGTGTACGGCGAATCGAGAAACGGCGAGATCCAGCGGTCGTACAACGTGCGCAGCGCACTGCGCCGGTCGTCGGACATCGTCAATGCGAGGATGCTACTGACCGGTTGCCGCGCGTTCTCGCGGCGGCGCATGTCGAGATAGTTCTGCACGACCTGCTCGAACCCTCGCAGCAGGGCGTCGCGATGAGACCAGTCTTCGTCGGTGAGCTCGCCGCTGGGAAACGCGGCCCAGATGGGAAGACAGAAGATCATCACGCCGGCGTTCTGATACGCCCGTGTCCAGAGCGCGCGATCTTCGCGATCGACAGTCTGCAATTCGAAAAAGCCCTCGCCCGAGCCTTCGAAGAACTCGACGTCCATCGCCGACTGCGTACGCCCGAGCCAGCCGGTGCGCAGCAGGAGTCGCAACCGGTACCACTGCTGCTCCTCCTTACGTGTCGTCGAAAGGCGCAGCCAGTTCTGGTATTTGCGGATGAACTCCACGCGATTGAGCGCGATCGCGGCACCGGTGTCCGTCAATTGCCGCCGCCCTTGTCCATCGCCGCCGGCGGCCTTGAACAAATGAATGCCGTCGCGTTCGAGGTAGTAGGTCAGCGCTCCCGACTGCACGCCGGCATAGGTCCGGTACACCATGGCCTGGAAGAGATAGCTCTTGCCGACACCCTTGCCGCCAAGAATCCCGACCTTGTGTGCATCGGGGCGGTCGAACGGCTGGATGTTGGACGTCTCGACGTTCGACGGCTCGAGGTTGGACGGATCGACGTTGGACAGCTCGACGTTGGACAGCTCGAGGATGGACGCCGGGAGGTCGGGCGGAGGCGGCGACGGCGGCGCGACAGGCCACGGACGGGGCGCAGAGTCGCCGTCGTCAAGGACGACCGTCGGCGCTGGAGTGGCGACGGTCGGGAAACCTTCGTCCTCCCACTGAATCGGGGATTGGTTCGGATCTTCATCCATCTCAGCCTCCTGCAATGCGGACCACGCGGACGAGCAACGCTTTCGGCTCCGGCTCCAGGCCGTTCAACGCCACGATCCGCGGCCGCAGCACCCGGACGGCGCCACTGTTCTGCTCAATGACGAAACCTCCCGCAACAGACCCGCCGCGGTCCGTGCTGCGGACTCTTCCCTTGGTCACGAACTGACGAATGGCGGCCGCGAGATCCGTCATTACCTCTCCCGGAAACGCATCCAGGTTCGCTCCCTCGGGGATGAGAAAGTGAAAGTAGATTTCGGCCGGGAGGGAGGTTTCCTGGATCCGCCGCGATCGGGCCCGGTAGACCAGCCGCATCTCGATCCTGAGATCCGCACCCGTACCTTTCGCACGAGGCATGTACGAGTAGCAGTCGAGCCGGAAGTACTCCCGTCCTTCTTCGTCGTAGTTCTGGCACTGACATCCGGGCGCGCGACGAAGCGACGCCTCCCCGCCCTCGCATCCCGGGGAGCCCTGCACCAGCTCTCTCAGACGGTGAAGTGGGAGTGACGTCAATTCGAAGATTTGACCGGGCGCCAGTGATTCCCGCTCGGTCTGAATGAACGGCGACCGCAACACTTCGTGCAGCGGAGCCTGCGTTCGACCGAGCAGCGCTTCATGATGAGGGACGCGATAGACGGCCCAGTTGTCAGCCCAGGTGCTGGCGACTGCGCTCAACGACGTCCGAAGGACGGCGCGCTGCGCCGCATAATCCTCGCGGTAGTCGACGAGCTTCGCGTTCGCGCCTGTCGCGTCGTGGGATTCGAGCTCGTCGTACAAGCGGCCGAGCTCCTGGTAATACATGCCGGTCACTTCGCTGAGCGTGGCGAACTTCGCATAGCTTCGCCATCGTCCGTCCTGCGCATCCCAGCGGACCGCCGCCTCGCGAACGTCGGAGATCCGAGGAGCGCGTTCCGGCTCGAGTCCCGACACGACCTCGCCGGTCAGGTCGCGCATCGCGGTTGCGAGCTCTTCGTCGCGGCCTAGGGCGGCGGCGGCGCGCCAGAGATCCTCATCGTCGACGTGATCCTTGAAGCTGAGCCTCTTCAACGTCGCGACCACGCTCGACGCCGCGGAGGGACTCTCCTCCATGTGACGCCAATCGAACGCCGTCACTTCACGGACCTGCTGCCGCCACACGCGAAATTGCTGGATGCGCTGCTCCACCCGTTCCTCGGTCTTGCCGGTGATCGCCTGCCTCGCAGCACAAGACGCAGGGAGGATGATCACCAGGATGAGCAGCACGCTGAATGGCGCGATCCACTGCACCATCGCGCTGTCCGGACGGAGTCGGGCGAGACGGGGGACGAGTGTCGCCGCGGCGGCGAGTCCCGCTACCGCCAGAGCGAGCACCCAGGAGCGGTCAGGAAAGACGAGGCTCAGCAGCGCGATCGCGGAATTCACGCAGGCGAGGACGAGGGCCCAGATCCGCGGCACCATTCGGCCGGGGCGGCGCCGGCACTGGAGCGCGATCAGCCACGCGATCACCGCGGCAATGGCGGCCGTCACCAACGTCCCCGGAAACGGCAACACGAACAGCTCCTGCCGCTCTCCTAGGATGGAGAAGAGGAGCACCACCCCGAAAACTGCCGCCGAGCAGATCGACAGCATGACCGCGGGCAGAGCCAGCGCCCCGATGTTCCACATGCCGATGCCCGCGAGAGGCTCCGGCAACACGGCTGGAGACTCCGAGTGTGCTCCGTTGTAAGAGTTCATGCGCGTCCTCTGCACCCTCCGCCGGTAAAGACACCAAAGGGCGAGGCAGGGTGAGAGGACGACTTTGGGAGAGGAGGAGCGGGTCAGGTTGGCGAGACTCACCTCGGCAATACCGCCGAAGACGTGTCGGACCTCGTGGCCATCGCCGACCCACACACGATGGCTCCGCGGAAGCCTGACGTCAGCCGATGGGCCGGCAGCGGACACTTCGGTTCTCTTGAAGTTCCGGTCCTCACGGCACAACAGAACTCTGATCAGGCGAGTCTTGCGACTTTGGAGAGATAAGCGACCGCGGGGGCCGCAGAATGCTCGATGGCTCTCGCCTCTGCCCTTACTTCCAATGTCGACTTCAGCAACGCCAGTGCCGGTACCGCGATCGATCCCGCCAAAACGGCGTACAGGCCACCAGCCAAGAACTGCAACGCTATGGCCGCCCCGGTATTCGTCGTCATCGCAATACCGGTTACCTTGACCAAGTGTGGCCAGACCTTCTCTCGTGTAGTGGCGAGCGCGGCGCGATAGGATCGTAATTCGTCGTTCAGTGAATCGACTAGAGAAGCCTGTGCTGCAATGATGTCACCCAGAGTGGCCATGGACGCTACCGGAGCAAGCTTTCGCTTCAGCTGCTGAATCATGGCGATTCGCGCCGATCTAGTATTCTCGCGGAACCGCAGTATCGATTCGAACCCTATCTTCGAAAGTGCGTCTTGTGGAAGCAAGTCGTCAATCAGTTGCAACGCCGTTCGGTTCACCATTGCGTCGACCGAGTCAGACGAAGGCCGCTGCCATTCATCGTTCGATGTCACACTTCGCGTGAGTTTTCGGAGCAGAAGCCGATGGTGCAACTCGCTGTCAGTCACTGGTGCGAGCGATAACTCATGTGCGGCAGCCAGATGCAGGTTGAGTGCTGCCGCCGAACCGGCCTCATACGACACGGTCCATGAAGCGACCCTATCGCCCCTTGCCACGATGTGCCGCTGAAGACGTGTCTCTTCGTTGAGCAACTGGCGGAGTGCTGGTGGAAACTTCGACTCGAAGATCTGCCATGTCGGACGTCCCTGCGCGTCAAGCGTTCGGTATGGCAATCCATAGCGTTTCGGATTCGCAGCGATGGCGCACCAGATTTCGTCGTCAAGGTCGCTAATCGCGCTGGCAATGGTTTCCGATAAACTGAATGCTCCGAGCTCAACCGGATTCCGCACCGAGATCACGCCCTCGTCACGAAGTTCCGCAAGCGGCCCCTCGAGATGGCGGTAGGTGCGAAATCGGGGGTCCTCGGCAACCTCCAGATCTCTAAACAGTTTCGCACGCCACGCTTCGTCCGGGACTGGATCAAGAAAGGTAACGCTGTCGAACACCAGAAGCAGTTGTTTGAGCGCACAGCTATCGATGCAGCGCGAAAACGGGTAGTACAACGCGTTGAGCATCGATCGCATCTTATCATCCAATGGTTAACGCTTGGCCCGATCCGCCTGAAGGCCAGTGCACTTCATGACAAATGTCAGATGCGGTGGAAGTCGAGAATACCGAAGTCAACACCGCAGCTCGTTCGTGGAGTATCTAAAGTGGAACGTCCTAGGCCTCATTTCCGCTCGATAGTGAATGTCTGCTTCGCCATCTCGACTTTCAGCGTGCGAAGGATCGGCAGGTCGAGAACGTCCTCATGGTTCATCTCACCGCTCAGCTGCCGAAGGTCTATCTCCACCCGCACGCGGTCGAGTGCCACTAGTGCCGTCCGACGGGCCGCCTCTAGGTCGGAATCCATCGCCTGATGTGCCGCGTGCAGGTCCTTCTCCAGTCGTTGAGAAAGGGGTTCGACCCGGTGAATCTCGCCGAGCCGATAGAGCACGCTGGCCAAGCTCGTCCCCAGTATCTCCACGTCTCTGCCCGGCCCCCGCCAAGTCCAGAAGAGAGATTCACGGACGATCACGCGGGTAAGGAGCCCAACGGCGAGCACCTGCAGCGCCCAACCGACCGTGATCTCCGAGCGGCGGGGATTCAAATTGGGAAGCGATTTCTCCCAGTTGAAGTCGGTGTGGAGGTTGTAGGTCAGCCGCTCGTCAGCAGCCAACTGCAGGTAGGCATCCTCGATCTCTCCCGTGATCGGTTCGAAATCGTAGAGAGGGACCGGGAGATCGACGTCGTGCACGATGATCAGTCGCGGGTCGTGCCACGCGGAAACCTCGATCTGCCGCCCGTCGGCGGACAACACGTCTTTCAGCCGCGCGACGAACCTCTCGGAGGCTTGGGCACGGCCTGCTTCACCGACGCCCACGATCAGTTGCCGCGTTTGATTCGTCTTTGCGCCGTCGTCGAGCACCTTCGTGTCGGCGGAGCTGACGCGCGCAAGCACGCCACACATCTGCGAGAGCGCGCGGAACTTCTTCTCCCGGTAGTCGTTGATCTCCTCTTCGGTCACGGGCTGGCCGGGCTGCCTGCCCGTCTCGAGGAAGAGTGTGGCCTCGAGCTCCAGTCCGCGTTCGAGATCGAGACCAGGCTGGCCGACCTGGCCGAAGATCGTCGGACGCATGCGCGCGCGGCCGAGCTCGCGGAGGGCGCGCTGCAGATCCGAGACTGTTTGATCGATGGACTTCTCCGCGACCGTGCCGTCGGCGCCAACGACCGGCTTGAGCTCCTGAGTGATGGCCGACGCGAGCAGCTGGCGGTCGAACGTCGAGATGTATCTTCCGCCGTCGAGGAACAGCGCTTTGTAGACGCGATCCCAGATGCGCTGGCGCGGCTCGTCGAGCGTCTCGAAGACTTCGACGCGCAGCGCGAGCGGCGGAACGAGCGCCGTCTCGCCGCGCCGCAGGCGCTCGGCTTCGCGCTCGAGGTCCTGCACCAGCGAGTCCATGCGTGTGGCGAGACGCGCGTACTGGCGCGAGCGGCGCTGCAGGAATTCCAGCAGTGCGCGCAGTTGGCGCAGTCGGATCTCGGCGTCGAACATCGCGCGCGCCGCACTCGCGATCTCACGGACCACGGCCTGGGCCTCGTCGCGCGCCGCCAGGAAGTCCTGATCTCCGCGGAACAGGCCGCGCCTCTCCGCCGCGGCTTTGAGGGCCTCGAAGATCTCGCGCTCCACGCGCTCGCGCACCTTTGGATTGCTGACGTCTCGGATCTTCGCCTTCTCGAGCTGTTGTTGCGCGTCCGGGATCAGCGTGCGCTCGCACCGCTCGAGGAGACGAATGACGAGATAGCGCTCCGCAATCGGATCGAGCTTCAGGTCGCCGATGACCTCGCCTTCCGCCGCCGCGGCTTCGAGACCGCGGACGTTCTCGTCGACGATGAGCCGCGCGCCGCGAATGTCTTCGAGGAGGCGGTTCACGAGCTCGATGTACTGGTTGACGCCTTCGCGGTGGAAGACGAACGCGCGCTCCTTGATGGAGACGCGGTTGAGCAGGTCGCGGCGCGCTTCTTCGCGCTTCCGCTCGATGAGGCGGGACTGCGACTCGGCGTGAACCGGCTCGCCTTTGTCGTTGAGGCCGGTCTGTTCTCCCTCATCGATCGACTCGACGAGGCGGTACCAGTAGCCGTCGAGCATGTCCTGCGTGGCGTCCTGCCGCGCCATCTCCTGGACCGAGGCGACGAACGATTGGTTGATGGCGCGCTCGCGCCGGTCGTCGGCCATGTTGAGGAACTTCGGGTCGGAGTAATTGATGGCGAGCTTGGCAAGGGCGAGTGCGCGGTCGTCGGCGGGATTGGTCGGATCGACGCTGAACGTGATCTGGCTGCGAATGGCCTGCGCGGCGAAGCGGGTCGAAACGTATTCGAGCAGCTCGTGGCCGGGCAGCACCATCGCCGCGGCGCCGAACGCGCCGAAGTTCTTCGTTCCCGCGAGACCGAGGGATAGTCCAGTTTCGTGAGGTGCTCCAGCTCCTTGAGCGCAGCGTAGGTGTTGGCGTGGAAGTGCGGATGGAGCTCGGGTCCGACCTTGCCCAGCATTAGCGTAGACAGTAGGAAGTTGCCGATCACCCTCGGCTGGCAGTTCAGTTCCTCCAGAACATCATTTAATGAGATAAGCAATCGACAGGAAACTGCCGGAGCCTGTTTCGCCGGCCAGGGTGCAGAATAGATAGACGTTGTATTTCTCAGCGGCGCGCCAGGTGATCCCGGGCCGCAAGCTCTCGGCGATGAGCTCCTTGAGCCGCTGCTTGATCTCGAGCGACTGGAAGAAGAAGCCGAGTCGTGACTCGACGCGGATCTGTCCCGCGCCGGGTGTCTTCCCGGATCGAGGCTCGTATCCGGGATCGAGCCATTGCAGCGCCTGCGGATCTTTCCCACGCCGGAAGTGCTCGATCGCCTTCGCTTTGTCGAAGACGGAGAGGTTCAGGCGATTCCCTTGCGGGATTTTCCGCAGCCGGTGCTGATCGAGATCGTTCGTATCGATGGAGACGAAACTCGTCAGTGGTCGTAGCTGGCTTTCCCAGTTAGGAAGCTGAGCAGCCCGGCCCCCAATGCGATCGACGATGCGTGAGCCGGCTCCGCCCAGGCCGACGAACAGCGTCGGAACAATGGGTCCCGGGTCACTTCGGTACTCCTCGCTCATCTGCGTGTGTTCGGCGTCATTAAAACACACCGCCTGCAGATCTCGGGCTGGCCCCTGCCGGACACGACGGAGAAGTGGGTCGTGGAAGTCACGGTGGCAGAGTAAGTAAGGACGGATGCTTCGATGAGAACGAACTGTTGCAACTAAATCGGCACGGCCGTGTCTTTCCAGCCAGGAGGCGGCTTCATGCTGATCTGTGTTCGTTGCGGGAAGAAGATCACCGAGGCGGCGTACTGGTGTCCTTCATGCCGGTGGCATCTCTCCTGGTATTGCTCGAATGGGGGACGCTGTCACAAGTGCGGGAGTCACTTGCAGAGGGTTTGAGAGAGGAGAATGCGATGGGTCTATTCGACAGGCTTCGTGGCTCCGGCACAGTCACGTTCAGTTCGCAGCAAGCTCTCATGACGATCGTCGTCGCGGCGGTCAAAGCCGATGGTCATGTTTCCGACGATGAGATTCGGAGGATCCGCTCCCTTTGTCTTTTGAATCCTCTCTTCACTACCAACTCGAAGGAGCAGGACGACGCGGTCCTGCGCTTTGCCGACAACACCACGCACCAACTCGGCGAGCAGGCTGTCGCGTTGGCCGCGGCGGCACTTCCGCCGACTTTGCGGGAGACGGCGTTCGCGTATGCCTGCGATATGGTGCTCGCCGACGGTATCGTCACCACGGACGAGGAACACACGATCGTCGACCTCGCGGAGAAGCTTGGGGTTTCCGACGAACTGGCGCATGCGATCGTCACGACGACGCTTGTGCGCAATCGCGGGAATGAATAGATAGGAGAGAAATCCGATGGCTAGCCGAACTTGTGACAATTGTGGCAAATCAAAAGACACCAGCGGTGGAAAGTCCTGCGAGAAGGGGCATTTCGTGTGCCACTCGTGCACGAGCCGGCACATTCACTGTCCGCTCTGCCGGCACACGTTGCGCTAGCGTGGTGTTCGGCGTGTGACGACCCAATCGCTGCTTGACCAATGACGTCAGTTGACAGCGATTCATGCGAACTTGCGCCCATTCAATCGGGCCAAGCGCAGCGCGCCCTAACGCTCCACACTAGACTGGTGTCGTGTCACACCTCAAAACGCGGGCGATTTGCGAGCGTCGGTGGGCCGGATGAGAGTCGCCGCGACGATGCGATGTGGTGACATCGGAGAGGAGCGGCGGCGAAGCAGGCGGTCCGCCGCCGCCGCAAAGCACCTACGTTTAGGGCGTGACACGACAGCAGAGGCGTCGGTGCTCCGCGTCGTTCATGACGACGAGCCGAAGCCGCCGTCGCGCTCACAGGCCAGCGCTGGGCGCGCACGAAGCCGAGCCGGCGGAGGCGCTCGCCGAATGGCTGCGTGCCACTTCAAGCGCGGTCGCGGCGTTTCCAAGTTAGGCCGCTCAGAAGACGCTGAAGGTGCCCGCTCGGGACCGCATGACAACAATCCAGCAGAACCCGTGTCTCTGTGCTCGAGGTGGTGAATCGCCACCCAGGGAGGTGCCATGAACAATCGCCGGATCGCCGTTGCAGTGCTGCTGTCTCTCTTCGGGATGTCGCTCGACGCACAAACCCCGCAGCAGAAGCTCATCCAACCGACCCCGCAGGCGCGACAGGAGCTCACGAAAGCGCTGCAGCAGTATCGGGCGAAAAAGGACGGTCATGGTGAAGCCCTCACGCTCCTGCAGCTGGGGTTCGCCGAGGCCGGACTCGGCAATGTCAGTGGTGCGCGAAGCAATCTCGCAGAAGCGGACGAGAAGATGCGCGCGCAGAACGATCTCGTGGGCTCATGGATGGCGCTCCTCATTCTCTCTCAGATCGAAGTGGCAGCGGGGAGGCCGGCGGACGCGCTTTCCCAAATCAAGCGAGCCCTGGCCACGTTGAACGAGGCGAAGACTTCTACCGCACCGTTCTCGCTCAAGACGTTGACGGCCTTCGGCTCGGTCTCCGCACTTCCGCCGGAGATGGTCCAGGTGCTCGAGAGCCCGAATGCGGGCCCGGTCAAATCGCTAATGATTCAGTACACGTTGGAGCCGATGACGCACGACCTGTACGGGAGTGTGCTGACGCAGCTCGGACAGCTCGAAAAGGCGGAGGCGGAGCTGAAGGCGGCGCAGGCCGGCGCGATCTACGCCCAGGGAATGTACGACTTCTCCATCGAATCGCATTTCGGCGATCTCCGCTTCCGGCAGCAACGCTACGACGAAGCGCGAGCTCACTACGTGAAGGCATTGAACGCCTCGTCGAGAGCGGCATCGATGATTCCCATGGGTGGCGTTCAGCAGATCCAGGCGGGTATCTATGATCGCCTGGTGCGCCTCGAGACGGTCGCGGGTCGTCCCGAGGAAGCGAAACGCTGGTCGGAGAAGGCGCGGGCGCTCGGCAAGAAGTAGCCAGCAGACCGTTGACGTCATGAGCCGACGCAACGCAGTCGCCGCCGCACTGCTGCTCCATCTCCTGGGCATGTCTCTCGTGGCGCAGGAGAGGAAGGACCTCGACCGCGAGGGCTACCTCCTCCTACGCCGAGCTCTCGCCGAGATGGACCTCAGCAATGCCGACACCGTGAGGAGCAACCTCACCGATGCAGCAAGGATCATGAGCGTCCGGAACGACGCCTTCGGGCACTGGCTTGCTCTCGTGAACCTGTCATGGATCGAAAAGGCACTAGGACGGTCTAACGAAGCGATCGGCCATGTCCAGAAAGCGTTCACCGTCATTCACGACGCCAATCGCTCGATAGCGCCTTTCAATGTGAAGACCGTCGTCGCATTCGCCTCCGACTTAGGGATGCCGCGGAGCTCGATCCGCTTGATCGAGTCCAACGCGGAAGCCTTCAAACCTGTGCTCCTTCAGCAATACCTCCAGCCCTTCACGCACGACCTGTACGGCAGTCTATTGACCGAGTCCGGACAGCTCTACAAAGCCGAGGAGGAACTGAACAAGGCAGTCACAGCCGCCAAGAACCTCGGCGGCAATTACGACTACTCCATTCATGGCCATTTCGGGGACCTCCGCTTTCGGCAGCGCCGCTACGACGAAGCGCGTGCGCATTATCGAAAGGCGCTGGATGGATTCTCACGGGCACCGCTGATCATCCTCGGCGATCTGCAAATGATCGAGGCGAGGATCTACGACTGCCTCGCTCGCCTCGAGATCATCGCGGGTCACCGCGAAGAAGCGAAACGCTGGAACGACAAGGCGCTGGAGATCGCCCGGTCGTCGCGAGGCCAACACTTGCCCGATACCTACGCCGCGCTGAAGGATGCATTGAAAGTTGCAGAGGAGGTGAACAACGTCGCCCGTCAAGCGGGACTCGAGGCGCGTCTCGGGAATCTGCAAATGACGAATCGCAGATACGGTTCGGCCGCGTCTCATCTCGAACGTTCGCTGGAGCTCTACAGGTCATCGAAGGACCTTTCGATCGCTGAGACCTACACCTGGGGCGATCTGTGTCTCGTGTACGTCCAGACGAGAAATCATGCCGTTGCCGAGAACGTGTTGAGTCGTGCGCGCGAGCGCATCGCCGACAGGTCCGAGCTCGGCGTAGACATGCTCGAGTTCATCCGGACGTTGCTGCGGTTCCATCGGCGTAAGGCCACTGCCGAGGAGTTCAGAGTCAGCGTCGAGCGGTACATCCGGCATGTCCCTGCGGAAGCGGGCGAATCCGCCAAGGATGTCCGGCGGATACTCGACTACGCGGCAACGGTGTACGAGACGAATGATCTTCAGCGTTCCCAAATCCCATCCAACGACGCGACTCTGGGATCGACCTTGTACCTGGCCAGAGGCGCGCAGCAGTTCCAGAATCGAAACGTCGAGGGAGCACGCGAAATCTGGAGGGATGGTCTCGAGAAAAATCCGGGCGATAGCGACCGCGCGAGCTTTCTCCTGATGATCGGCCTCAGTTACTTCCTGCAACGTAACGCGGAGGAGGCCAGCCGCTGGCTCGCGGAGGGAACTGCGATTCAGGAAGCGGGGATCGATGATCTCCGGTCCGAGGAGATGGTGATGAAGTACGTCGGGGATCAGGAGGTGTACTACAACGCCCTCATCGAGTCCCTGACCTCCGCCGGAAAGATCGCGCAAGGCTTCGAGGCAGCTGAGCGGGCGCGCGCCCGCGCGTTCCTGCGGCTTCTCGGAAACCGCCGGCTCAAACCGCCCACGGGCAGCGGATTTGCCGTTGTCAAGCAAGCCGAACAATTGCGAGAACAGATTGACAACTGGGAGAGAGAACCTCAGCCTGGCACCACCCTGAACGATCTGCACGAGCAGTATGAGGCGCTCCGATCGCGCGTCCAGGTCGTTGACGGCGAGTATGCGTCGCTGACGCGCGTCCCAGCGCAACAGCTCGACGCAGTGCGCAAGGCACTGCCGGAGAACACGACGCTTCTCAGCTACTTCGTCACGCCGTTCGGCGTCCACGCCTGGATCCTGGACAAGGAAACGCTGGAGCACGTCCGCCTCGTCGTGAGTGAATCAGATATGCAACGCATCAGCTGCTGGGCGTTCGCGCTCGCAGACCCCAGAGGCGTGCAGCTGCCCGACCGCAAACGATGCAGCGCGGGGTCGTCGGTGGGTTACTCCGCACTGATTGCGCCGCTGCAAAGCAAGATCCGGAAGGAACGGCTGATGATCGTTCCCTACGGCGAGCTGCACTACGTTCCGTTCGCCGCCCTCTACGACGAAGAACGGCGCAAGTACCTCGTCGAGGATTACCCGATCGCCTACGTCCCGAGCGCGAGCACGATCCGGTTCCTACGGGAGAAGGAATCGCCGGTCGTCAGCGGCGCGCTCGTGCTGGGTGATCCGGCGACGACATCCCAACCCCGCCTTTCCGGTGCCGGCAGAGAAGCGCGGGCGGTTGCGAAGAAACTCCATACGACAGCGAAGGTTGGGCCGGAGGCACAGGAAAGCCTGCTCCACAACCTCGACGGCAAGATCGACCTTTTGCACATCGCCGCCCATGCTACGTACGATGCCGCGAGTCCGCTCTTCAGCGCCATCCACCTGGCGAAAGGAGACTGCGAGAACGGGCAGCTGAATGTGGACGAGATCCAGTCCGAGCTCGATCTGTCAGGCGTGAACCTCGTCGTTCTCTCCGCCTGCCGGTCCGGTTTCGGCAAGCGCAGCGGAGGAGACGAGATCATCGGCCTGACGCGCGCGATCCTGTACGCAGGCAGTCCCGGCGTAATCGCGACGCTCTGGGACATCAGCGATGCGGCGACGCCCCCGTTGATCGACAAGTTCTACGACCACCTTCTCGCCGGTGCAACGGCCGCGGACGCGCTGCGCGCTGCGCAGGTGGACGTGTTGCGGGATTCGAACATGACGGAGCCTCGGTTCTGGGCGGCGTTCTTTCTCACCGGAGATCCCCAGGGTCGATGGTCGGGACATCACGCGCTGCCATGAGGTAGGCGAGAGGAGGGTTCCTTGTGATTGCGGTTCTTGCGTCGCCCTGCTCGTGTCCGTAGCCGCGCGCGCCGGCGATTCACTCGCCGGCATCGGCGAGTTGATGGCCGCTGCTCCGGAGCTGACGAGAACGCTGAGGATTTCGCTTGCCGAGTTCATGAGCCGGATTGCCTACGGGCAGACTCTGTTGGCGCTCGGTGAGCTGGAGAAAGCGGATGAGCAGCTCACGCAGGCCACGACGATGGGTGCGATGTTCGGCAACCTGCTCGATGGAATGCTTGCGACGCCGATGGGCGATCTCCGGAAGCGGCAGTGGCGATTCGATGAGGCGCGGCAGCACTACGAGACCGTGCCACTACGGGTGTGATGCCGGTGCGGGTGATTTTCATGCGGCCTGCATCAGTCTAAATCGATTTGCTCGAGGAGACGCTGAAATGGAGACAGGGTGAGCACGTCGACGGCGCGGTGCCTTCGCCGGACTGTTCGCGGATCGGCAAGCATACGGGCTGGTGGCCAGCGACGAGGCGAAGCGGTTCATGACGGATCTCGTCACGATGAACACCAGGTGACGCCGCCCGACGCCGCGCGCCTCACGAGTACCGCCACGACTGCGGGGACGCGTCGCTCGAAGTGCTCTGGCAGAGCGCCACGCAACCCCGCGGTCCCCGTGCCGCGGTCCGACGGCGCGCCGAAGAGAAGGCCGTCACGGCCCTGAAGTCCGGGCTAGGCATGGCGTCCCACCCGTTGCGATTTTCGCGCGGTTGACCACTGAATGGCCACTCATTCATACTGGCTCAAATCCTGTAAGCCGGAGCTGCAAGGAGCACATCATGGCGGAAGTCAAGACGCAGGGCGCTGTCGAAGCAATGGAGGTCGCCGAGGCCTCGCGCGAGACCGAATGGGAAAAGCCGTCGTTCGTCGGCGATCTCTTCCTAGGCAAGGTCAACTTCGACCTCATTCACCCGTTCCCCGAACAGCCGGCGCCCGACAAGGCCGAAGCCGATGAGTTCCTGAGCAAGCTCGAGCGCTTCCTGGCGGAGAACGTCGACCCGGACGAAATCGACGCGAAGGGCGAGTATGACTACGAGCTCTTCAAAGGCTTCTCGGAGATGGGCGCGTGGGGGATGAAGATCCCGAAGGAGTACGGCGGGCTGGGCTTCAGCGCGACGAACTACAACCGCGCGATCGGCCTCGTCGCGACGTGGTGCGCCTCGAGCGTGGCCTGGCTCTCGGCGCACCAGTCCATCGGCGTGCCGCAGCCGCTCAAGCTGTTCGGCACCGAGGAACAGAAGAAGAAGTATCTGCCGCGCCTCGCCGCGGGTGCGATCTCCGCGTTCGCGCTCACCGAGCCGGGCGTCGGCTCCGATCCGGCGAAGATGCAGACCACGGCCACGCCGACTCCGGACGGCAAGGGCTGGATCCTCAACGGCGAGAAGCTCTGGTGCACGAACGGCCTCAAGGCCGAGGTCATCGTGGTCATGGCGCAGACGCCGCCGAAGGTCGTGGGCGGCAAAGAGAAGAAGCAGATCTCGGCCTTCATCCTGGAGATGGACACGCCGGGCGTCGACATCGCCCATCGCTGCCAGTTCATGGGTCTGCGCGGCATCGGCAACGTGCTCATTCGCTTCAAGGACGTCTTCGTCCCGAAGGAGAATCTCCTCTGGGGCGAGGGCCTCGGCCTGAAGCTCGCGCTGATCACGCTCAACACGGGACGTCTCACGATTCCGGCGGGCTGCGCGGCCGCCGGCCGGCGCATGCTCGAGATCGGACGGGACTGGGTCAACGAGCGCGTGCAGTGGGGCCTGCCGATCGGCAAACATGAAGCGGTGGCGGCGAAGCTCGGATGGATGGCTTCGCACACTCTGGCAATGGAAGCGATCGTGTGGCTGACCTCCGGCCTCGCGGATCGCGGCGACGTCGATCTCCGTCTCGAGGCGGCGATGGCCAAGCTGTTCAACACCGAGATCGCCTGGAAGTGCGTCGACGAGCTCGTGCAGATCCGAGGCGGACGGGGATTCGAGACCGGACCGTCACTCGAGGCGCGCGGCGAGAAGGGCTATCCGGTCGAGCGGATCATGCGCGACATGCGCATCAACCGCATCTTCGAAGGGACGAGCGAGATCCAGCATCTGTTCATCGCCCGCGAGGCGGTCGATCCTCACATGAAGCGGGGCTACAAGATCCTCCAGCCTGAGACGCCGACGGGCGAAAAGGTCTCGGCGGCGGCGAAGGCCGGGGCGTTCTATGCGACCTGGTATCCGACGAAGTACATGGGCTGGAGCCGCTTTCCGAAGCATGGAGACTTCGGACGCCTGGCCACGCACATGGGCTACATCGAGCGCCAGTCGCGCCACGTGGCGCGCTCGATCTTCCACGCCATGATGCGCTTCCAGGCGAAGCTGGAGCGGAAGCAGATGGTGCTCTTCCGCATCGTCGACATCGGCACGGATCTCTTCGCCATGTCGGCGACGATCAGCTACGCCGCGATGCTCGCCAAGAAGGGCAACAAGAACGCGCTGGAGCTGACGGACCTCTTCTGCCGCGAGGCGCGCACGAGAATCGACCAGAATTTCCGGACGCTCTTCGACAATCACGACGAGCTCGCCTACAAGGTCGTGCAGAAGCTGATGAAGGGCGAATACGAGTGGCTCGAAGGCCAGCTCGTGCAGCCGGTCGCCCCGACCGTGGAACAGGTGGAAGAGGCGATTCGGCAGCTGGCGTGATCGGTTCAGGCGCAGATCGCAGAGGGGCAGAGGGCAGAAGCGCCTCTGCCTTTTTGTTTTGCCGGTGAACTGCTTCCATGGTCGGTCGCCAGCCCGTCTGACACCTTACAATTGAAGAAGTGCCCACTTTCATCAAGCGGCTTGCGCTCAAGAACTACAAGAGCATCGCTGAATGCGATGTGGAGCTGCGGCCTCTGACGGTCGTGGTCGGACGAAACGGCTCGGGAAAGAGCAATCTTGTCGACAGTCTACATTTCGTTGCGGACGCGCTCCGAGACAGTCTCGAATTCGCAATCCGCAAACGAGGCGGGATCAAGGCCGTCATTCATCGCCGAGGCGGCACGCATCTCCGCGTCGCGATCACGTTCCGATTGGAAAATGGCGCCGTCGGCGATTTCACTCTCGAACTCGACCGCGGGCTCGTATTCAGCGAAAAGCTTTCCCTCGCCACGAAGACGAACCACACAGTCGCCCGCTATCATCACGCGGGGCAGCGCTTGAAAGTAGAAGTGGCTGGCGAAGAGTTGGCTGCACCGCCGGTGACTTTTCACGATCGCTTGGCACTTGTCGCGCTCTCTGGGCACCCAGTCTTTCGCGAGGCATTCGAAGCGCTCGCGTCCATGCGGTTTTACCGACTCGATCCTGATGCGATGCGTGACGTTCAGGATCCGGACGAAGGATCCGTCCTGCGCGGCGACGGATCGAACCTGCCGAGCGTTTGGGGGCGCCTCGAGAAAATCAACCCAGCTGTACGAGACCGACTGACGCGATATCTCGAGGCGATGGTTCCGGAGTTGAAGAAAATCCGCCGCATCCGGCTTGGGCCGAAGGAAACCCTGCGCTTTTACCAGGCTACCGGCGGACGAGAATCTTCGTTTCAGGCTTCGAGCATGTCTGACGGAACGCTCCGAGCCCTCGGAGCACTTGTCGCGTCCCGGCAGGGCAACGGCTCGCGGAATGCAACCATCGTCGCGATTGAGGAACCTGAAACAGCGCTACACCCTGGTGCGGTCGCTGCGATCATGGATGCCCTGCACGAGTCGAGTGAGGGCACTCAGATCATCATCACCAGTCACAGTCCGGACGTCCTCGATCACGTCGATATGGATTCGGATGCCCTGCTCGTGACCGAGTCTCGCGATGGAGCGACCGTCGTGGCCGGCGTGGACGCCGCGAGTCGCGAAGCGATTCGGAGACATCTGTACACACCCGGCGAGCTTCTTCGCATGGATCAACTCCAACCAGCGTCGTCTCGATGAGCCGGTTGAACGTCATCCCGATCGTAGAGGGTCACGGCGAACAGAAGTCAGCAGTTCGGACCATCGTGAGACGGGTCTGGGAGCTTGTGGGCGGCGACTACGTAAACGTGCTTCGCCCAATCCGGGAACCGCGGTCGAAGCTCATCACGCGCGATGGCTTGATCAAGGCAGTCCAGCTCGCGGATATCCAACTCCGCCAGTTGGCAAATGGCGATCGCTCGCTCGTTTTGGTGCTTTTTGACGCCGACGAGGACCAGCCGTGCGTCCTTGCGCCGCGGCTCACTGAATTGGTTGACGCGGAGTGCGCGCATCTCGACGTTGCCATCATCCTGGCGAATCCCGAATTCGAGACTTGGTTTGCAGCGGCAGCCGAGTCGCTCACGTCTTTCTTCGATCTGACCGTGACGTCACCGTCGCCAGACCCTGAGGCCTCTGGGCAGCGGAAGGGGGCTGTGCGCCGTTGGATGCACGGACTGTATTCGGAGACAATCGATCAGGTCCGCCTGACCGAGGCAATGGACCTGCATCTCTGCCGCTCGCGATCGCCGTCGTTCGACAAGCTGTGCAGAGAACTCGCGAAGCGCCTCTGACTCGTCACGGCTCCATCGGGTTCTTGCGTCCCTGCACCTTCTCCTCGTCGTCGACGCTCTCGTGGCCGCTGTAGGACTGGACCAGGCAGTCGCGACAGATCAGCGACGCGTGGTTCGCACCGGGGCGCGGGACCCAGCCGTCGCGATGGACCGCTTCATCGAAACAACGCGTGTACTCGTCGGGGATCTCGCCGACGATCTCGCGGGTCAGGTCACACTCGCCGCACTTCAGAAGGACGCGACCTTCCATCGTTTGGTTGGCGGTTGACGGTTGGCGGTTGGCGGGAGAGACGTTTCTCACTCGCTCAGACGTCTACCGAAAACGCCGCTCCTTTCCCCGTGGGCGGATGTGCGCAGGCGGCCAGCGGATCTCCTCCGCCAACCGCCAACCGTCAACCGCCAACCGAATTCACCGCTCTCCCGCCGCCGGGAACACCGGCGTGATGTCGACCGGGATGTCTTTCAACTGCGACACGACCGACTCGATCTCGGGCGTCGACACGCCGTATTTCGTGAGCAAGCGTTGGGCCCGCGCGTAGTCGCCGGTGGCCTGGAGCATGAGCAACTCCGTCGCCAGCGATTTCACCGCCGGGTGCATCTTCGCCATGTCGACGGAGAACGTTCCATCGCCTTTCGGCGCGATCGCGCCGTGCTCGCGCAGCCAGTTCCACTGCACGGCGGTGCCTCGGCCGTGGGCCGAGTCGATGCCGAACCTCATCGAGCGGAAGTGCAGTCCGACGTAGGTCGCGTACAGATCCAACGGAGGGCCGTGCGTGGTATCGTCTTTCAACGTGATCATCGAGTGTCCGGGGTGCCATTCGAAGTACCAATACGACGAGGAGCGCTTCGAGCGTAAGCCGTCGAAAAAGATCAAATGCGCCCGCTGCCAGCAGATCTTCGAGATCCATAACCCCGCCTTCGAGGTGCGCCAGCCCGCGGCCGCGCCGGTGGGCGACTCGACGTACACCGCGAGGCCGGAGCCGAAACCGGGCCCACCGGACTCGACGGAACAGTCGCCGATTCCTGAGCGCGACACGGGAAAGACGGACGCGATGCAGCTTCCCGCGGGAAAGCGTCTCTCCCTGGCGATCCTGGAGGGTCCCGACGCGGGCAGCGTGTATCGCATCGAGAAGCCTCGCGTGACGATCGGCCGGGCGAACGCGGACCTCACGCTGAACGACAGCGAGGCCTCCCGCCTGCACGCCGCGGTGGAGATTCGCGACGCACTGTTCACCCTCACCGACCTCGGATCGACGAACGGCACGCTGGTAGCTGGCGAGAGAGTCGCCGACCCGGTCGAGCTGGCCGACAAGAGCGAGTTCCAGGTCGGTACGACCACCCTCATGCTGATCGTGACCGATGATCATTAAAGTGCTGAGTGCTGAGTGCTGAGTGCTGAGTCCCGCCCGGCCAGGACTCGACTCCGCACCCCGCACTCAGCACCCAGCACTCAGCACTCATCCATGAGCGAGCTCGCGACTCTTTACCGCCACCGGCAGCTGATCGCCGCACTGACCGCGCGCGACCTGAAAGCGCGTTACCGCGGCTCACTCCTCGGCTATTTCTGGTCGCTGGCCAATCCGCTGCTTCTACTCGCGGTCTACACACTCGTCTTCACGAAGTTCTTTCCGCAGCAGGTCGTGCAGCCGTACCCGCTGTTCCTTTTTTCGGGAATCCTGCCTTGGACGTTCTTCGCCGCCGCGACCCTGGAGTCGACATCCTCGATCTCGTCGAACGCAGGCCTGATCAAGAAGGTGATGTTTCCGGCCGAGGCGCTACCGCTCGTGGTCGTGCTCTCGCACCTCGTGCACTTCCTGCTGGCGATCCCGATTTTGCTCGCGGCGATCGGCGCATACACACTGATGGGGCAGTTCGAGTTCAACGCGACCATTTTTCTGGTGCCCGTGATCATGCTGCTGCAGACGATGTTCGTCGCGGGCATCGCCATGACCGTCTCGTCAGCATCGGTGCTCTTCCGCGATCTTCGAGACATCGTCGCGAACCTGATGCAGCTCGGCTTCTTCGTCACACCGATCATCTATCTCATCGACAACATCCAGTCGCGGGCACTGCGAGCGATCCTCCGCGCGAATCCGATGACGCCCTTCGTGGTCGCCTACCAGGACATCTTCTTTTTCGGCCGCTTCCCGAATCTCTCGGACTCGGTGCTGATCGTGACGTATGCGTTCGGGTCGCTGATGATGGGATTCTTCGTGTTCGAACGCCTCCGGGACACCCTGGCCGAGGCGATCTGAACTGGCAACTGGTGACGGGCGACGCTTTATGATGCGCTCGTGTCCGAGTTCGCCATCGCCCTCGAGGACGTCTCCAAGAGCTATCGGTTGTGGGGACGCGGGTCTCAGTTCGCGACGCTCAAGAGCGCGCTGCTGAAGCGCGACTTCGAGATGACGCCTGAGGCGTCGGTCCTCGCGTTGCGCGACCTGTCCTTCGCGGTCGACCGAGGGGAAGCCTTCGGGATCATCGGGCGCAACGGGTCCGGGAAGTCGACGATCCTCAAGCTCATCTCAGGCATCCTCAAGCCGACGTCCGGGAAGATCTCGGTCAATGGACGCATCGCAGCGCTCATCGAGCTCGGGGCCGGCTTTCATCCGGAGATCACCGGCCGCGAGAACATCTACATCAACGGGATCATGCTCGGCCTCACGCGGCGCGACATCGATCAGCGCTTCGGGAAGATCGTCGAGTTCTCCGGCATCGGCGAGTTCCTCGATCAGCCGGTGAAGACGTACTCCTCGGGCATGTACGTCCGTCTCGGGTTCGCCGTGGCCGTGCACGTCGACCCGGACGTACTGATCATCGATGAAGTCCTCTCCGTTGGCGATGAGGAGTTCTCCGCACGTTGCGTGGCGAAGATCCAGGAGATGAAGTATCGGGGCGTGACCCTGGTGTTCGTCACGCATCAACTCGACCAGGTGCGGACGCTCTGTGACCGCGCACTCTGGCTCGACCACGGGCGGCTCGAAGCGATCGGCGATCCGATGCGCGTCGTCGATGCTTACCTGCAGGAGGTCAGCGGCGGCGGCGCGCCGGCGGCTCCAGTGGAAGAAGCTCCGTCGGCGCCGCAGCCGGAAGAGAAGAAGTCAGACGCCGACGAGGAGCGCTGGGGCTCCGGCGAGATCGTCATCAAACGCGTCTCACTGACCGACCATGAAGGCCGTGAGCTCGTCGCCGTCGGCGCCGGCACGCCGGTCATCATCGATCTCGACGTCGACGTGCGCGAACCGCAGGACGACTTCGTGTTCGGCATCGGCCTCTATCACGCCGACGGAACGTGCGTGTACGGCACGAACACGGACGTGGAAGGCTTCGCGCCGGAACGGATCGAGGACCGCGTCCGGGTGCGCTTCGCCATCGCATCGCTCGACCTCGTGGCCGGCACGTACCGCGTCGACGTCGCGGTGCACACGCGCAACGGCCGTGCGTTCGACTACCGGCGGAACGCCCTGCGCGTCGTCGTCGGCTCGCGCGTCCACGACACGGGCGTGTACCGGCCCCAACACGAATGGCGCTTCGATGGCGCCGTGTCGTTCAAGACGGTCGACACGCTGCGGCACAACGTGCCGGTGACGATCGCCGAGGCGATCGCCGAGGTGGAAGGCGAAGCCCCCTCGCCGAAGAAGCGGAAGCCGTAGATCGTGGTGTGAACTACAAGGTAACCCGCCCGATCACCCTCGCCGCCTGATCCGCGAACCACATCGCTCCGTCCGGACCTTCGGCCAGTGAGCGGATCAGCCGCGCCCCTTTCGGCAGCGGAACCTGGTGGACCTTCCCTTCGGTGTCGACGTATCCCATCTGCGCGCCGCTGGCGTCGGTAAACCAGATGCGCTTCTTCGAGTCGGTCGCGAGCGTACCCGCGCCGTACGGAAGATCGATGGTCGTGATCTCGCCCTCCGTCGTGATACGGCCGAGGGCCATGACCTCGGTGAGCGTGAACCAGAGTGCGCCGTCGGGGGCGGCGACGATGTGGCGCGGTTCGCCCCAATCCGCCGGGTAGTCGAAACGGCTGGTCTTTCCGGCAGCCGTGACCCGTCCGATGTTCCGCCAGGTCGACTCGGTGAACCACAGACCTTGATCGGGGCCGAGGACGATCCAGGTCGGGCGGGCGTCCAGCGTCCGTTTCTTCCGCTCTTCCTTCGTCCACGAGCGATCGCTTCGCTTCTTTGGCGGAACGGGCATCGCCCCGATGCGCGGCTTGGGGATGGCCATCGACGGCGCGCCACCCGCGGGACCGCGCTTGCGACCGATGAACCACTGCGACTGCGGTTGTCCATCGGCACCGTAGCGCGTGATGTCTCCCTTTTCGGGATGTGTCACCCAGATCGAACCATCCGCGTCGACGGCGATGCCGAGCGACGTGCGGCCGACCGTAACCCGCTTGACGTTGCCGTCCGGGCTCACGCGCCAGAGCACGGTCTTTCGTCCGTCGCTCAGCCAGAGAGAGCCATCGGGCGCCAGGGACATGAGGCCGGGCATGTGGTCCTTCTCGAGAGCCTGCAGTTGCATCCGACCCTCCGCGGTGACGCGGCCAAGGTGCGGCTCGATGGACGGCCAGTCCTTCCAGGAGACAAAGGTCATGACCTCGGCGTGGCGGGCGATCTCTGTCGGAAGGTGGCCTTGCGGGACGGGGAACGTCTCGACCCGCGGCGCGGCAAGGGCCGCGGCGGCGCCGAGGATGAGTACGGCAACGGTGACGGTGATGACAGGGGCTCGCATTTTCAGGGGATACAATCGCTTCCGCGTCCGGAGGTATTGCATGATCTCAGTTCCGACCCTCGTCATCGTCGCCATCGTCGGCCTGTACATTCTGAGCTCGATCAAAATCTTGCCCGAGTACGAACGCGGAGTGATCTTCCGCCTCGGGCGCCTGCTGCCGGAGGCGAAGGGTCCAGGCATCTTCCTCGTCTTCGCCCCGATCGACAAGATCGTGCGGGTCTCGCTGCGGCAGGAGGCCTTCGAAGTACCGCCGCAGGACATCATCACGCGGGACAACGTCACGCTGAAGGTGAACGCGGTCGTTTTCCTGAAGGTCGTCGAACCGCGCCGAGCGATCGTCGAGGTCTTCGATTACCGCTACCAGACCTCGCAGTTCGCGCAGACGACGCTCCGCTCGGTCCTCGGTGAGGTCGAGCTGGACGACCTCCTCGCGCATCGCGATCAGCTCAACACGCGCATCCAGTCGATTCTCGATCAGCACACCGAACCGTGGGGCGTGAAGGTCGCGAACGTGGAGGTCAAGCAGGTCGACCTTCCCGACTCGATGCTGCGCGCCATGGCAAAGCAGGCGGAGGCGGAGCGCGAGAAGCGGGCCAAGCTGATCCACGCCGAGGGCGAGTTCGCGGCGTCTCAGCGTCTGGCCGAGGCGGCGCATGTGCTGGCCACGGAACCGACCTCGATGCAGCTCCGCTATCTGCAGACGCTCACCGAGATCGGAGTCGAGAAGAACACGACGGTCATTTTCCCTCTGCCGGTCGATCTTCTCGCCGGCCTGGCGAACATGGTCCGGAAATGAGCGAGCTCCTGATGATGGAGGCGGCGCTGTTTCAACTGCGCTCCATCCTCGGCGACGACCCGATGCTCCTGCCGGTCCGCATCAGCGCGGACGTGCTCGCGAACGCGGTGACCGCCGCGAAGAACGAGGGAGTGAATACGGCGCGCGTCAATGACATCGAGTTCGCGCTGAACGACCTCGTGGCCGCAATCGACGACGCCGGCGCGCCCGACGAGGTCTTCTCCGCGATCGCGCTGCTGCAGAACGATACCGCCGCGCTGCGCAAGGCGACGGCACTTCCCGCCGAGCTGACGAAGTCGATCCGTGAATTGCAGGGGAAGCTCCGAGAACGGGCGAGATCGATGGAGCGCGCACAGTACCGCATGGAAGGCAGCGCCGCCGAGGAGCTGCCCCATTCGCCTGAGTCCCTCCGTGAGGCGTCGATCCCAATCGCGCGCGAGCTCGTAGCGGCAGGGTTCGCGACGCCGGCGCTCGACGAGCTCCTCGCAAGACCGCACGAGCTGCGCTATCACACGATCAACGAGATCGTGGACGAGCTGGACGTGGTGCTGGGAGGATGAGAGCGCGGGGATAGGACGGATAGGACCGATAGGACGAATAGGACGAATAGGACGAATAGGACGGATAGGGAGCTTGAGACGGGGCCTCCGGTCTCTGCTCCCCTATTCGTCCTATTCGTCCCATCCGTCCTATTCGTCCCATCCGCCCTACTCGTCCTAACGGCCAACCCTGTCCCCGCTCACCGAGCCCACCACCTCCTCGATCGCATCGCCGCCCAGCTCGTGCAGTTCATACCTCACCCTCACGGCCGGCTTGTCGATCGTCAGGACGCGGCGCAGATCGATCGGCGTTCCCACCACGACCACGTCGCAGGGGGTGCGGCGGATGGTCTCTTCGAGATCGTGAATCTGAGCGTCGCCGTAGCCCATCGCCGGGAGGATACCGGTGGCGTTCGGGTACTTGTCGTACGTCCGCCGGATCGACTCGACCGCGTACGGACGCGGATCCACGATCTCGGCCGCACCTTCCGCTCGCGCGGCCACGACGCCCGCGCCGTAGGTCATGCCTCCGTGAGTCAGAGTCGGCCCATCCTCGATGACGAGCACGCGCTTGCCACGCACGAGCTCGGGCTGGTCGACGGTCACGGGCGACGCGGCGCGCACGACCTTCGCGCGTGGGTTGAGCTTCGCCGCGCTGGCCTCGATCGCTAGGATGTTCTTCTCCTCGGCCGTGTCGCACTTGTTGATGATGATCAGATCCGCGCGGCGGAAGTTGGCCTCCCCGGGCCAATAAGCGGCCTCGTGTCCCGGCCGGTGCGGATCGGCGACGCAGATGTGCAGAGTGGGCTTGTAGAACGGCAGATCGTTGTTGCCGCCGTCCCACAGGATGATGTCTGCCTCTCGCTCGGCTGCGCGGAGGATCCGTTCGTAGTCGACACCCGCGTAGACGATGAAGCCGTTGTCGATGTGCGGCTCGTACTCCTCCCGCTCTTCGATCGTCGTCTGTTGCGTGGTGAGATCGTCGTATGTCGCGAATCGCTGGCAGATCTGCTTCGCGAGGTCGCCGTACGGCATCGGATGGCGGATCGCGACGACGCGCTGTTCGCGCGCTCGCAGGAGCTTCGACAGGTATCGGGTGGTCTGACTCTTGCCCGCCCCGGTGCGCACGGCGGTGACGGCGATGACCGGGACGCCGGACTCGAGCATCGTGCGGTCGGCGCCCAGGAGCGTGAAGTCCGCGCCGGCCGCGGCGCAGAGCGACGCGAGATGCATGACGTAGTCGTAAGACACGTCGGAGTAGGAGAAGACGCAGAGGTCCGCGCGCAGGTCGCGGATCAGCCGCGGCAGATCTTCCTCGGGATGAATGGGGATGCCGTCCGGATAGAGCGGTCCGGCAAGCACCGGAGGATAAACGCGGCCTTCGATGCCCGGGATCTGCGTGGCAGTGAAGGCCACGACCTCGTACGAGGCATCGTTGCGGTACACGGTGTTGAAGTTGTGGAAGTCGCGGCCCGCGGCTCCGAGGATGATCGTTTTACGCCGATTTCCGTTCATAGATGGCTTTCCTCTCGAAGATGGTCAGGTGGACCCGGACTTCTCGATCGCTTCCGGGGCGATCCGTCCGAGCTCCTTCTCGGCGAACATGACCCAGGCTTTGTCGTCGTGTAGCAGCGCGACGCTCCTCGACAGTAATCCGGGGGCCGCGAAGCCGGCCGTCAGGAGTGCGACCATCGAGTGTGCGGCGCGTCACCGCCGCGTAGATACAGAGAATGGGATCGAGCCAGGCGACCGTCCAGTCGGAGTCGACGGGGAGAATCGCGCCGGCGCCGAGGAGCGATCGGCAGGCGTACGTGCCGTCACCGGATCAGCTCTCGTGATGCTTCATCTGCTCGGCGAGGTAGTTCTGCACGCCGACCTGTTCGAGGAGCGAAAGCTGCGCTTCGAGCCAGTCGACGTGCTCCTCCTCGTCCTCGAGGATCTCCTCGAGGAGGTGACGGGTGTTGTTGTCACCGAGCTCGCGGCATGTCTCGATGCCCTGGTTCAGGCGGGGCAGCGCTTCCATCTCGAGGGCGAAGTCGGCCTTGAGGATCTCGGGGACGCTCTCGCCGATGTTGATCTTCCAGATGCGCTGCACGTTGGGAACGCCTTCGAGGAAGAGAATGCGCTCGATGAGCGCCTCGGCGTGCTTCATCTCGTCGATCGACTCCTTGCGGATGATCTTGAGCAGACGCTCGTAGCCCCAGTTCTCGCACATCTCGGCGTGGACGAAGTACTGGTTGATCGCCGTCAGCTCGGCGGTGAGGACTTCGTTGAGAATCTCGATGACTTTCGGATCGCCCTTCATGACGCGCGTGCCTCCATCGGGTCAAAGCCTAGCAGTTCTGGGAGTGCGGTGGCTATGGAAGTGCGGAGGCCAGACTCCAGCGGCCCTCATCGTCCCGGGAAGGTCGACGGCGGCAGCAGGGGTACTACGCGCTACGCCGTCGCGACCGCGGTGACGACGTCCGTTCCCACGCAGGCGGGGCAGGGCTGCTCGGCGGGAGCCGCGGCGAGCATCGTGCGAAGCGAGTTGTGGCAGGAACCGCACTGATCGCCGATCCCGCAACGCTGCAGATCGCGGACGGTGGTGGCCCCGTTGTCGATGGCCTTCATCACGTCCCGATCCGATTTCCCGCGGCAGATGCAGATGATCACGTTGGCTCGTTCCCTTTGCTCTTTGTTTTGAGACTGAGTCTCAGTACGTGCATCATGCGTCCTTCATTCCCGTTCGTCAATAGGTCTCGGTCACGCCTTGATGTGCGCTTCGTCACACCGGAGCAAAATGGAACCTCGCTTGCAGTAGCTCTTTGACGTGAAACGACTTCTATTTCTTACACTTACGTGTTTTCTCTGGTCCGCGGCAGCCGCCGCCGACTTTCGCCTGGAAGTCGATCTTTCCGAGCGCTGCTTGAACGCCTTCGTCGACGGCGAGGTCATCGAGACATTCACCATTGCCGTAGGGAAAGACAGCTATCCGACACCCGCGGGCGACTTCAAGATTCGCAAGGTCATCTGGAATCCGTCCTGGAGACCTCCCAACTCGAAGTGGGCCCGCGGCAAGACCGCCAAGCCGCCCGGGCATCCCGAGAATCCGATGAAGCTCGTGAAGATGTTCTTCAAGGAGCCTGACTACTACATCCACGGAACGGGCGACGAAGACTCGCTCGGTCAGGCCGAGTCGCACGGCTGCATTCGCATGCACGAGGAGGATGTCACCAGGCTGGCCCGTCTCGTGATGGAGCACGGCGGCAAGCCGATGCCGGAACCGTGGTACCGGCGCATCTTCCGCCGCAAGACGACGCAGGTGGTCTATCTCGCGGCTCCGGTACCGATCGGAATCCGTTCCTGATCGAAAATCGAGAGATAGCGCAGCACGTTCGGATAAGGAGGGTCCGCCGGTAGCACACTCGAGGGGAGGCCGAGCTCGGTGGCAAGGAGCTCGGCTTCTTCGCGGTGCTCCGCGCGCTCAATCCCTTCGGCCCGCGCCCGTCGCAACATGACCCTGGCGCGCGCGACATCACCGGCGTTCGCGGCCTCACGCGCGTCGATCAGCGACGACGTCGCGCTGAGGGCCGGATCGCTCCGCATCTCGGCGACGCTCCAGGTCATCCACACCGGTGAGCGCATTCTCATCGCCAGCAATCGCAGCGCGATCGAAGGCTGCAGCGGCGGCTTCACCGCCGCAGCCTCCAGCAGTCGCCGGTCGCGTTCCTCGAGGTCGCCATCCCGATGCGCGGCGTATGCACTGTACGCGCCGCACTCGAAGACGCGATGCTCGAGTGCGGCCTGTCTCGCTCGAGCTCCGCACGTCGCGAGCCGCTGCTGGGCGTCGTCCCACCGGCCGAGGCGAATGGCCGCCACGCCGGCGAGCAGACGCGCCTCGATCTCCAGGGGCGCCAGCGACTCTGCCGCGGCTTCGCTCGCCGCACGATCGAAGAGCTGCAGCGCACGCAACGCGCTGCCGCGACTCCACGCGATCCGCGCCTCGGTGTAGTGATACATCGGAGGCCGGCGCACGAGGCGGCTCGCGCGCAGGTCGCGCTCCGCGGCGTCGATGTCACCGAGGGAGGCGCGGTCGGCGAGGACGAGCATCAGCTTTCGGTCGTCCGGTTTCGACGGATCGATCTGCTGCAGCTCGCGGCGCGCTGCGTCGCGCTCGCGTTGCCCGAGGTGAATGTGTGCGGCACCGAGGCGAAGGCGCCACGCCGCGGGACGAATCTCGAGCGCCGATTTCGCGAGCGCGAGCTCCTGTGTCGTATAGCCGGTCGGGCCGGTGAGATACCGCACGAGCAGCGATTCGTAAGGAGATGCGCCCTCCAGCCGCTGAAGCGCCTTCGCCGCCCAGTCCCGCGCGAGCTCCTCGTTTCCCGAAGCATTGTGGAAGCTGGAGACGAACGCCGCGGGAAAGGCGGTCTTGGCCGGGCGCCGCCACGCCTCCTCGAGAAGCTGCATGGCCTTGGGACGATTTCCTTCTGCGTCCGCCCGCAGCGCCAACTCGAGAAGACGCCTGGTCTCGGCATCGGCACGGACGTCCGACGCACGCATGTCGTATCCGTGATCGAGGAGCCGGTTTCGGTGGCCGAGGGTGATGTATGCGGCGGCGGCAATGAGGAGAGCGACCAGCGCGAGCAGCGCCCTTCGGAAGTGACGCGGTCCGAGCGACCGCTTCGAAAGCGGTGGCCCGGCCAGACCGCTTCCGGAGTCCCGGATCGCCGTTGCGAGCGTGCCCGCATCCGGGAATCGATCGTGAGAGCTCTTCTTCAGACAATGCTGCACGATCGAATCGACCCGCGGATCGTCGAGATGCGGCGGATCGTCGTGTAGCACGGCCACCAACGCATGCGCGCTCGACGTTCCTGCGAACGGTACGTCGCCCCTGATCATCTCGAACAGGATGCAGCCGAGTGCGAACACGTCCGTCGCGGGCGTCGGCGTGCGGGCCTCGACCTGCTCGGGCGCGAGATAGCCGATCGTGCCGAGAATGACTCCCGGCTCGGTCGGGAGCACCTCCGTCGGCGCCACCATGCGCCGCGCTGCGAATGCGCCCGTTCCGCCGCGCGCGAGACCGAAGTCGAGGACCTTGACCCGCCCGGCCGAGGTGATGAAGATGTTCTCGGGCTTGAGGTCGCGATGAACGATGCCGCGCGCGTGCGCGGCCGCGACGCCGTCCGCGATCTCCAACATCACCTTCAGCGCGTCGTCCACGGTCATCGGCCCTCGCGCGAGTCGCATCCGTAACGTCTCGCCTTCGAGCATCTCCGTCACCGCGTACTGCACGCCGTCCGCCTCGCCGTAGTCGAAGATCGAGAGGATGTTCGGATGGGAGAGCGACGCGACCGCGCGGGCCTCTCGCTGGAAGCGATCCAGCGATGCGCGGTCGCCCGAGAGCTGCGGGGGGAGGACCTTGATGGCGACGTCGCGGTGAAGCCGCTCGTCTTCCGCGCGATAGACCTCGCCCATCCCGCCGACGGCGACCAGTTCCACGATGGTGTACGGCCCGAGTCGCGTTCCGGGATCGAGCAATGGAAGCTCCGCTTACACGATACCGCAGCTATAGTTGGCGGTTGGCAGTCGACAGGGCTCGCGCTCACTCCTGTCAGCTGTCAACCGCGAACTGTCAACTGAAATGCAGTACGTCGTCTTCGCTACCGCCGACTCTCGACTCCCCGCGCTGATCGGTGGGAACGTCACGGTCACGCACACCATCACGCGCGAGAGCATCGCCATGATGCTGGCCGCGAACGCCGTGATCGTCGATGCCGCATGCGGCAACGATGCTTGGTACGTCCTCGGTCTGCTGCACGGCCAGCAGAAGCAGGCCGTGATGATCGATCGCGAGGTGACGCGCGAGGAGCTTCTCGCCATGATCGGCGGCGCGACGCGTCCGTTCGCGCCGCCGCTCGCCGGTGTCATCGACGGCGCCGCGATCGACGCGCACGTGCGCGCGCATCTCGAGCGCCGGGGCATCCTGGCCGAGAGCGACCTCCCCCGCCTCGATCTGGACGACCTCGCCGCCGACGTCGCGCGTCCCGCGCTGCACCGCTTCGTGCGCGAGCTGGCCCGCAGCGGACGTTACCCGCACGAGCAGAAGCTGCAGGACTTCCTCATCAAGCGCGGCATCTTCATCTGAGCATGAGAGACCTCGACCTCGGCAACGGCCTCGTCGTCCCCGCGAATCTCCTGCGCGCCGCCACGTCTCGCGCGGGCGGCCCCGGCGGACAGAACGTGAACAAGGTCGAGACGCGCGTGACGATCGAAGCGGACGTCGACGCGCTGCCCCTGTCCGACGATCAGAAGCAGCGCGTGCGCACCACGCTCGCCGGCCGCATCAGCCGCGCCGGCGTCCTCCGGATCACCTCCCAGGCCGAGCGCAGCCAGCTCGCCAACCGCGACCGAGCGCTCGCCCGGATGGAGGAGCTCCTCCGCGACGCACTCGAAGAGCGCGTGCCGCGCAAGGCCACTCGCGTCTCGAAAGCACAGAAGCGGAGGCGCATCGAGGAGAAGAAGAAACGAGGCGAGACGAAGCGGCTACGGGGGCGGGTGGATTGACGCCCTGCCTCCGGCTCGATCACTGCACGGCGCGGATGAGCTCATCGCGCCCGAAGGGCTTCGCGAGCGAGATGACGTGAGCCCCGGGATCGAGGGACGCCACCAGCTCGCCCATCGAGTCACCATCGACGACGATGTGCTCGTACTGATGGTGGCCGATCTCCAGGACCGCGTCCGACACGTCGGCAACGGCGTCGCACGGATAGTGTTCGCGGCGCAGTGTGGCCGCGATCTCCATGCGCAGATCGGTGTACGGCTCGATGACGAGAACGCGAGGCACCATGGGACGACTCGAGAACACTATACGCTCTCGCGTTTCGGGGGCAAGCGCGACAACAGGCTCTCGATGTCCTTCACGTCCGCGGGCTTGGTGATGTGCTCGTCGAAGCCGGCGTCCAGGGCCTTCCTCTTGTCCTCGGGCTGTCCGAATCCGCTCACGGCGACGAGCACGACGTCGCGGCCGACCGACTCGCGGACACGCGCGGCAACCTCGTACCCGTCGAGTCCCGGCAGACCGATGTCGACGAGGGCGAGATCCGGCCTCCTGTCGACAATCGCCTGTACGCCGGCGACGCCGTCGCCGACCGCATCGACTTCGTGTCCGAGGCGACGAAGCTTCAGACGCAGGAGATCGCGGATGTCCTGGTTGTCCTCGACGACCACGATGCGCCGCGGCTGACCGTCGTGCGCGGGCATACTCGGGGACTCCTTCGCCACCGGTACGTGCTCACCGTCGAAGATCGGGAGCCGTACGACGAACTTGCTCCCGTTCCCGAGACCGTCGCTCTCCGCGTTGATGGTGCCGTCGTGCAACTGGAGGAGATTGCGCACGAGCGCGAGGCCGATGCCCATGCCACCCTGCGCGCGTCCGATGGCGTTCTCCGCCTGGGCGAAGAGCTCGAAGATCGTTCCGATACGGTCGGGCGCGATGCCGACACCGTCGTCGGCCACGCGCACGACCGCCTGATCGCCATCGCGCTCGAGCGCGACGATCACGTGGCCGCCCGCCGGCGTGTACTTGATCGCGTTGCCGATCACGTTCGTGAGGATCTGGGCCGCGCGCAGCGGATCGGCATGAACAGGCAAAGGTTCTCTTGCATACCGCACCTCGATACTGACGTTCTGCCGCGAGGCCGGCTCGGTCACGGTCTCGAACGACTGCCGCAGCGCGTCCGCGAGATCAATCACCTGCCGCTTGAGCAAGATCTTTCCCGAGACGACGCGAGAAAGATCGAGCAGGTCGTTCACGAGACGCGTCAGGTGCTTCGACTGGCGCTCGATCAGGTCCGCGTGCTCGACGTCGAGACGGCCGTCGTCATCGCGCATCTGCGAGGCGAGCAGGATCGCGCCGAGCGGATTCCGCAGCTCGTGTCCGAGGATGGCCAAAAAGCGATCGCGCTCATGCACGCGGTCCTCGAGCTTCTCCATCAACTCGCGGATCTGGTACTGCCGCTCGCGCGCGCGCAACGCGGATTGCGCAGCGCTGACGAGGCTCTGGATGCGCACCGGACGGTCGACGAAGGTAACGTTGGTGCGTCGCCCAAACGTCACGAACGAGCGGCTTTTCTTCTCCGAAGTGGAAGTCATGCCCGTGAGGATGATCATCGGGATGTCCGACCACGCCGGTTGGCGGTCGAGCGTCTGCGCGAGACGCGGCGACGTGTCGGGAGTGAGCGCTTCTTCGGTGAAGATCAGCGCGCCGGCGCCGCGATCGAGCTCGAGGCAGACCTCGTCGACATCGGCGCAGACGTGACACACCAGGCGGGCGGCCTCGAGGTGTGTACACATCAGCTCCGCGTCCCGTCCGACGGGAGCGACGATCAGCACGCGCCGGCTGGAGTCTTCCGCACTCACGGCTCGTTCCGGATCTCCCGGACGATGTTGTCGAACGTCGGCACCCCGGTGAGCACGCCGCGGAAGTCGTCGAGCGGCGGGCCGACGGCCAGGCCCTTCGAAGACATCGTGAAGTCGCGGATGGCCGTGTCATGGAGACCGCCGCGCTTCTTCACCACCGACACGGCCTTGCGGATCTTCCCTCTCGCCTCGAAGTAGCGGAGCAGCACCACGCTGTCGGCCAGATAGCTGACGTCCACGGGCGCATGCATGTTGCCGACGAGGCCGTGCTGGGCGAAGACGAGGATCGTGGCGATGCCATTTTGTCCGAGATAGCTGAGCAGCTCGTGCAGGTGGAGGAGAAGGAACCTCTCCTCCGGCACGGCGTTGAGGTATCCATTGAGGCTGTCGATGACGAGCACACGCACACCCGACTCGACCGACTCCCGCACGAGATGGACGAATTCACCCGGCTGCAGCTGCGCGGGGTCGATCTGGCGGATGGAGATCAGGCCCGCGTCGACGTGCTTGCGCAGCGGCATGCCGAGGGAATGCGAGCGGTTGTACAGACTGGCCACGCTCTCCTCGAAGATGAACATCGCCGCTTTCTCGCCGCGCGACGCCGCGCCGATGGCGTACTGCGTCGCGAGCGCCGACTTGCCGCACCCCGCCGGTCCCATGATCAGCGTGCTCGTGCCGCGATCGAGTCCGCCGCCCAGCATCTCGTCGAGCGCCGGGACGTCGCTGCCGACGCTTTCGGCCTGCTCGAATCCCTGATGCTCGTCCGCGGCGACCAGACGCGGGTAGACGATGATGCCCCCCGTCCTGATGTTGAAGTCGTGGTACCCGTCGCGGAAATTCAGCCCGCGCACCTTCACGAGTTGCAGGCGCCGCCGCGCGGATCCGTAGACGGGCGTGAAGCGCTCCAGCTCCACGACCCCGTGCGGCACGCTCTGCAATTGCAGATCGTTGAACTCCGCCGTCCGGTCGTCGAGCATCAACACGGTCATATTGCGCGCGGCGAAGAACTGCTTCAGCGCGAGGATCTGCTTCCGATAGCGCAGCGTGCTCTGCGCGAGGAGCCGGATCTCGGAGAGCGAGTCGAGCACGACCCGCGAAGGCTGCACGCGCTCGACCGAATCGAGCAGGCACTTCACGGTCTGTCCGAGCTCCACCTCCGCCGGATAGAACACGGTCGTGTCGTCCTCGGTGAGCGACTGCTCGCCGATGAGATGCTTCGTAGACCTCGACGCCGTCGAGGTCCCAATGATGCGACCGCGCCACGGCCTGCAACTCCGCGCGGGTCTCGGAGAGAGTGATGTACAGAGCCTTCTCGCCGTGACGCACGCCCTCGAGCAGGAACTGCAATCCCAGGGTCGTCTTGCCGACGCCAGGATCACCCTGGAGAAGGTAGACGTGGTGCCGGGGGAAACCGCCGAGGAGGATGTAGTCGAGGCCTTCGATGCCCGTTGCTGCCAGATTGTCTTGGTTCGTCATATGGCATTACTGCATCTCTTTTTGCAGATGCCATATTGCGAACGCGAGGCCAAACTGCTCAGTTGATTGCGGTCAATAACGTCAACAACCGTCTCCACGCCTCGGTATGCGCCGTCCGATTTGCCTGACTGCCATCCGGCTCCTCGCCGAGGCGCATGAATGCGTGGCCGGCGCCCGGGTAAATGACCGGCTCGAACTCCTTTTCATGCTTGTCCATGAGCGCCTTCGTCGGCTCGATCGTCGCGTTCACACGCGCATCGTCGCCGCCGTAGAATCCGTAGACCGGCGCCTCGATGCCGGTCACGCCTTCGTCCGCCGAAGGACCGGTGCCGTAGAACGGAAGCGCGATCGCGACGTCGGCGACCGTGTTCGCCGCGTCCCACGTCCGCGCGCCGCCCCAGCAGAATCCCATGACGGCGAGCTTCCCGTTGGCCGCCGGTAACGCGCGGACGTAATCCGCCGTCGCGGCAAGATCGGCCAGGACCTGCTCGCGCGGGAGCTTCGAGATCGCCTCCCGGGCCGCATCGGACGTCGGAAAGTCGGACGTGCGGCCGCCGTTCGGCGCGGTGCCGGATAGAAGGTCCGGCGCGATGGCGATGTATCCGCGCTCGGCCAACTCATCCGCGACGGTGCGCACCCAGTCGGTGAGACCGCGGTTCTCGTGAATGACCACGACCGCGCCGGCTTTCGTACTCGTCTGCGGATAGACGACGTAGGCGTGGAGGGGACGACCCGCGCTCGTGATGGCCACCCACTCGTCGTGGCGGGGCGTGGTCTCGAGACGGTTCAGCGTCGGCTGCGTTGCGCAGGCGGATGCAAGGAGCAGGAGCACCGCGAATTTTCGCATGTGCCTATTATGGGCGCGCTCACGTCATTCGTAGCGCAACGCTTCAATCGGATGGAGGGCCGCCGCTTTGCGCGCGGGGTAGTACCCGAAGAACACACCCACCGCGCCGGAGAACGCGACCGCGATCAGCATGATCGCCGGCGAGATCACCGTCTCCCATCCGGTGAAGTGCCCGAGGAGCTCGGACCCGATCACGCCGACCGTGAGTCCGAGGACGCCGCCGAGGACGCCGAGGACGATGCTCTCCACGAGGAACTGCGTCAGGACATCCGAGCCGCGTGCACCGATGGCCAGGCGAATGCCGATCTCGCGGGTCCGCTCGGTCACGCTCACCAGCATGATGTTCATGATGCCGATGCCGCCGACGAGCAGCGAGATGGACGCGATCGCCGCCATCAGCATGGTCATGACCTTCGTGCTTCCCTCCGCCGCCTCGGCCAGGTCGTTCTGATTCCGGACCGTGAAGTCCTCGCTCTCGCGCGACTCACGCAGCAGCATGCGGATCTCCGCCTGCGCCGCGGGGATGTCTCCCTCGGATGCCGTCGACGCCAGGATCTGGGGGATGAACGAGCGCCCCGACAGCGCGGTCCGCGCCGTGGTGTACGGAATGATGACGACGTCGTCGGAGTCGCTGCCGCTCGCGGTCTGCCCCTTCGGCGCCAGGACGCCCACGACGTCGAACGGCACGTTGCGGATCTGCACTTCCTGCCCGACCGCATCGGTGCCGGGGAAAAGCTGATCCGCGACGGTCTTCCCGAGAAGGGCGACCTTGCGCATCGCGTACACGTCTTCCTCGCCGAACCAGTCGCCGGACGCCGTCTGCCAGTCGCGGATCGACGCGTAGTCGACGTCGACGCCGTTGATCAGCGTGCGCCAGTTGCCGGCCTCGCCGAGCACCTGGGAGCGGGTCACGACGACGGGCGTCACCGCGGTCACGACTTGCGCCTCTTCACGGATCTTCTCCACGTCCTCGAGGGTGAGGTTCGGGAACGCCTGCGCACCCTGGCTCACGCCGCCCTGTTGGGCCGCGCCGGGAGTGATGACGATCATGTTCGTGCCGAGGTTGTTGATCTGCGCGCGGATGCGGGAGCGGGCGCCGTAGCCGACGGCGACCATCACGATCACCGCCGCGACGCCGATGATGATGCCGAGCATCGTCAGCGCCGCGCGCATCTTGTTCTTGCGGATGCTCTGCGTGGCCAGCTTCACGAGCACGGCCGTCTTCATGCCGCCACCTCCTTGTCGACCCGACGAAGGTCGTCGGCGGCCAGGCGCCGGTTCTTCACCGGCTCGTCGCGGACGACGCGCCCGTCGCGCATTTCGACGACACGCTTCGCGTAAACGGCGACCTCCCGCTCGTGCGTGACGACGACGATGGTGATGCCCTGTTCGTTCAGCTCCTGAAAGAGCGCCATCACCTCGACGGTCGTGCGCGTGTCGAGGTTACCGGTTGGCTCGTCGGCCAGAACCAGGGCCGGCTCGGTGACGAGCGCACGAGCGATGGCCACGCGCTGCTGCTGCCCGCCAGAGAGCTCGCTCGGCTGGTGATCGAGACGGTCGGCAAGGCCGACTCGCTCGAGCGCCTGGATCGCGAGGGCGTGCGTGTCGCGCTTCCTGATGCTCTTCTCGACACGGCGGTCGTAGAGCATCGGCAGCTCGACGTTCTCCAGCGCGGTCGTGCGCGGGAGGAGATTGAAGCCCTGGAAGACGAAGCCGATACGCCCGTTGCGGATCGTCGCCAGCTCCTCTTTCGACAACCTGGAGACATCGCGTCCCTCGAGCCGGTACTCTCCCGACGTCGGGCGATCGAGGCATCCGAGAA
>CAZLGP010000142.1:0-43529 GCA_964558905.1 uncultured Thermoanaerobaculia bacterium | reverse complement strand
GGGGGGGGGGGGGGGGGGTTGGGGGGGGGCGGGGTGGGCGGGGGGCGCTGGGGCGGGGGGGGGGGGGGGGGCTGGGGGGGGGGGTGGCGGGGGGGGGGGGGGGGGGGGGTGGGGGTTGGGGGGGACCCCGGCCCTGGGGGGGGGGGGGGGGGGGCCCCCCCACCCCCCACCCGCCAACCGCCAACCCTCCTCTCGTCATGGTCGGCAAAGGCCTCTACGCGAAAGACCTCGTTCGCGAGCTGCACGCGCGGGAAAGCGCCTCCGTTCTCTTCCCCGGCGCGCTCTATGGCCGCGACTACCGCACCCTCCAGCGCAACGCCCTCGTTTATGTCCAGGCCACGGAAGTCGGGGGGACGCACCCCGCCCTCGTCGAGGCCATGGGGTCGGGCGGGGCCGTTCTCGCCCACGACACGCCCGAGAACCGGGAAGTCGGCGGGGAGGCCGTCGGTTATTTTCGGCTCCGGCCGGAGGAGACCCTTTCGGGCATGCTTTCGGAATGGCTCCGGAATCCTTTGCAAAGAGAGGACTTCCGGGATCGGGCGCGCAATCGGGCGACGGAGCGGTACTCCTGGGAGCGCGTCACCGAGGCTTACGAGCAGCTTTTGGGTTCTCTAAGTTGACGGGGAGGGCCGTTCCTCGGGCGACAACGTCGGCGAAGGCTTGGCCAACCAGCGCAGCCGGCCGCGCCGGCCCGGCCTAGACGTTCGGGTTGTCGGCTCCGTAGTACGTTCGGTAAAAGATAGCTCCAATGCTGAAGCAGAAAGCGCGTGTGATTGCGAGGATCGTCTTTGGTGTCGACCTCGCGTTGACGTCCGTCGCGTTCTTTGCCGCATTTTTCCTGCGCGATCTCTTCCTCCCGTGGCTCGACCCCTCGCTCTTCCCCACGGGCCTTTTCCCCCTTGCCGATTACCTCAAGATCTACCCGCTGGTTCTGATCATCTGGTCGGTCCTGCTCTTCACGTACGACAGCTACCACTCGCACCGCACCATTCCGCTGACGCGTGAGGCGCTGACGACCATCCGCGTCGTCGCCGTCGGCACGGCCATCCTGGCCACTCTCGCGTTCCTTCTGCCGCTCCGGCAGCTCTCGCGGACGTGGTTCATGCTCTTTGCGGCGCTCTGCGCGATCCTGCTCGTCGCGGAGAAGATCCTCGTGCGCATCATCGCGCGGTGGGTCCGGTCCAAGGGCCTCAACTACCGGACGCTGCTGATCGTCGGGACCGGCCGCCGCGCCACCGACATCGCCCGGATGGTCGCCGGACACAAGTACTGGGGCTACAAGATCCTCGGGTTCGTCTCCGACGGGCATCGCCTGTCGAATGGATGGGCGCGCTATCGGGTCTTCGGAAACGTTCCGGACCTCAAGCGCATCCTCGAGACGAGCGAGATCGGGGAGCCGATCGACGAAATCGTCTTCGCGGTCACGCGCAAGAAGCTCGATGAGATGAAGCAGATCTTCCTCATGTGCGAGGAGCTGGGCATCCGCACGCGAGTGGCGATGAACTTCATCCAGAACCGCGTGGCGCGCCTGGAGATCGAGGAGCTCGAGGGCGTGCCGTTCCTCACCTTCACGACCACGCCGTCGAACGAGGCCCATCTCGCGCTCAAGCGCGCGCTCGACGTCGCGATCTCGCTCCTGGTCCTCGGCCTGGCGATGCCGATCATCGGCGTCGCGGCCCTGGCCATCAAACTGACGTCGCCCGGCTCGGTGCTCTTCAAGCAGCGTCGAATGGGCCTCAACGGCCGCATTTTCACTCTCTACAAGTTCCGGACGATGATCGAGGACGCGCACGCGCGCCGCGAGGAAGTCGCGCATCTCAACGAGATGAACGGCCCCGCGTTCAAAGCGAAGGACGACCCGCGCGTGACGCCGGTCGGGCGCTGGCTGCGCCGCTTCTCCCTCGATGAGATTCCCCAGCTCTGGAACGTCCTCAAGGGCGACATGAGCCTCGTCGGCCCGCGCCCTCCCATCCCCGAGGAGGTCGCGTCGTACCACCGCTGGCACCGCAGAAGGCTGTCGATGAAGCCGGGCCTGACGTGCCTCTGGCAGATCAGCGGCCGCAACCAGATCCAGGACTTCGACCACTGGATGAAGCTCGACCTGCAGTACATCGACAACTGGTCGCCGTCCCTCGATCTGAAGATTCTGCTGCGGACGATTCCGGCCGTGCTCTCGGGCAAGGGCGCTTCTTAGCCGGCACGGCCGGCCGCGCTGGTTGGCCAAGCCTCCGCCATGCTTGTCGCCCGAGGAGCGCTTTCTGCCGCGCAACCTCCTAGCCGAAAGTTGCGAGTTGCGAGGGCATTCTCGCAAGAGCTCTTCGTAACTCGCAACTCGCAACAGTAGACTTCGGCAATGGCGAAATTGGATCCCACTTCCACAGACTTCCGCGCCGCCGCCCACAAAGCCGTCGACTGGATCGCCGACTACTTCGACCGCATCGATTCCTACCCGGTGTTGTCGCGCGTCAACCCCGGCGACATCGAGAAGCAGTTCGCGCGTGCTGCCTCGGAAGAGGGCAAGGACTACGACGCGCTGCTCGCCGAGTTTCGCGAGAAGATCCTGCCCGGCATCACGCACTGGAATCACCCGTCGTTCTTCGCCTACTTCAGTATCACCGGGTCGCAGGCCGGCGTCCTGGGCGAGCTGCTTGGCGCCGCGATCAATGCGAACGGCATGTTGTGGAAGACGTCGCCGTCGCTCACCGAGCTGGAGACACTGGCCCTGCGCTGGCTGCGCGACGCGCTGGGTCTGCCGTCGAACCTCTTCGGCATCATCAATGACACCGCGTCGATCAACGTCTTCCTCGCCCTCGCAGCGGCACGAGAGGCGACGGGGCTGAACATCCGCGGGGAGGGGATGTCCGGTCGGGACCTGCCGGCCTTGCGGCTCTATTGTTCCGAGCACGCGCACTCGTCGGTCGACAAGGGCGCGCTCGCGCTGGGATTCGGCGCGAGGAACATCGTGAAGATCCCCAGTGACGAAAACTTTGCGATGCGTGCGGACGCGCTCGCGGAGATCATCACGCGCGATCGGGAGGCGGGGCTGCTGCCGTGCGTCATCGTGGCGACCACCGGGACGACGTCGACGGCCGCGGTCGACCCCGTACGCGCGATCGGCGAGATCGCGCGGCGCGAGAAGTGCTGGCTGCATGTCGATGCCGCGTACGCCGGCTCGGCGACGATCGTCCCCGAGTACCGCTGGATCTGGGACGGCATCGAATACGCCGATTCGATCGTCACCAATCCCCACAAGTGGCTCTTCACTCCCATCGATTGCAGCGTTCTCTACACGCGCCGTCCGGACGTGCTGCGTGAGACGTTCTCACTCGTCCCCGAATATCTGAAGACCACGGACACCGCCGAGATCAACTACATGGACTACGGCCTCCAGCTCGGGCGACGCTTCCGCGCGCTCAAGCTCTGGCTCGTCCTCGAGCACTACGGACTGGATCATCTGCGCGCCGTCATCCGCGCTCACGTCACCTTCGCCGAGCGCCTCGCCGGCGAGCTGCGCAAACGCGACGGCGTGGAAGTGCTCTCGCAGTCCTTCAGCGTCGTCGTCTTCCGCCTCCGTACGGACGAGGAGACGATGGATGCGATCGAACGGATGAACGCCAGCGGGGCGCTGTTCGTCTCGCACACGAAACTCCGCGACCGGTACGCGATCCGCGTCGCGATCGGGAACGGGGCGACGGAGTGGGAGCACGTGGAGAGGATCCTGGGGTTTCTGTGAGGGGACGGATAGGACGAATAGGACGAATGGGACGTATAGGACGTATAGGACGAATAGGACGACTGGGACGAATAGGACGGATGGGACGAATGGGGCGAATAGGTGGAACGAAGCCGGGGGCGCCCCATACGTCCTATTCGTCCTATTCGTCCTATACGTCCTATTCGTCCTATACGTCCTATACGTCCCATTCGTCCCATCCGTCCTATTGCTCCTTTTCTCCCACCACGCGCAGCACCGCCTCCCCGAACGCCTCCAGCTTCGCGTCCCCGATGCCGTAGATCCCCCGCAGCTCGTAGCGCGTCGAGGGCCGCAGCCGCGCCAACTCGCGTAGCGTTCGGTCGCTGAAGATCACGTACGGCGGGACGCCGCGCTCCTCCGCCTCCGCGCGACGCCAGACCCGCAGCGCCTCGAACAGGGAGCGGTCGTACGGACCGTCCGGCAGCGGCGCGGCCGCCACGCGCTCGCGGCGCTGTCCGGGGTCCTTCTTCCGCACCGCAGGCTGCCGCAGCTTCACTTCGGCATGCCCCCGGAGCACCTCGCGGGCGCGCGGCCCGCAGCGCAGGATCGGGTATTCGCCGTTCGACTGCTCGAGGAATCCCTGAGCGATGAGCTGATAGACCCATTCGCGAACGTCTTGGCGCGAGTGTCCCTTGAGCAGTCCATACGTGGAGAGCCGATCGTGTTGGCGCTCGCGGATCTTCTCCGTGTCGTCGCCGCGCAGCACGCCGACGACGTGTGACACGCCCCAGGACTCGCGCACGCGCACGACGCAGGACACGATCTTCTGGGCCACGATCAGCGCGTCTTCCACCTCTTCCGTTTCGCCGAGGCAGATGTCGCAGGCGCGGCAGCTCTCTCCAGTGAAGGACTGCCCGAAGTACTCCACCAGCGCGCGATGACGGCACTTTGCACCGGAGCAGTAGCGGTCCATGTCGTTGAGGTGCTTGAGCAGCGAGTCCGCGTGCGCGGAGTCGGCCGTCTCGCTGAGCAGCATCGAGCGCCACAGCATGAGGTCCGCGCCCGAGTACAGCAGAACGCACTCGGCTTCGAGACCGTCGCGGCCCGCGCGTCCCGACTCCTGCTGATAGTGCTCGATCGACTTCGGCATCGCCGTGTGGAGCACGAAGCGGACGTTGGAGCGGTCGATCCCCATCCCGAACGCCACCGTCGCCACGACGAGATCGCACCTTTCCGACGAGAACTTCTCCTGGGCCTCGCGCCGCTCGTCCTGGGTGAGTCCGGCGTGGTAGGCGACGGCGTCGTGCCCGCGGCGGCGCAATTTCTCGGCCAGGGAATCGACGTCTTTGCGCCGCGTGCAGTAGATGATCCCGGCCTCGCCGCGATGCCGCTCGAGCACGTCGACCACCTGCTTGGCCTCGTCCTGCCGCGGCAGAACCCGATAAGTGAGATTCGGCCGATCGAAGTCGCCGACCAGGACGAGCGGCTCCCGCAGGCCGAGCTGCACGGCGATGTCGCGCCGCACCTCCGGCGTCGCCGTGGCCGTGTAGGCGTGAATCGACGCCTCGGGGAGCTCGTCGCGCAGCGTGCGCAGCTGCCGATACTCGGGTCGGAAGTCATGACCCCAGTGGCTGATGCAGTGGGCCTCGTCGATCGCGAACGTCTTCACGCCCGCCCGGCGGAGCATGTCCCGGAAGCCCTGCATCGCCAAGCGCTCTGGCGACACGAAGAGGAGCTTGAGCCGCCGCGCGAACAGCTCCCGTTCGATCGCTCGGTTCTCCTCCGACGTCCTGGAGCTGTTCATCTGTGCGGCGTCGACTCCGCACGCGCGCAGTCCGTCCACCTGGTCCTTCATCAGCGAGATCAGCGGCGAGACGACGACCGTCACCGCGTCGCCGAGGAGGGCCGGAGCCTGGTAGCAGAGGGACTTCCCTCCGCCCGTCGGCATGACCACCAGCGAGTCCCGCGACGACAGGGCGGCGAGCATGGCCTCCTCCTGCAACGGACGCAGCGAGGAGTAGCCCCAGTGTTTTTGAATGAGCTCGAGGAGGTCCATCGACGGGTGCTGAGTGCTGAGTGCTGAGTGCTGGGTGCTGAGTGTGCCCCACCACCCAGGGGAGGGCGGGACTCAGCACTCAGCACCCAGCACTCAGCACTTCCGCGCGGGAGAATAGCAGAGGCCCCGAGCTCTCCGACGGGTGGCCGAGTGCGAGGCATCTGTGCTATTGATCGCCGCCGCATGCACTCCATTCGCGCGACCGCGCGATACAACCGGGCCATCCACGCGACGGCCGAGCTCCTCGGAAAGCTGCGCATCGAGGCGATGTTCGTCGGAAACGCCGCCCGCGCGGCGTGGCTGGGCGGCGAGGTATCCAGCGGCGCCATCGACGTCCTCGCTCTGATGAACGCGCCGCAGAAGAACCAGCTCGCGACGATGGCCGCGAACCGCGGCTTCCGCGTCGATCGCGACGAGATCGAGCAGAGCGAGGAGTTGGACCTCGTCCCGATCAACTTCGTCGATCCCGAGGGCGACGTCCGCGTGCATGTCCTGCTCGCCAGCAATGCCCTGTACGGGCGGATGGTTGCGGCGGGTGCGCCGGCGACGATCGACGATCGCGAGGTCCGCATTCCGCGGGCCGAGGACCTCGCGCTGTTGCTGTTGTTCGCGGAGGACGAGGCGACGGTGCGTTCGCTGGCGGTGCTGCCGGAGTTCGATCGCGGGGCGTTTCAGGAGCGGCTGGTCTCGATCGGCCTCGGAGGATGGGCGGGTATGGAATGAAGTGGATCGACCGGCAGGACGCACTCGATCACGCGCTCGAGCGCGTCGGCGCGCACGCACAGATCGCCATCGACACCGAGGCTGACTCGCTGCACTCGTACTTCGACAAGGTCTGCCTGATTCAGATCTCTCTACCGGACGAAGACCTCATCGTCGACCCGCTCGTGCGTGTCGACCTGACGGGATTCGGCGCGATCCTCGGCGACCCTGCGGTCACGAAGGTCTTCCACGGCGGCGACTACGACCTGCGCATCCTCCATCGCGACTTCGGCTTCACGGTCCGCAACCTGATCGACACGTCGATCTGCGCGCAGCTCCTCGGTTATGAGGGACTCGGCCTCGCGGCGCTGCTCGAGCGGCACTTCGGCCTGAAGGTGAACAAGGCCCATCAGCGCGCGGACTGGTCGATGCGCCCTCTGCCGCCGGACATGCTCGCGTACGCGGCGATGGATACGCACTATCTCGTGGCGCTCGCCGCGAAAATGCAGGAGGAGCTCGCCGTGCTGGACCGCTGGGAGTGGGCCCTCGAGGAGTTCGCGCGGCTGGAGAACGTGCGCTACCGCGAAGCGACCGAAGAGGATCCGGAGCCGTGGCGCAGGGTGAAGAACATCGGCGGCCTCGATCGCCGCTCGCTGGCGATCGTGCGCGGGATCTACGAGTGGCGGGACGCGCTCGCGCGCAAGGCCGACCGTCCGCCCTTCAAGGTCCTCGGTAACGACACGATCGTCGAGATCGCGAAGGAGAGGCCGCTCACACATCGCGATCTGGCGCAGCTCAAGTCGGTGTCGCGCTATCACGCCGATCGGTTTGGCCGCGATCTGGCCGGGATCGTGCGCCAGGCCATGGAGATCCCCGAGACGGAGCTGCCCGAGCGCAGCGATCCGAAGCCGTGGATCCGTGACAAGGCGCTCGAGTCGCGCATCAATCGGTTGAAAGCAGTCCGGGACCGCTACGCGCGCGAGCTGAAGATCGACGGCTCCCTCCTCGGTGCGCGACACATCCTGGCCGCCATCGCGACGTCCGGGACGCTCGACGTGCCGGCGATGCGCGAGTGGCAGAAGCGCGTGATGGGCGCCGAGCTGCTGAAGGTCCTGGAGCCCGAGCCGAAGCTGTTCTGACCGGCCCGGCCGGCTGCGCTGGTTGCTTCGCCTCACGGCACGCCACGGATGCACTCGAGGTTCGCGGCTTCGGGCGGCGCAACGCGCCTGACGTCTCCGGGTATCGTGTTGGGCGGTTGTACAATCCGCGCCGCATGGAAACGATCACCGACTACCAGGTCATCATCATCGGCTCCGGCCCGGCCGGATGCACGGCAGCGCTCTACCTTTCCCGCGCCAACATCAAGTGCCTCGTCCTCGAGGGACTGCAGCCCGGCGGACAGCTCACCATCACCACCGACGTCGAGAACTACCCTGGGTTCCCGGAAGGAATCCTGGGGCCGAAGCTGATGGAGCTCATGCGCCAGCAGGCGGAGAGGTTCGGCGCGACGTTCAAGGCCCTCGAACCGGTCGAGACGGTGAACTTCCTCACACATCCGTTCGAGGTGAAGACGGAAAGCGCGACATTCATCGCGCCGGCGATCATCGTCGCCTCGGGTGCATCGGCAAGGCAGATCGGACTGCCGAGCGAGGTCGCGCTGCAGGGCTTCGGCGTGTCGTACTGCGCCACGTGCGACGGGTTCTTCTTCAAGGAGAAAGAGATCGCCGTCGTCGGCGGCGGCGACTCGGCGATGGAAGAAGCGACCTTTCTCACCAAGTTCGCGAAGAAGGTCACGGTCATCCATCGTCGCGCCGAGCTGCGCGCGTCGAAGATCATGCAGGACCGGGCCCTGTCGAATCCGAAGATCGAGTTCATCTTCGACACGACCGTCGACGAGGTGGTCGGCTCGAAAGAGAGCGGTGTGACGGCGCTCAAGCTGCGCAACCTCCTCACCAGCGAAACGCGCGACTTCCCGACGCAAGGATTGTTCGTTGCTATCGGCCACACTCCCAACACGCAGCCTTATGTGGGGCAGCTCGACCTCGACCAGGCCGGCTACATCTGCCTGCCGCACAAGAACTCGACCGCGACGAACATCCAGGGCGTCTTCGCGTGCGGAGATGTGGTCGATCACATCTACCGCCAGGCGATCACGGCCGCCGGGAGCGGCTGTCAGGCCGCCCTCGACTGCGAGCGCTGGCTCACGCACGAGCGCATCACGGAGAGGTGGGGCCTCGCGCAAGGCGAGGAAGAGCGCGTCGACTGAAAAAAGGCCGCCCTCGCGGGCGGCCTCGCTCCTTGCGTGAAGCGACTGGGGATCAGAAGGCGTTGAGGATGTACTCGAGCGGGTTGACCGGGTTGTTGTTCACGCGTACCTCGTAGTGGAGGTGCGGGCCGGTCGAGCGGCCGGTCGAGCCGACGTACCCGATGATGTCGCCGCGCTTCACTCGCTGGCCGGGCTTCGTGGCGAAGGCCGAGAGGTGACCGTATCGCGTCGAGTAGCCGTAGCCGTGTGAAATGAAGATCACGTTGCCGTAGCCATTTGCCCACTCGGCCTTGACGACGATGCCGTCGGCCGGGGAGCGGATCGGCTGGCCGACCGCCGAGGAGATGTCGATGGCGCCGTGCTGTCCCCGCTCGCCCGTGAAGGGATCGGAGCGCCCGCCGAAGCCGTCGGTGAGGATGCCGCGCACCGGCGCGATGGAGGGAGTCGAAGAGAGAAGGTGCGACTGTGCCGTGAACTTCTGCTCCAGCACGTTCAGGTCCTTGTCCAGGCTGTGCGAGCGGAAGCTCATCTTGTCGACATCGTCCCGGTAGGGGTTCGCCACCAGTTCGTCGTTGCGAAGACCGCCCGTACCACCCTGGCTCGCTTCGTCGAGCGTGGTGATTCCGGCGATGATCGCCAGCTTCCGCGTCCGATCTTCGACCGTGCGGAGCTGGGTGCGGAGATTCTCTACGGACTTGCCGAACTGCTCGTTCGCGGTCTGGAGCTCCCGGTTCTCCCGGCGGAGCTTCGAGAGCTCGTGCGTCTGCGAAAGGGAGGTGAAGTACTGGACCGAGAAGAACGTCGAGAGGCAGAGAGACGTACTGACGAGGGAGATGATCGAAAAGAGCAGCCGGTGCGACACCTTCAACTTTCGGAACTTCGCCCGCGCGTGCGGGACGAAGATGATCGTTGAATAGCGTTTATTCATGCGTGCTCCCCGGTAAAAATGTTGTGAACTGGGCCGTTCCGTGAGCGCGTATTGTGTGGATATGCCCCTGCTGAGTCAACGAAAAACTCGTCAATTTTCGGGCAGTTTCGGAACATCTGCCAATAACGGTAAACCCTCATGAATCAAGCACTTCCAGGCAGAAAATATGGGTTAACCGCATATTAATCCCGGTAGGCGTGATGTCTTGGTCAACCAGTCTGAATAACTGTTGCTGAAACCTCGCCCGAGAGTGTGATCCTGCTCACATCACGGTGTAGAATCCGCCCCCGCATGCGAGCTGACTGGCACACCTACTTCATGGGCATCGCCCATCAGGCGTCGACTCGGGCGACCTGCCCGCGCAAGCACGTCGGCGCGGTGATCGTCCGGGACCGCACGGTCCTCTCCACCGGCTACAACGGCTCGATCCGCGGCCTCCCGCACTGCGAGGACGTCGGCTGCGTGGTGGAAGACGGTCACTGCGTGACCACCGTGCACGCCGAAGCGAACGCCATCCTCCAGGCGGCCAAGAACGGCGTTTCTCTCGACGGCGGAGAGCTCTACACGACCGCGTCCCCCTGCTGGAACTGCTTCAAGCTCATCGCCAATGCCGGCATCCGCACGATCTACTACGGCGAGTTCTATCGCGACGAACGGTCGAGGGAGACGGCGGCGAAGATCGGGATCGAGCTCGTCGATCTGGGCATGCCCGCCCCGGAGTAGCCTCTAAGCCGCAAAGTCGCAAAGTCTCAAAGATCGTGCTGCCGCGCTCTTTGGGACTTTGATACTTTGCGACTCTGCGACTCTCATGATCGTTCTCGCCGCGGACACCTCGCTCCCCATCCTTTCCGTCGCTCTCGTCAGCGACGGAGCACTCGTCGGCGCCATGGCGCTGGAAGGGCGGGGATCGCGGAACGAGAAACTGCTGCCGGCGATCGACTGGCTGCTCGCGGAGAACGGCGTCGAGCGCTCGGCGATCGACCTCTTTGCCATCACGCGCGGACCCGGCTCCTTCACCGGCGTGCGCATCGGGTTGGCGACGATGCAGGGACTGGCCATGGCACTGCGCAGGCCGGTGTGTGCGCTGTCGACGCACGAGGCCATCGCGTTCCGCGAGGCCGGACGCGTGGCCGTCGTCGACGATGCCGGGCGCGGAGAGTTTTACGTCTCCCTGTTCGACGACGGGAACGTCGTCGTCCCGGCGCATCTCGCCACGGCCATCCCGGACGAGCGCGTGATCCGCGTGAGCGACTTCATGCAGCGCGATCAGGTCGCCCTCCGCTGCGCGCGGCGCGCCCAGGAGATCGAGCAGCGCGGGGAGGGGGAGCGCTACCGCGACGTCACGCCGATCTACGTCCGCCTGGCCGAGGCGGAGGTCAAGCTGCAGGCGAAGCTCGATGCCTGAGGACTGCTTCGTGATCGAAGCGGCCACTCCCGCCGATGTCGACGCGGTCCATCGGATCGAGGAGACGTCGTTCCCCGCGCCCTGGCGGCGCGAGTTCTTCCTCAGCGAGCTGACCGCGGACGGACGCTACAACATCGTCGCGAAACGCGACGGACTGGTGGTGGGGTACCTGTTTGCGATGTGGATCTTCGACGAGATGCACGTGAACAAGATCGCCGTCGAGGAGGTTGCGCGCCGCCACGGGATCGCCGACGCACTGATGGCCCGTTGCCTCGCCTTCGCCCGCGAGCACAGCGTCCAGACGATCTCGCTGGAAGTGCGCAGGTCGAACAAGGGCGCGCAGGAGTTTTATCGGCACCTCGACTTCGAGTCGACGTATGTGCGCACGCGGTACTACCCGGATGGGGAAAGCGCGGTGGTGATGACGAGGAGGGTGTAGCCGATGGGACCCATGGGACGAATGGGACGAATGGGACGAATGGGCAGGCGGGAGGGGGAGTGAGACCATCCCATACGTCCCATTCGTCCCATACGTCCCATCGGCTCCCTAACTCCGCCACCTCACCGAGTACACCCTCGGCCGCGCGAGTTGTTCGCGAATCGCGCGTGCGATCTCGCTGCTGCTCACCACCGCCACCGATTCTCGTGGCGCCTCCGCGAGCTGCTCGGCCGTGGGACGCTCATCGCGCAACAGCGCCGCGAGCGGGTCGGGTGTGATCCAGCGGCCTTCGAGTGCCGCGATCGCCGCGAACAGATCGACCGGCTCGATCACGAGGTCGTTGCCCTTCGCCGTGAAGCCTTCGCTTGCCAATACCTCGCCGGGAACACGCACGATCACTCTGGCCGGGAAAGGATTGAAGACGAGATCGGCCTCCTCGGCCAGTGTCGCCGCGCGGCCCTCCTGCACGTCCATCTGTTCCGCGATCGTTCCCATCGCCTCGATCACGGCTTCGACGAGCGGCGCCTCTTCCTCCGTGACCGGTGCCTCCTCCGGGTTCTCGGAGAGCAGCGCCGCGAAGACATAGCGATCGCGTCCCGGGCGCTCGCGCAGATACGAGTAGAGGTGATGCACGGAGGTGAAGTACCGCGCCACGGACTCCGACCACTTGACGAGCGTGAGGTCGAGCTCGCGTTGCTGCTCGCGCGTCGCGCGCCCGCCGGAGCCGGGATAGAAGGTGATCTCCCGCCACCCCTCGCCCCGCAGAACGTCGACGGTGATGTTCGTGTCCGAGAGGAGATACTGCAGGTCGTCCGAGGGAAAACGCGCCGAGCGAGTGACCCGCTCCAGCGCGCCGCGGGTCTTCTGATACGTGACCCGTTCCTCGGCCGGAAACTCGAGCCGCGCGAAGCGGATCGACCACGGGTCGGTCCCCGACAGAGCGGCCGCGCGCGCCGACTCGACTCGCGCACGTGCGACGTCGGTTCGCGGATGGAGCTCGAATTTCGTCGAGACCGTGACGACGACGGCATCACCGTGCCGGTCCGGCTCGATCGTCAGCTCCTCGGTGACCGGCATGCGCGAGCAAGCGCCGAGAAGAGAAACGATGCACACGATTCGTGCGAGGCATCGAGAACGAGGCACGGCAAACGACCAACGGGCGGCAATGGCGTTCATCGTTCATCCTTCATCGTTCATCGTTCCTGCTCACTCTTCCTTGATCGCGGCGATGGGATCGAGGCGCGACGCGATCCGGGCGGGATACCACGTGGCGATCACCGACAGAATGATCGCCACGACGTTCACGCCGACGACGTCTTGGACGTCGAGTGTGAACGGAAGGTAACTGATGAAATACATGTCCGCCGGCAGTGGCACGAGGTGCCAGCGGTTCGCCGCCCAGGAGACGCCCAGGCCGAAGAGATTTCCGAGGAGTGTGCCGGTGAGCCCGATGAGAAGGCCGAGCTGCATGAAGATGCCGAGGATGTTCTTCTCCGTGGCTCCCAGCGTTCGGAGCACGCCGACCGAGGCGCGTTTCTCGAGGATCAGCATCGAGAGCGACGAAACGAGGTTCAGCGCCGCGACGAAAATGATCAGCGAGATCGTCGCGAACATGACGATCTTCTCCAGTCGCAGCGCGAGGAACAGCGGCCGGTTGATCTCCTTCCAGGTCTTGAATTGCGCGCCCGGAAACTTCGCCGCGAGCGCCCCCTGCACGTCCTCGGCCCGCTCCGGGGGGCCGTACATCTCGATGGCCGTCGGGAGTCCGCCGGTGCCGAAGAGGGCCGTCGCCTCGTCGAGATCGAGCCAGGCGTCGGGGTTGTTCTCCTCGCTCATCGGCAGGACGATGCGCGTGATCCGGTAGAGCTTCATCACCGGCACGGGGCCGAACGGCGTGAGACGCGTGCGCGGAGCCACGACGCGGATGATGTCGCCGGCGTCGAGCGAAAGGGACGCCGCGTAGCCTCGCGTGACGTAGATCTGCGGCTCGTCGCCGTGCCACTCGCGTCGCCGGCCCGTCGCCCCGACGTCCGTCCGCGGCTCACGGCCGGGAGTGAAGGAGCGGACGCGCATCGGGCGCCCCAGCTCGGCCGCCTCGTTCGCTCCCCAGCCGATGCCGCTCACGAACGGACGCACGTCGCGCATGCCGAGAGTGCGCGCCTGGGCGACGATCGCGTCCGCGTTCTCGACCGTGTTCCGTCCTGCCGGCTCCACGAGGATCTGCGGACTCGATTCGATGAGCCGCCCCTTGATCTGTCCCTGCAGGCCGGAGAGGAGGGCGATCGAGATCAGCAACGTCGCCACTCCGACGGCGAGGCCGAGCATGGAGATCAGCGAGAGAAACGCCGTGTGGGCCTGCTTGCGTGCGGCCCAGAGGTAGCGTCTCGCGATGCGGGATTCGATGGACATCAATCGTCTCGGCGTCGCCTCTCAGCGCCTCAAAGTCGTCTCCGAGTCTCGGAGTCTCGGAGTCTCAAAGTCTCAAAGTCTCAAAGTCTCAGAGTCGTCTCAGAGTCTGACAGCCTCCGGTCTTGAGTCTAGGACTTCTCAAGGTCTCAAAGGGTGCGCGGGTCACCACTTTGAGACTTTGAGACTCTGAGACTTTGAGACTTTGAGACCCTGAGACTCTACAGCGTCTGCAAGGCAGCGGCTGCCTCTTCGAGGGTCTCCATGGCCAGCGAATACGACAGCCGCAGATGCCCCTCTCCTTCCGGTCCGAACACCGCGCCGGGGACGGACGCGATCGAGGTTCGCTCGAGCAGGGTCTCCATCGCCTTCCACGAATCGTCGCCGAGGCTCTCGCGGACGTCAGGGAAGGCATAGAAGGCGCCCGGCGGGGTCAGGCAGCGGAACCCCGCTCCGTTGAGCGCGTGCACCAGCAGGTCGCGGCGGCGGCGGTATTCCTCGCGGATGCGGTCGAAGAAGCGCGGGTCGTGCGAGATCGCCGCCAGCGCGGCGTACTGCGTCGGCGTCGAGACGCCGTTCACGCTGTTCAGCACGAGCTTGCGGATGAAGCCCATGAACGGCTCCGGCGCGACGACGTAGCCGATGCGCCAGCCGGTCATGGAGAAGCTCTTCGAGAACGTGTAGACGGTGATGGTCCGCTCCTGCATCTCCGGGAGCGAGGCGATGGAGGTGTGCTCGCCGTCATAGAGCAGTTCTTCGTACGCCTCGTCGGCGATGACGGTGAGGTCGTGTGCCTTCGCGAGATCCGCGATGTGCGTGAGTTGCTGGCGGGTGAGCACATCGCCGGTGGGGTTCGCGGGCGTGTTCACGTAGATCACCCGGACGCGGGGCGTGACGCGCATCTCCAGGGCTTCGCGGATGTCGCCGCGTCCGCGGACCTCGTCCCACGGGACGTGAACCTCGACGCCTCCGGCGAACCGGACCTGGTCGTGAATCGGCGTCCAGTACGGTGCGAAGAACATCACCTCGTCACCGGGATTCACGCTCGCCTGGAATGCGCAGAAGAGCCCGTGCGCGCCGCCGGAGGTGACGATGACGTCGCCGGTGGGGACCTCGAGCTCGTTCTTCGCGGCGAGTTTCGCGCGGAGAGCCTCGAGCAGCTGCGGCACGCCGGACGATGGGGCGTAGCGCGTGTGATTGGCGTCCAGGGCCGCTTTCATCGCATCTTTGATGAAGTCGGCCGTCGGCAGGAACGGCTCGCCGCCCTCGAGCTGGAGGACGCGTTGTCCGCGCGCGCGCATGTCCAGCACGCGGTTGCGGATCCTGACGATGTCGGAGAAGCCGAGGAGGGACGCGCGTTCGGAGACGTTCAAAGCGGGCGCATTGTAAGGCGACGCAGGGCGCAGGGCGCAGAGCGCAGGAGAAAATGACGGTCGACGTTCTCCTGCCCCCCGCGCCCTGCCCCCTGCGCCCTAATTTCCCGGCGGTCGCCGGGCCGGCTGGCGCGAGGGATCGGTCGCCGGCGGCACGGGCGGCACGATCTGCGCGGGCGGAGCCTCGGGTGAAGGCGCGGCCTGCGGTTCCGCGGCAGGACGCGGTGCCCTGCCGCTCACGCCCTGGAAGTACATGGTCTCCTTCGCGTGCTGTTTCCCGTACATCGCGATCAGGGCCCGATGGACGAGCTTCGTGTCGAGGATGCGCGGGTTCACGTCGGGCTCGATGAGCGCCGGGTTGATGCTCAGGGCCTTCGCATACAGCTCGATGGCGCGGTCGGTGTGCTTCAGCTTTTCCTCGATGAGGCCGAGCTGGAAGAGCGCCATGGCGTGGCCGGGCTTGTAGCGCACCGTCCGGACGAACGCACGACGTGCGCCGCCTTCATCGCCGCGCGACGCGCGGACGAGACCGAGGTTGTACCAGGCGGGGTAATGCCGCTTTTCGAGATTCACCGCGCGCTCGAACTCGCGTTCGGCGTCGTTGGGAAACCCTTTCTGCACGAGCAGCGCGCCCAGCTCGTTGTGGAGCTGCGCGTTCCGCTCGTCGGCACGGAGCGCCTCGAGCGTGCGCCCGATCTGCGCGTCGAGGTTGCTGCCGGTGTCGAGGTATTTCGCGTAGAACGGATTCTGGTACGCGGTCTGGTCGGACCTCCGCAGTTCGCGGAGCTCCGCGCAACCGAAAGACGCCAGCGTGGCGACGAGGAGAAGGGTACGTTTCATTTGCGGTCAGTCCTGAAGTGGTTTCGCTTTCAGCTTGACCTTCCCATCGACGGTCTCGACGCGGAAGGCCACGGTTCTCACGTTGTATTTCGAGCGGACGAGGTCGGTCTGTTTCTGCACCATCGCCGCCAGTTGCTCGAGCGACACGTTCGAGCTCTTTCCCATTGCGGCATTCGCTCTCTCGATCTCCCCGTGCAGCCGCCGGATCTGCTCGCCGTTCGCACCCGGCGTCATCCTTACATACGGATCGGCCGGTGCGGACGTTACGGACGGCCGCGGCGGTTCGGGCGGGGGGGGCGGGTTTTCCATGAGGGCCTGGCGGCGGCGATAGTCGAGCGGGCCCTCCTCCCGCTCGCGAATCTTGCGCCCCCACAACTCGCGGTACTGGTTGTAGCGCGAGACGAGGGTGCTGAGGCGGAAGCGACGGCCGCTGTCGCGGATCTTCTGCTTGTTCAGCTCGTGGATGAAGGTCTCGAGCTGGTGCCGCTCGAAGTGAGGGGGCACCTTCGTGATCCCGGTGAAGAACGCGTCGTACTTGGTCTTCAGCTTCCGGATGTTTTCATCGAGCTTGTCGAGCTCATCGTCCTGTTTGATCATGTCGAGTCAGGGCGCAGGGAGCAGAGCGCAGGGGGCAGAAGATTCGATGCGTACGCACCGTTTTCACCTGCGCCCTGCCCCCTGTCCCCTGCCCCCTACAATACGGTATGGCTAAAACGGCCGATCCGGTAGTCCATTCCTCGCTCCGGGCCATCCCCTCGGTGGAGCGAATCCTGACAGCGGAGGCATTCGCGCCGCTGATTCGCGAGTTTGGCCGGGAGCGGGTGAAGGAGGCCGTCGTCGATCATCTGACGACCGTGCGGGCGATGCGCGCCGCCTACCACGAGGGCGAAACCGTGACCGTGGTCGGGGCAGCGATCGGTGCCGCCACGCGCTCGACGCTCCGCCGCGTGATCAACGGCTCGGGCGTGATCATTCACACGAACCTCGGACGCGCGCCCATCCACTCTTCGATGTGGTCCGAGGCAGCGGAGATCGTGAGTGGGTATGCGAACGTCGAATTCGACCTCGAGAAGGGCGAGCGGGGCGGGCGGGACGAGCACCTTGCGTCCATCTGCCGCACGCTTTTCGGATGCGAGGCGGCGATCCTCGCCAACAACAACGCCGCGGGCACGATGCTCCTGCTGGCGGCGGTTGCGCCGGGGAGGGAAGTGATCGTGTCGCGCGGGGAGCTCGTCGAGATCGGCGGCTCGTTCCGCGTCCCCGACGTCATCCAGCAAGGCGGGGCGAAACTGCGTGAAGTCGGGACCACCAACCGGACTCGCGCCCGCGACTATGCCGAGGCCGTTTCGCGCCGGACGGCGGCGATCCTCCGCGTTCATCGTTCGAACTTCGACATCGTCGGCTTCACCGAAACGCCGACCGTGGCCGACCTCGTCGGCATCGCGCGCCAGAAGAACGTCCCGCTGCTGTACGACGAAGGCAGCGGCCGGGTGGTGGAGTTGCACCGGTACGGGTTCACGCCCGACGCGACGCTCGCCGAGCTGATCGCGCAGGGTGTGGACGTCGTCACGTGTTCGACGGACAAGTTGATCGGGGCAACGCAGGGCGGGCTGATCCTCGGCCGTGAAGATCTCATTGCGAAATGCCGCCGTCACCCGCTGATGCGCGCGATGCGCGTGGGCAAGGAGACGTATGCGATCGTGGCCGCGACGCTCCGCGCATTCGCGACCAAGAAGCACGAGGATTGCGTCCCCATCTATCGCATGCTGTCCACGTGTCTCGACGTTCTGCGGACCCGCGCGGAGATGCTCGCCGCAAACCGCAACGTTCGAATCGTCGACAGCCGCTGCGCCCTCGGCGGCGGCACGACACCGACGGAAACGATCGCGTCGATCGCGATCGAAGTCCCCGGCAACGCCGTCGAGTTGCACGCGCGTTTTCTCCGCAACGATCCGCCCATCGTCGGCCGCGTTCACGACGACCGCTTCACGATCGACGTTCGGACGTTACAGGAGAGCGATCTGACGCAGGTGGCAGCGGCGCTGGCGGTCTGAGTGGCGATTTGCGGGTTGAGTTGCGAGGGCGCAGCACTCACGCGCAAGGCTCTCGCACTCTCCACTCCTAACTCGCAACTTCAGGGAAACAGCATCGCCTGAATCTGCTCCCGTGCCTCGTTGAGCAGACGGTCCTTGTCGCGCACGGTCAGCGTCGCGGTCTCGATCGGCGTGCCGACGCGCAGCGTCACCCGTCCAGGGCGGATGTGCCAGAACGACCCGGGCGGCCAGATGTCGAACGTGCTGTCGAGCGCGACCGGCACGATCGTCTTCTGCGACTTGATGGCCAGGAGGAACGCGCCGCGCTGGAACGGTCTCATGTCCCGGAACCGCGACCGCCCCTCCTCGGGGAAGATCACGATCGTGTTTCCCTTGCGGATGCGGCTCGCGGCGAGATCGAACGACTTCACCGCCGTGCGCCGGTTCTTGCGATCGATGGGAATGAATCCCGCGCGACCCAGTGCCCAGCCGAAGATGGGGATTTTGAAAAGACTGATCTTGGCCATGAAGCGGATCGGCTGCGGGATCGTGGCGAGGATGCAGGGGATGTCGAGATAGCTGTAGTGATTTGCGACCAGGATGTAGCGCTTTTCCGGATCGATGCGCTCGAGGTTCTCCGTATGCAGGTCGATGCCCACCGCGTGGACGATGGTACGCGCCCACAGACGCATGATGCGCTCGATGAGCGGCGACGTCGATTTCACCACCCCGACGAGGGCCGTCAGAGAGGCGAGCGGAATCGTGACGACGAACGCGACCACCGTGAGCCAGATCGTGCGCCACACCATGCGACGCACATCATAAGGGGGTCGGAAGAATGAAGACCTCGGAAGGTGGGAAGGATGAAGGCCTTCCGGTCTTCCGAGGCCTTCCGGTCTCAGCCGCCGCCGCGCGGTGTACAATGCCCCCCCTCAGTCTGGAATGGAATACCCCTCCCTCCGCGTGCGTCCAACTCCATGCATTTGATAAGGAGATCGCTGTGTCCGAGACCCTGATTGCCGCAGACGTTGCGGAAGAAGTGGACGCGGGCTACCAGCCGTCCGTCAACGACCTGACCATTCACGTCGCGACGGTCAACGGCTCCGGCTCGCAGTCGTCCAACAATGTCCTCATGCGCTCGATCTTTCAGATGGGCGTCCCGGTGAGCGGGAAGAACATGTTCCCGTCCAACATCGCCGGCCTTCCGACGTGGTTCACGATCCGCGCGAACAAGGACGGCTGGATCGGCCGCAAGAAGGAAGTCGACCTCATGGTCTGTATGAACGCGCAGACCGCGCGCGAAGACGTCGAAGGGTTGCCCAGCGGCGCGCTCTGCATCTACGACGCCCCGTTGAACTGCAGGAACATCCGCAACGACGTCGTCTTCTTCGATGTCCCCTTCTCGAAGCTCGCCACCGATCTCGCTCAGGACTCGAAGCTGCGCAAGCTGCTGACGAACATGATCTACGTCGGCGTCGTCGCCGAGCTCATCGGGATCGACCGCGGCGAGATCGTCAACGCGATCACCAAGCAGTTCAAGGGCAAACAGAAAGCAATCGATCCGAACGTCGCCGCCATCGACAAGGGCATCGAGTTCGCGAAAGCCAATCTGCCGAAACAGAACCGGTGGCGCGTCGAGCGCATGAGTGCGACGCAGGGAAAGATCATCATCGACGGCAACGCCGCCGCGGCCATCGGCTCGATCTTCGGCGGCGTCACGGTCGTCACCTGGTACCCGATCACGCCCTCCTCGTCACTGTGCGAGTCGATCATCGATTACGCGAAGCAGACCCGCATCCAGGAAGACGGCAAGGCCACCTTTGCCGTCGTCCAGGCCGAGGATGAGCTGGCCGCGGTCGGTATGGTCCTCGGCGCGGGCTGGGCGGGTGCGCGCTCGATGACCTCGACCTCCGGTCCCGGCATCTCGCTCATGTCCGAGTTCGTCGGTCTCGGCTACTTCGCCGAGGTCCCGGGCGTCATCTGGGACATCGCGCGCGTCGGCCCGTCGACGGGACTACCCACGCGCACGGCGCAGGGCGACGTCAACCAGCTCGCGTATCTCTCTCACGGAGACACGCAGCACATCGTGCTCATCCCGTCGAGCGTCTCCGAGTGCTTCGACTTCGCCATCGAGGCCCTCGACCTGGCCGAGGAGTTCCAGACGCCCGTCTTCGTCATGAGCGATCTCGACCTGGGCATGAACAACTGGATGTCCGATCCGTTCGAGTACCCGACGAAGCCGATCAAGCGCGGCAAAGTGCTCACGTCCGAGAAGCTCACCGAACTGCAGGGCAAGTGGGGCCGCTACGAGGACGTCGACGGTGACGGCATCGCGTGGCGCACGCTTCCGGGCACCGATCATCCCTTTGCGTCGTACTTCACTCGCGGCTCCGGCCACGACGCCATGGCCCGCTATTCTGAGCGGCCCCAGGACTACAAGGACACCGTCGATCGTCTGGCGAAGAAGTACGAGACGGCGAGGTTGTTCGTGCCGAAGCCGGTCATCGACCAGCGCGACGACGCGAAGATCGGCTTCATCGCCTTCGGCACGACGACCTGGGCGCTCGAGGAATCGCGCGACCAGCTCCGCCGCGAGCGGGGCCTCGAGACCAGCTACTTCCGGCTGCGCGCGCTGCCGTTCACGGACGAGCTCAACGCGTTCATCGCCGCGTACGATCGTATTTATGTCGTGGAGCAGAATCGCGACGGGCAGATGGCCGACATGATCCGTCTCGCCGTCGGCGAGGACCAGCGCAAGATCCGCAAGATCCTGCACTACACCGGACTTCCCTGCGACGCGCGCACGATCAGCGACGCCGTGCTGCAGATGGAGTCGACCGCCGAGCTGTCCGACCCGGTGCTGCTCGTCCGCGCGGAAGCGCGGCTGACCGCCGGCACCGTCGCGTCGAGCCCGAACACCGCGTCGCAACCCGAACCGCGGATGGAGGACTGATCTCATGGCTGAGAGCACACTGAAAATCGGCACCGGCGAGGCGATCAAAGAGAACCGCCTCGGACTCAAGCCCCTCGACTACCAGGGTGGCAAGTCGACGCTCTGCGCCGGCTGCGGCCACGACGCGATCTCGAATCAGATCGTCCGCGCGTTCTTCGAGATGAGCGTGAAGGCGGAGAAGGTCGCGAAGTTCTCCGGCATCGGCTGCTCCTCGAAGACGCCCGCGTACTTTCTGCAGCGCTCGCACGGCTTCAACTCCGTGCACGGCCGCATGCCCGCGGTCGCGACCGGCGCGATCCTCGCCAACCACATGCTCAAGGCCATCGGCGTCTCCGGTGACGGCGACACCGCCTCGATCGGTCTCGGGCAGTTCATGCACATGGTCCGGCGCAACATCCCGATCATCTACGTCATCGAGAACAACGGCGTGTATGGATTGACCAAGGGCCAGTTCTCGGCGACCGCCGACGAGGGCTCGAAGCTCAAGACCGGCGTGCTGAACGACCTCCCGCCGATGGACGTCTGCGCGCTGGCCGTGGAGCTCGGATGCGGCTTCGTCGCCCGCGGCTTCGCCGGCGATCCGAAACAGATGGTGAACATCCTCAAGGCCGCCATCGCCCACGACGGCACGGCCGTGATCGATGTGATCTCGCCTTGCGTGACGTTCAACAATCACGAGGGCTCGACCAAGGGCTACACGTACTCGAAGGAGCACCAGGAGCTTCTCCACCAGATCGGCTTCGTGCCCGAGTACGATCAGATCGAGGTCGACTACGAGGCCGGCACCACCCGCGAGGTGACGCTGCACGACGGCTCGCGCATCATCCTCAAGAAGCTCGAAGAAGACTACGATCCCGGCATCGCCATCCACGCCCTCCAGCGCCTCCACCGCGCCGTGGACTCGGGCCAGATGCTCACCGGCATCATCCACCTCCGGCCCGAGAAGAAGAACTTCATGACTCTGCTCAACGTGGTGGACGAGCCGCTCGGACAGTTGCCGCTGGAGCGGATCCGGCCGCCGAAGGAAGCGCTCGAGAAGATCATGCGCGATCTGATGTGACGCGCCGCGGAGCGGCGCGTCATCCCGAGCGAGATGAGGGGACGGCCGCCTCAGGTAGCCGTCCGGATCGCCATACTCGCGCGATCCCCACATGCGAAAAGGCGCTGTCTCTTTCGGGACGCACATGTGGACGGTGCAAAAATGTCCGACTCCAGGCGCCACGGAGGGTGTCCAAGGCCCGCTGGCCGGCACGGCCGGCAGCGCTGGTTGCTCCGCCTCACGGCACCTCACCAAATGCGTTCACTCGCCCCACCTTTCACTCGCGTCGCGACGATCTCGCGCCCGCGTAAGTTCACGCGGACGGCGCGGGCCCGGCCCGATGGGTCGAGGTCGAAGCGGAGCGTCACGCTCGGATCGACGCGGAGGTAGTGCTCGGACGTGGAGCGCGCGAAGAGCTCGGCCTCGCCTTCGCGGGGCATGACCGCGAACAGACGACCGTCGTGCAGGTAGATGCTCGCGGTCACTCCGGGAGCGATCTCGTAGTCGCCGGTGAGGTGCTCGAGCGCGGCCGGCTCCAGAGCGACCGGCGTGGGCCACTCGAATGGCGGCGGCTGTCCGGGGAACGGTTCGGCCTGCAGTGCGATGAGGCGTGGCCGTTCGTCCGGCATGTCTCTCTTCGCGCCCAGGATGCGGTCGAACATCGTCCAGACTTCGCGGCCGCCGACCCGTTTGCCGTGATCGGTGTCGCCGCGATGGACGACCACCAGCCTCGCGTCGGGCACGATGAAGATCGCCTGACCGCCGGTTCCTCTCGCCAGGAGAATCGAGTGCCGGCTGGCGGCCGGGTATCGCTCGGCGTTCAGTGCACCGCGGTCGTACGTCCACCACATCATCCCGTAGCCCTGCCCCGTTCCGGTTTCCGAGGCCGCCTCCGATGCGCGATCGATCCACGCCTCCGGCACGATCTGAGTCCCGTTCCACCGGCCGCGGTCGAGCCAGAGCTGGCCGAATCGCGCGAGATCGCGTGTCGACATACGGAACGTCAACGCCGGCCATCGAGAGGTGCGCGGCTCGAGGACCGCGAAGACGTCCGTAGCTCCATAGTCTTCCATCCCGATCGGACGGGCGATCCACTCGTCGAAGAGGACGCCGAGGGGTTTGCCGGTGATCTGTTCGAGTAGAGCGCCGACGACGTTGAAGTCCCAGTTGTTGTAGTACCAATGCGTCCCCGGCGCGTGGGATCCGCGGGCAGGACGCGCGGCCTCGTCGTCACTCGCGGCGTAGGCCGCCGGGTGATAGACGCCGGAGCGCGCGCGAAGCAGATCGGCGACGGTGGCGGCTTTCTCCTCCGCGGTGAGCGGTTGTAGATCGTCGACACCGAGGGAGGCGGGCGTCGCATCGAGCCGCACGAGGCCGCGCTCCTCGGCGATTCCCCAGAGCGCCGCGTAGAGACTCTTCCGCACCGAGTGCAGCTCGAGCTTCCGCTCGACGTCACCCCAGGTGGCGACGACGCGTCCTTCGGACACCGCCATCACCGCGGCGGAGCCGGCATCCGTCGCCATCGCGCGCGCCTGTTCGAGTCCGGCTGCGTCGTACCCGCCATCCGCCGGCGTGGCGTACTGCATCCACTCCTGTGTCCGCGGCGCCGTCGCATCCGAGCCGGAGACGCAAGACACTGCGAGCGCGAGAAGGACGAGAAGTGGGGCACGTCGCATCATCGGAGCTCTCCTTCTGACTTTGTCCGTTTGCTGGTCGCGAGGTAAAGGAACATCGCGATGCCGATGAAGAGCGGAACCCATCCCATGATGGACTCGTCCTTGCGGAGATCGACGGCCGCGAGGAATCCGAGACCGGTTGCGATCAGGACCAGGCCGCCGATCTTGAGTCCCTCACGTCTCTTGCGTTCCTCGATCGCGTCCTGCTCGCGGAGCCACTCGAGGAACACGTGCTGATCGGCGCCCTCGGATCGCGAAGCGAGTTGCCGGGCCAGCTCGTACCGGTAGTACGCCTCCCGCTCCCTGCGCCGCTGCAGCGCCCACCAGAACACCGAGAGAAAGGTGAACATCGAGGCCATCGAGACGATCCAGATCCAGGCGGATGCACGCATTTTGTGGTTTCGCTCCTCGTCCCCGTCAGACGCGGGCATCCGCGGCGCGGTTGCACGAGTTTTCGCGTGGAAGCGTCCACGCGTAGAAAATGCAACCGGCGCCGGGAGGCCGGCGTCTCACCTCACGACGCATGAGCAATGACGATCTCTCCGACGTCGAGGCGGTTCTCCGCGGCGACGTCGATCGGTTCGAGGGGATCGTCGCCCGATGGGAGAAGCCTCTCGTGAATCTCGCATGGCGGTTCGTCCGGAGCGAAGCGGTGGCCGAGGAGATGGCCCAGGACGCGTTCGTCGCGTGCTACCGGAAGCTCGGGCAGTGGCGCCGGGAGGGAGAGTTCTCGACGTGGCTGTTCGCGCTGGCGATGAATGTCTACCGCTCGCATCTGCGCCGGGCCCGTCTGCCGATCGACGATCAGGCGCAACTCGAAACGCTCGTTGCGCCCGCGACCACGGATGACCTTCACGAAGAGGAGCGGCGCGGGGAGATCGTGCGCCGCGCGGTGACGTTCCTCCCGCGGAAGTACCGCGAGGCGATCGTCCTCTACCATTTCGAGGAGAAGGACATCTCCGCGACCGCGCGCGTCCTCGGCGTCGCGCAGGGAACCGTGAAGGCGCGTCTGCACCGCGGCCGCAGGCTGCTGAAGGAACGACTGGAGAACTTGCTGCGATGAGCGAAGAGCTGGAACGGCGAATCGACGACGCACTGGAGGGCGAGCGCCGGATCGAGCCGTCGCCATGGTTCCGCCGCGGGGTGATGGCGAAGGTCCGGGCGCAGGCGGACGTACCGCCCATCGCTTTCCCCTGGACGCGCGTGCTGGCGGGCGTTGCGCTCGCGCTGGTTGCGGTCGTCGCGTCTCTCGGCGCACCGGCCGCTCACACGACGCCGCGGGTCGAGTTGCTTCTTCCGGTGGTGGTGACGCTGCTCGTCGCTTCGCGCTGGCTGAAACGATTCGAGCGCGCGAAACGGGGCTGAAGGTTCAGCGATCCACGTCGGATTCGTGATCAGGCGAGGTCGTGTGTGGCTTCGGATCTGCCGGCACGCGGCAGGAGGGCACGGCTCACGAGGGGACGCCCGCGCGAGGGAGCACCCACCGCACGAGAACGATCCAGGCGATGGCCAGTCCGATGAAGACGAGAGGCTCGGGCATGTTGTTCGTGCAAACGCGGAGCGGGAGCGACGCATTTCACCATGTGTAAATATGACCATGTGGTGATGGAGTGGACGAACCTTGCAACCGAAAGCGCCGCCCGCATGCGCTGATGGCGAGACGGCTGCTCTCGCCCGACCTGGCGAAGCTCGTGTTGAACGCGCAGGGTGGCGAAGTGAGCGTCGGCGGCAGCGGCGTCGCGGGGCGCGCACAGGTCTTCGTCGACGTCGAGAAGCGGATCGTCGTCGCGATCGCCGGTGTTCCCCGCGACCCCGGCGCCGATCTCGGTACGATCGCAAGGCGAATTGCGCGCGGGCTTCAGTGACGTTCCGACCTCGATCGCATATCGATGCAACTCCGTCACCGCGTACCGCGTAAAGGACATTCATGTGGACAACCCATACGGTCCTCTCCTTGCTGGTAGCGGTGACGCTGACGACGGCCGCGTCGCCTGGTGAAGCGGCGGCGGCGACGTCCGAGGAGGAGGTCCGGTATCGGAGCGACGTGCCGCTGGCGGCGGGGCTCCTGCGGCCGGGCGGAGAAGGCCCGCGGCCGGCGGTGGTCATCGTGCACGGCTCGGGAGCGGTCGATCGGAAGCAGGCGTGGGCGCGGGCGATCGCCGAGCTCTTCGTCGCGCGCGGGTTCGCCGTGCTGCTGCCCGATAAGCGCGGCAGCGGCGGCTCGGGTGGCGACTGGCGGCTCGCGGGTTTCGAGGAATTGGCGGGCGACGCGATCGCCGGGGTGGCGGCGTTGAAGACGAAGAAGGACATCGATCCGCGGAGGATCGGCGTCGCCGGCTTGAGTCAGGGCGGCTGGATCGTTCCGCTCGTCGCGGTACGACGTCCCGACGTCGCGTTCGTGGTCGACCTCTCCGGCGCAACGGTGAGCCTGGCCGAGCAGACGTACCTGGAGATGGGGAACACCGCGAGAAAAGCGGGGCTCCCGGACGAAGGCGTCCGCCAGGTGCTCGCCCTGAACCGCGCGGCTGGGCGGTATCTCCTCGGCGGTGCTTGGGAGGACTACGCCGCGGTGCGTGCCGCGGCGATGGCAGGACCGGCGAAACCGGTGGCGGCCGGATTCCCGGCCGAGCACGACGCTCCGATCTGGACGTTCCTCCGAAAGGTCGGGGCGTGGGATCCGCTTCCGTACTGGACCGCCGTCGAGCAGCCGGTCTTCATCGGCCTCGGCGAGCTCGACGAGGAGGACAACGTCCCGGTCGCGGAGAGCGTCCGGCGGATCGAGTTCGCATTCTCGACCGCGGGCAAGACCAACTACGACGTCGTCGTCGCCCCGGCCGTGGGCCACGCACTCTGGAATGAAAAAGGTGAGTTTGCGCCGCTGCTCCTGCAACGCCTCGACGACTGGCTCGAGACGTACGTGACCCCGCCGCCCGCTACTTCTTCTTCAATTGCGCCAGCCGCGACGTCGCCTGCTGGTTCTCCGCCGAGATCTTCAGCACGTCCTCGTAGCAGGTCTGGGCGCGGCTGATCATGCCCTGTGCGCGATAGAGGTCGCCGAGAGAGATCATCGCCTCGACGTTGTTGGGATCGATCGAGAGGGCCATCTGGAAGCTCTCCGCCGCGTCGCGGCGCCAACGGGGATTGCGCTCCTGACACGCGCCCAGGAGGGCCCAGGCATCGGCGTGGTCAGGGACGAAATGGACGGCCTGCTTGAGCAGGACGATCGCTCCGTAGTAGTCGCCTTGGTTCGTCAACTCCTGTGCCTTGGAGAAGTTCTGCTCGGCGATGGACCTCTGGGTGAGGCGCTGCTGGATGGACGCGGCTCCTTCACCGCGGCGCGACTGAATGAGCTTGTCGTAGGACGCGCGTTGCGTCGCGTCCTTCAGTACGTCCGCGGCCTCGTCGAGGCGTCGATGGATGGTCACGAGCGACTCGCGCACGATCGGCGGAAACGTGGCGATGTCGAATCTCTTCTTCATCGTCTCGTGCGCCGTGACGATCTGTCCGCGCGTGGCGGCGCGCGGCACGTCGAGGACCTGGTAGTGATCGAGCATCGCGAGCTGTCTCGAGAACGCCACCGCCCGAAGCGAGCGCTCGTCGCTCGAGCCGATGGCCGCGAGGAGCTCGAGGTCGCGCTGCATGTCGGCCGCGTCCATGCCGGGCGTCGCGGCGCGCTCTTCGTACGGCTCGAAAACCCCCAGGGCCAGCATGGCGATGACGACCTTCGCCACCATCACCGACTGCGACGAGAAGCGACGCAGGAAGACTTCGATGGGGGCGGGCTCGGTCAGCGCGTCGAGCATGCGTCGCTCCTGCTCGGTCAGCGGCAGCGACTCGATGGTGTAGCGACTCTCCCGGGCAACGTGGATCATCCGCTTGAGGTCGCCCAGCGAGCGGCGCAGGACCAGGCCGTTCGTGATCGAGCGGATTCCGTCGATCACCAGCGTCGTCATCGACTGCAGGAAGACCCGCTTTTCGGGCGCGAGCGCCTCGTCCTCCGTGAACGCGGCCGTTCCTTCGTCGAGCGAGAACAGCGGCAGCACCTGGGCCATCAGCCACTCGCGCAGCAACGTCTGGCGCGCCGAGAGGTCGAGCAGACCGACCTCATGCAGTCTCGCCACGGCGTCGTTGGGATCGTCACCGAAAAGTTCCCTGGCGGCGTCGGCGTCGAGGGAGTTGCGGCTCACCAGGAACTCGCCGAGCGAGTCGGAGGGCGACGCCGAGACGGACATGATCAGCTCGCCCTGCGAAAAGTAGAGGACTTTTCGCAGCGGCGGCTTGAGGATGGTCAGGTATCCGGTCCTCCGCTGTTGCAGGATCTCGCCCGCAATCACAACGAAGGGCGTGATCTCAATCCGCTCCAGACTCACACGCGCTCGCTCAGTTTTCCCGCGTTTCCAAAGGACTTTTAGCACAAAGTAAGTGAGAGTTGGCGGTTGGCGGGGATTCCCGGCCCATGACTCATCGCGTCACCGTCCCGCTACCGACAACCGTCAGTGAGTGTTGGCGATTGCAGTGCGGTTGGAGGGGATCCCTGGCCCCATGGCCCATCGCGCGGCCGCCCCCGCCAACCGTCAACCGCCAACCGCCAACCGCCAACCGCCAACCGTCAACCGCCAACCGCCAACCGCCAACATGGCATGTTTCAGGCTCCTTCCGAGGTTAGAGAGAATCCGAGTGCTACGATGAAATCAATGATCAAGTGCGCGCTGGTCCTGCTGGCGGTCCTCTCGTTCACCGCGCCGGCAGGCGCACAGGAGCTTCCGAACGAGTCCTACGAATTCCTCCTGGCCAAGCTCGCCGCGGACGAAGGCCGCTACGACGAGGCCCTCACGCGAATCGACCGCGTCATCGCAAAGTCGCCGGACGAGCCTGTTCTCCGCTATGAGCGGGCGATGATGCTCATTGACGCCGGCAAGGTCGACCGGGCGGAGAACGAGCTACGCGCGGTGCTGGTCACGCACCCCGACTTCTACGACGCGAACCGCGTTCTTGGTCGGATCCTCCTGGACCGCGGAACGACGGATCGCGCGCGCGTCGAGGAAGCGCTTCGCTACCTGCAGGCGGCGTTCAAGGCACATCCCGACGACCTCTCGACGGGCATGGCCGTCGCGCACATCCTCAACCAGCTCAACCGCGTTCCCGAGGCGGAGCGCGTGATTGCGGCGATGGTCGAGCGCGCGCCTGATCAGCGCGCGCTGAACTATCAGTACGCGCAGGTGCTGACCAAGCTCGGGCGCGGGAGTGAGTCCAAGAAGTACCTCGAGCGCGCCGTTGCCGTCGATCCGACCTTCGGCCCGGCGATCCTGCAGCTCCTCGACATCTACCAGCAAGAGAACGAGTGGGCCAAAGGCGCCGCGGTTCTCCAGCCGCTGATCGAAGAAGACCCGCTCAACCTCGAGATGCAGCGCCAGCAGGCGTTCTTCTACCTGCGCGCCGGCGACGCGCGCAACGCGCGGGACCGCTTCCGCGCTCTCGTGCAGGCCGATCCGAAAGACGCGCGCTCGCTGTTCTACCTCGCCGAATCGCTCAATGACCTCGAGCAGTACGTCGAGGCGGAGGGGATGTTCCGCACGCTGCTCGAGGCAGACCCGAACGACACGGACGTCCTCGCGAGCCTGGCCATCAGTCTGGCCGGTCAGAAGAAGTGGGACGAGGCCACACAGACGTTCCAGAAGCTCCTCGCGGTCGGCGATCTGCCCGAGCACCTCGGTGCGCTCGCGCGCACGCAGCTCGCGTACATCGACTTGCAGAAAGAGAACTACGACGCCGCGATCGCGACCGCGAAGTCGACCTTCGTCTTCCGAGACAAGCCCAACACGCAGGCCATCAACATCGCCCTCGAGTCGCTGAAGAAGCAGCAGAAGTTCGCCGAGACGGTGACGCTGCTCGAGCCGCTCGTGCAGCAGTTCGGCGAAGATCCGTTCATCAACGCGCGCTACATCGAAGCCTTGACGCGATCCGGCCAAAAAGGCAAAGCCGCGCAGCACGCGGCGGCGCAGACGAAGCTCGGCACGCGCAACACCATCGCGGCGTCCGAGGCCTACGTGCAGGCCGGGGATCATGCGGCCGCCATCGCGCTGATGAAAGCCGCCAGAGGGGCGAAGCCGGACGAGCTCGACCTGCAGTTCCAGCTCGGATCGCTCTACGAGCGGGCCGGGGACCTCAACGCGGCCGAAGAGACCTTCCTCGCGCTGCTGCAGAAGGAGCCGCAGCACGCGCCGTCCCTGAACTATCTCGGCTACATGTGGGCCGAGGCGGGTAAGAACCTCGATCGCTCGCACGAGATGCTCGTGCGCGCGGTGGGGCAGGAGCCGAACAACGGCGCGTACGTCGACTCGCTGGGCTGGGTCTATTACCGTCTCGGCAATCTCGAGCTCGCGGAGAAGTACCTGACGGACGCCGCGCAGCTCCTTCCGCGCGACGCCACGGTGCACGAGCACCTCGGCGACGTGCTTGCGAAACGCGGCGACATGGAGCGCGCACTGCGCAGCTACCGCAGGGCGCTGAGCCTCGATCCGAACGAAAAGGACGGCGAGAAGATCCGCTCGAAGATCGCCGAGATCGAAGCGAAGGACGCCTCGGCGCGGCGATGAAGCGCGTGCTGTTGTGGGGCCGGCGCCCGGCCGGCCGTTGCGCCGGCGCCCCGCCGGCCGCTTCGCCCGCCGCACCGCCGGCGAGGCGACTGCGGTACGGCCGCCGGGTCGGCGGCCCCACATTCATGCTGTTCGTGCTGCTCGCGCTCGCCTGCCGCACCACGCGTCCCGCCGGTGATCCCATTGCGCCGCTCTCGGCGGGGACGCCCGAGGAGGCGATCGCGCAACTTCGCGAGCGCCGGGCGGAGTTCCGGGGAATGCGGTCGCTGATGCGCGTGCGCGCGACGACGAACGGGAAGACGCAGTCGTTCCGCGCGCAGCTCGCGGTGTGGGACGAGCGGCGCATGGAGCTCATCGCCTACACGCCGGTCGGCACGACGGCGTTGAAGATGACCGCGGACGGCGACCGCATCACGACGGATCCGGAGGTCGCACCGGCGGCCTTCGATTTCATGCGTGGCGCGGGACTCACGCCGGCGGAGACGGCCATGCTGCTCCTCGGACTGCCGCCGCGCGAGGATGTGCAGGTGGAGGCCGCGCCGCAGGGACTTGCGTCGGCGAGCGCGGGCGGCATCCGCGTCGTATACGATCCCCCGGCGTTCCCCGCGCGGGGCGTGGTCGTCACGCGCGGCGCGGATCGCATCGAGATCGTGCATGAAGAGGTCGTACGCGAAAATTAACTGGGCCCTGCGCATCACCGGAAAGCGCGCCGACGGGTTTCACGATCTCGAGACCGTCTTCCAGACCATCTCCCTGCACGACGAGCTGACCTTCCTCCCCTCCGATCGTTTGTCGCTCACGTGCGACGACACTTCGATTCCGGTGGACGAGTCGAACCTCGTGCTGCGCGCGGCGCGCGCGGTGGGCTCGCCGCCTGTCGAGATTCGACTGAGCAAGCGGATTCCCGCGGGTGGCGGACTGGGGGGAGGATCGTCCAACGCGGCGACGACGCTGCGCCAGCTCGGCTCGGGCGATCTTTCCTCGATCGCGCTCTCTCTCGGCTCCGACGTCCCGTTCTTCCTGATCGGCGGAACCGCGTACGCAACGGGACGCGGCGAGGTGCTGTCGCCGATGCCGCCGATGTCCGGCATTCCTCTGCTGCTCGCTCTGCCGGAAGAGCGCGTTCTGACGAAGGACGCGTTCGCGCGCATCATGCACTACTCGCTGCCGCTCGACATCGATGCCTACCGCGACTTCTCCAACTTCACGAACGACTTCGAGGGGCCGGTGTTTGCGCTGCTGCCGCGCTTGCGCGACCTAAAGGAGCGGATGCTGCTCGCGGGTGCAACGTGGGCGGGCATGAGCGGAAGCGGTTCGACGATCGTCGGCGCGTTCGCGGACGCCCCGTCCCGGGATCGCGCGGCGCAATCGTTCCCGGATGTCCGCACGGAACGTTGCGAAACGACTTAGGCCCGGCACGGCCGGCAGCGCTGGATGGCCAGAGCGTGGATTTCGACGCGGAGAGATCACACCGAACTTCAGGTGGCGGCGCTTCGCTCTCGCCAGCTACCCTCTGCCGCGCCTCCGGCGCAAACGGGCCGGGCGCAAACCGCGCCAGCAATGTTATTCATATGACGTAATCGCATATTTTGCCTGGAGCCTGACGTGGTCAAGCCATTTCTGGTCAGTATCCGCTGAACGATTTCACAGAAAGAGACCGCAAACTTGACGGGCGTCACCGATCGTTTACCGCGTTTGCGCGGGGAGCGCGGCGAGTTTGTCAAGAGGCTTTTCCGCGACGGTTTACAGATGAGGTGAGTTTTATGTATGTGTATTGTTTCTAGTAGGTTACGAGAGTTGCACCACGTTGTGTGCAAGGCGCAGAAAAGCCGCGGTTTTTTGCGGCTTCCGGCGTTTTTCACAGCGATTTCCGCAGCGTTTTCCACACCTTCTGTGTAAAGGACGCGTCACCTTCGCGGATGAATCGCGGCTCAGGCGCGGTAAGGTCCAGAATCGCAGAAGGTTCGCCCCTTCGCGGCCCTCCGTCGACGATGTCGAGGCGGTTTTGCAGGCCACGTGCGAGTGCCGCCGGACGATCGATCGAAGGCTCTCCGGAGCGGTTGGCGCTCGTCGAAACCAATGGCCCAGTCCGCTCGATCAGCGAGCGAAGCCACTCGAGTGCCGGGATTCGAACGGCCACCGTGCCCGGTCCCCGCGGAACGATGGCAGTGAGGGGGGCAGGCCAGATGGAGTCGAGAGCATTCACGATCTCCGGAGGGGCGGTGATGCCCAGGTCCGGAAACTGCGACACCGAGGAGGCGAGGACGATGAACGGCTTGTTCTCGTCACGCCCTTTCATCTCCACGATGCGAGCAACCGCTGCGCCATTCGCTTCCACGGCGTGCAGCCCATAGATGGTGTCGGTGGGCATGAGGACCACCGCGCCGGACGTGAGAGCGTCCGAGATCTCCTTCAACTGGACGTTCGTCGGTGCGTCCGCGATGTGCCAGCGTCTCATGATCGGAAGGCAGAAGGCAGAAGGCAGAAGGCAGAAGGCGGAAGGCAGAAGGCAGAGGGCAGAAGGCAGAAGGCAGAGGGCAGAGGGCGGAGTGCAGAGCGCAGAGGGCGGAGCGCAGAGCGCCGATTGCAGAGCGGACCGAGGTGCGGCGTCATGCTCCTGCCCTCTGCCCTCTGCCCTCTGCGCTCTGAATCAGTTCGCGCGCGTGAGCGACCGCCGAGGCGGAGATCTTCTCGCCGCCGAGCATCCGGGCGATCTCCTGCACGCGCTCGTCCTCTCCATCCAGCCTGCGAATCCGGGCGCGCGTGTGGCCGCCGCCGTCTTCTTTCCACACGTAGAAATGCGTCGTGCCGAAGCCGGCGATCTGCGGAAGATGCGTCACGCAGATGACCTGGTTGCGCGCGCTGAGCTCCTGGAGCTTCCGTCCCACGACCTCGGCCACACGGCCGCCGATGCCGGCGTCGATCTCGTCGAAGACCAGCGTCGCCCCGGCGGCGCGCTTCGACGCCTTGAAGAGCGCCGCGGCGATGGCCAGCTGGATGCGCGAGAGCTCGCCACCCGAGGCGATGCGCTGCATCGTCTTCGGCTCCTCGCCGCGGTTTGGCGCGATGAGGATCTCGACGCGATCGAGACCGTGCTCGCGCGCGATCTCCTCGCGCCCGATCACCACGCGGACGGTCGTCCGTTCCATCGCCAGATCGTTCAGCTCCTTCTGGATGGTCTGCTCGAACGCGCGTGCTGCCTTCTTGCGCGCGGCCGAGAGCTTGTCGGCGTTTTTGCGATACGCGGCCAGTCTCGTCGTCTCCGCGTGCTGCAGCTTCTCGAGGCTGGACTCGAAGTCGACCAGCCGCTCGTGCTCGTCCTGGATGCGTCCGAGGTGCTCGAGCACTGCCTCGATGGACCCGCCGTACTTTTTCTCCAGGCGCTCGATGGTGACGAGCCGGTCCTCGATCTGCTCGAGGCGCGCCGGGTCGTGGCGGGTGCTCTCGGAGAGATCGCTGAGCGTGCGGCCGAGATCCTGCACGCGGTAGAGAGCATCCTGCAGGTCGTCGGCGATGCGCCGGATCTCCTCGATCTGGCGCGACAGAGGCTGGAGCAGATGCAGCGCGCGCCCGAGCTGGACGATCGCCGAATTCTCGTCATCGTCGATGAGCTGATAGGCGCCAGAGGTGGCCTCGATCATCTCCCGCGCGTGACTGAGGATCGCCTTGTCGCCGCGAAGGGTCTCCTTCTCCGTCGGGTCGAGTTTCGCGGCCGAGATCTCGTCGAGCTGATACTCGAGGAGATCGAGCCGCAGTGCGCGGTCGCGCTGGGCATCGCTCATCTCGCGGAGCTGATCCGCGGCGATCTTCCACTCTCTCCAGGCCGTTCGTGTCTCGTCGACGAGCGCGTCGTGGCTGCCGAACTCATCGACGAGCTCGCGGTATCCCTGGCCCGCGACCCGGCTGTTCGACTCGTGCTGGCCGTGGATCTCGAGCACGGCATCCATCGCCGCGCCGAGCTCGCGCACGGCGAGAGGGGAGCCATTGATGAGAACGCGCCCGCGGCCGCTCGAGGCGATCTCGCGGCGCACGATGAGCTCGATGTCGCCCTGCGCCAGGTCCGTCTCGAGACCCAACTCGTCGAGCTGCGCTCGCAGTTTGGCCGGCAGCTGAAATACGGCCTCGGCGGTCATGCGATCGCTGCCCGCGCGGATCATCTCCGTCGATCCGCGCGCGCCGCGCAGAAACTCGAGCGAGTCGATGAGAAGCGACTTCCCCGCGCCCGTCTCGCCCGTGAGCACGTTCAGCCCCGGCCCAGGCTCGATGGCGAGCTCTTCGACGATTGCCAGGTTGCGGACTTTGAGATAGGTGATCACGCGTGCGGCGAAAGTTTACCTCGGAGCTTCGGAGAGCAGAGGGCAGAGGGCAGAGCGCAGAGGGCAGAGATCACTCGTGCCTTCTCTTCTGCGCTCTGCCCTCTGCCCTCCTACCTCGCGCCCGCCTTGCATTCGGGCACGAGGCTCGCTACTCAACAGCCTCATGAAGAGACAAACGGTGTTGTTGGCCGCCATCCTCGCCGTCGCGGCTGCCTGCTCGAGGCAGGAAGCGAAGAAATCCGAAGAACCCCCCGTGGTCGCGCAGGAAGACGCGAACGACATCGCGGTTCCGTTCCGCGGCCAGGACGATCCCGCGGCGCGCGAACGGGAGCGCTTCGACGAAGGGTGGCGCGGCGTTCTGCAGAACGCGAAGGTGCCGACCGCGCCGCAGGGACCGACGCCGGCCGAGGTGCAGGTGACGTTCGTGCCGAACGGCAAGGAGTCGTTCGAGGCGTTCGGCGATCCGAATACGGTCAACACGGCGCCGGTGGTCGTGCCGCTCAAAGGCGACGTCGCCGGCCCGTCGGTGCTCAAGACGCAGGTGTATCTCGACCGCCAGGGCTTCTCCGTCGGCGCCCTCGATGGCCGCTGGGGACGCAACTCCGCGATCGCACTCTGGTGGTATCAGCGTTCGCGCGGCATCGACGCCGCCGAGCCGGGCGCGCTCGATGAGCCGACCTTCCGCGCCCTCGCGGCGGGCGCGGGCGGCGTGCCGGCGCTCGTGCAACATTCGTTGACAGCCGACGATCTGAAGGGCCCCTTCGTCAGCGTCCCCGACGACGTGTACGAAAAAGCGGAGCTCGACTGCCTCTGCTACGAATCGCTCCAGGAGAAGCTCGCCGAGCGCTTTCACGCCTCGACCGATTTTCTCGGGTCTCTCAATGAGGGCGTGAGCTTTGGGAGCCTGAAGCCGGGCGACACGATCTGGGTGCCGAACGTCCGTACGCCCCAGGAGCAGCATCGCCATGACATCGCTCGTGTGGTGATCTCGATCCGCGGCAACACCTTCAATGCGTTCGACGCCGGCGGGAACCTCATCTTCCACGCGCCGACGACCCTCGGATCGAAGTACGACCCGTCGCCGACCGAGACTTTGGAAGTGAAGAAGGTCGTTCACGATCCCCACTTTCACTATCAGCCGACGCTGTTCCACGAAGTGCCGGACGACGACCCCGAGGCGAACCTGAAACCCGGACCGAACTCCCCGGTGGGCGTCGTGTGGATCGCGCTCAGCAAACCGCACTACGGCGTGCACGGCACCTCCGACCCCGACTCGATCGGCTACGCGTCATCGCACGGATGCGTGCGACTGACGAACTGGGACGCCAGGGAAGTGGCGCAGAGGATCGGCGAGGGAGTGCAGATCGAGTTTCTGGACACGAGAAGGGGATAGGACGGATGGGACGAATGGGACGAATGGGACAAATGGGACGAATAGGTAGAACGTGCTACCCATTCGTCCCATAGGTCCCATAGGTCCCATTCGTCCCATTCCCATTTTTCACCCCACCGCGTCCCGCAGAAACTCCGGCGTGATCCCGGGATCCTTCACGTTCCCCAGCATCGTCAGCGAGAGCGACGCCGGGTCCACCACCGTCTGCGCGGCGCGCTGCAGGTCCTCGAGGGTCACGGCGTCGATGTGCTCGATGATCTCGTCCGGTGAGAACTGGCGGCCGAAGTAATACTCCTGCCGGGCGATCCCGGACATGCGGCTCGTCGTCGACTCGAGCGAGAGGAGGATCGAGCCCTTGAGGTGCAGCTTCGCGTCGGCGAGCTCTTCGCGCGTTGCGCCTCCCTCGCGGATCTTGCGCAGCTCGTCGAGCGTCGAGTCCAGCACCCGCCGCACGTTCTTCGGCGCGCAGGCGGCGTAGACGGCCTGATAGCCGCCGTGCAGATAGCCGTTGTGGAACGAGGCGATCGAATACACGAGGCCCTCCTGTTCGCGGATGCGCTGGAAGAGGCGCGAGGACATCCCGCTGCCGAGGACCGCGTTCAGCAGCGCGGCCGCGTAGCGCTCCTGCCCCTGCTGCGGATAGCCGCGCGATCCGAGACAGAGGTGGACCTGCTCGAGCTCCTTCTTCTCGCGGACGATCACGTGCTGGTACGGCCGCGGCGGGCCCCACTCCCGGCGGAAGGGCGCGCGGTCCATGATCGGGAAGCGCTTCTCCAGGAATGGCAGCAGCTCCTCGGGCTTGACGTTGCCCGACGCCGCGAAGATGACGTTCGACGGCTGAAAGGTCTCCTCGTAATGCTCGACGATCTTCGCCCGCTGCAGACTCCCGATGGTCTCCTCGGTGCCAAGGATGGGGCGGCCGAGCGGATGGTCGGGCCAGAACGCCGTGACGAAGATCTCGTGCACGAGGTCGTCCGGCGTGTCCTCGACCATCTTGATCTCTTCCAGGATGACCCCGCGCTCCATCTCCACGTCGGCGTCATCGAAGCGCGGCGAGGTCAGGATCTCGGTCAGGAGGTCGAGCGCGGTCGGGACCTGCTCGTCGAGCACGTGGGCGTAGAAGGAGGTGTACTCCTTCCCCGTGAACGCGTCGACGTCGCCGCCGAGGATGTCGATGACCTTGGCGATCTCCGCGGTCGTGCGCTGCTGGGTCCCCTTGAAGACGAGGTGCTCGAGGAAGTGCGAGGCGCCGCCGTGCTCCTCCGACTCCACGGCCGAGCCGGTGCGGAGGTAGTAGCCAAAGGCCACCGACCGCACGTAGGGGAGCGTCTCGACGAGCACGGTCAGGCCGGAAGGAAGGACGGTCTTGAAGATCGGCGTCGAGGGTCGCTTCATGCGGGCGGGATTGTACCTGCCCGGCACGGCCGGCAGGCCGGCGATGAACCTGTCATCCTGAGCTGCGTAGACAGCGAAGGATCAAGGGAGCCCCCACGACCGGCGCGCCATGCACGACTCTCGTGAGGGCTCCGGTGACCCTTCGCTCCGCTCAGGGTTAACGTTAACGGCTCCTGGCCTTCGGCACGCCTGTCGCCTGAGGGAGCGTTCCCTGCGAAGCACTTCCAAGCTGTCATCCTGAGCCGGCGAAGCGCGGCGAAGGACCCCCTGCCTCGTGCGCGGACGTGCCGAACCGCAGAGCGACCTTCACAGCCTCACGTTGAGCGTTCACCGGACGCCGCCCTGATGGCCGCCGTATCGACGATCGTCGACGCCGCTCCGTGCTTCGCCACCGCGAGCATCGCCCGCCCAAGCTCCTCCGTCGTCGTGACCGCATTCGGGAACAGGCGTCGCAGAAGCGGGAACAGCGCCCCAACCACCGCGTACAGCACGCGATAGAGCCTCGTCCGCGACCGGATGCCGTGCATCGGCCGAATGAAAGCCGGACGGAACAGGAACGCACGCCGGAACGGCAGCTTCAGGATCGCGTTCTCGGTCTTCCCCTTCACGCGCGCCCACATGCTCCGTCCACGCTCACTGCTGTCGGTGCCGGCGCCGGAGACGAACGCGAACGTCACCCCCGGGTCGAGCCGCGACAGCGTCGTGGCCACGGACATCGCGATGCCGTACGTCACGCGCGTGTACTTCTCTTCCGTCATCCCCGCCGCCGAGACACCGAGGCAGAAGAAGCACGCGTCGAGGTCGGTCAGCTCCGGCTCGATCGCTGTCAGATCGAATAGATCGGCATGCACGATCTCCTCGAGCTTCGGATGCTGTTGCCCGGTCGGCGTACGACCGACCGTCACAACGCGCTGTACCTCGGGATCGAGAAGACACTCGCGAAGCACGCCCTGCCCGATCATCCCCGTGGCGCCGAAGATCACTACGTTCATGAGGGGTTCATTGTGACATCGGTGCTGCCTGAACGATCCCGGCTTCGTCGTGCGCGGCGCGCGTTCGAGGGCCGATGTCCTGAGTGGCGCGATGCGCGCGCATGGCGGGCGTCGCCGGGTGACGTTCTCCCGGCGGCCTACCACCGGCGCGATCGCGATCGATGCACGCGGTCCATCACGCGCGTCGCGCTCAGGTCGTGCGTGATATGCGGTGAGAAGAGTATTGCGCTGCGGAGGTCCCAATGGGAACGTTTACAGCTGAGCGGTAAGTTGAGCAGACCGAATGCGCGAGAGTTCCGAATGACGGGGAATCCCGGATCTCGTGTCCCTCCCACTTCCGTAGCGGCACGGTCGCGAATTCCAACGACGGTAAACGGCGCCAAGTGTAGGGCGCCCGGCCGTCAGCGTGGGCAGTCGTAGAATAGGTTTGGGAGGCGGCGATGGTGGGTCCGATGTGGCAGATCGCAGCGGTGATGCTCGGTTCGGGCGTTCTCGGCGGGATCATCAATTTTCTCATCACTGATCCCGCGCAAGAACGACCGCTCAAATGGTGGCAGCACGTGACCGTGGGCATAGGTGCTGCCTTCATGGTCCCGTTGTTCCTCAACATGATTTCAAGCGGGCTGATTGATGATATTCGCGGTGCGAACGACTCGCCAAGTGATCCAGCCGAACTATTCGTGCTTGCTGGATTCTGCTTGGTTGCGGCGGTCTCGGCACGTGCGTTCATCCGCACGCTTTCGAATCGTCTCCTTCAAGAGGTACGTGACGCAAAACAGACGGCACAGGATGCGAAAGAGGATGCGGCGGAAGCTCAGCGGGTCGTCGCACCCCTCGTCGAACAAGACGTCACAGAGGCCGAGGCCGGCACGGACGACCAAGCTCCTAAAAGAGTGGCCTCGACGCTATCACCGGAAGAGCTCCGTGCTTTGTCCGCACTCGCACATAGTTCGTTTTCCATGCGCTCGCTGACGGGCCTCGCACGCGATGCGCAGCTCGACAAAACTGTCGTGAATAGCGTCCTTTCAAATCTCTTGGCCCAAGGTCTGATTGCGCAAACCCAAAGCAAGAATGGTCAACCCCGCTGGTACCTAACCCCTCTTGGCCGGCAGGTGGCACCTTCCGCTTGAGAACGGATCGGCTGCCCAACTGCACTCTGAAGCTATCGGGCCGTTTGACGAGCGCGGGCTGAAGCCCCTGGCGTGCTGCCGGGACGCACGGCGTCACGCCGCTCGCAGGCGCGCCAGCGCCACATGCGGCGAGCGCGTGTCGCTCTGGCCGTGCGAGATCGGTACTGGGCTGTGATTGTTCAGGCCTATCGGGCATACGAAGAGCATCGGCCCATCATCCTCGTTGACCTTCAGGAAGCACGCGTGTACGCCTATCCATATCCTGCATTCCTCGCGGATCTGAACGAACGCTCGCAGGCACTTATCGTCGAGCAGTACCGGGAGGCGAATGCCGCCGACCTCATTGTCGTTTTCGTGCGCGACAATGAACGAATGAAGCTGGTGTCTTACTCACTGTAGATCACGCGGATGGCGTAGAAATTGTCGACTACCACTGAGGAAACGATGACGCGCTTGCTGCCTCCAGTTCATCCGGGTGAAGTTCTCACCACAGAGACACAGAGACACAGAGGCACAGAGGAGGACGAGAAAAGCACTGGAAGGGATGAAGAAGAGCACCCCTTTCTACTAGAGGTTTCCGTCCTCCTCTGTGTCTCTGTGTCTCCGTGGTGAAGACGAACGTCCCTCACGGATGGAATCGCCGTCTCTCGCGCTGAGCTCGAGGCCCGCGGCCCTGGATCTCCTCACAGCCTCAAAACGCGGCTGCTCCGAACCTCTCCGTGTGCGTTGACGCACCCCTCCTCGTGATGGCTCCTCCCGACGCGCATCCGCGCGCTCCATACGATCCCCTCCGGAGGAGCGACCATGGGAATGACCATTGCCGAGAAGATCCTCGCGCGCGCGTCGGGGCGGGCCAGCGTCGCCGCGGGCGACGTCGTCGAGCCGCGCGTCGACCTCGCCATGTCCCACGAGAACGCGGCGCTGGTGATCAACCAGTTCCGCGAGATCTTCGACGGCACGGGACACGAGGCCACGGTCTGGGATCCGTCGAGGATCGCCATCATCTTCGACCACCGCGTTCCCGCAGAGAGCGCGAAGACCGCGACGAACCAGAAGCGCATCCGTGAGTTCGTCGCCGCGCAGGGCATCATCAAGTTCCACGACATCCGCGCGGACCAGGGCGGCATCTGCCATCAGATCCTCCCCGAGAGCGGTTATGTCCTCCCGGGCATGGTGGTCGCCGGCACGGACAGCCACACCACTACGCACGGCGCGCTGGGCGCCTTCGCATTCGGCATCGGCGCCACGGAGATGGCGAGCGTCTGGGCCCTCGGTGCGGCACTGAATGTCGAGGTCCCCGCGACGATCAAGGTCGTCCTGCGCGGTCAGCTTCCCGACTTCGTCTCTGCCAAAGACCTCATCCTCCACATCATCGGCCGCCTCTCAGCCGAGGGCGCGAACTTCCGCGTGCTGGAGTTCCATGGGGACGCGGTTCGCACGATGCCGACGTCGGGCCGTCTCGTCCTCTGCAACATGTCCGTGGAAGCGGGAGCGACCGCCGGCATCGTGCCATCCGACGCGGAAACGCTGCGTTACCTGCGCGACGTCGCGCAGGTCCACGAGCCGATCGAGCTGTTGCAGCCCGACGACGACGCCATGTACGCCGACACGATCGAGATCGACTGCGCGCAGCTCACCTATCAGATCGCCTGCCCGCATACGGTCGACAACGTGAAGACGATCGACGCGGTGGAAGGCACGCGTGTCGACCAGATCGTCATCGGCTCGTGCACCAACGGCCGTGCGGACGATCTCGCGGTCGCGGCCTCGATCCTCAGCGGCCGTCGCATCGCCGACGGCGTGCGCATGCTGGTCTTCCCGGCCTCCTGGCGCATCTACAAGGACGCGCTGAAGAAGGGCGTCATCGGAGAGCTCGTCGAAGCCGGCGCCGTGGTGATGAACCCCGGCTGCGGCTGCTGCCTCGGCGTCCACCAGGGGGCGCTCGGCGACGGCGAGATCGCGCTGTCGACCACCAACCGCAACTTCCTCGGCCGCATGGGCAACGCGAAGGCGCAGGTTTACCTCTGTTCTCCCGCCGTCGCCGCAGCCAGCGCGCTCACCGGCCGCATCACCCGCCCCAGTACGCAAGGAGCGAAACGTGACGAACCCTTCGAATTCCCAGCCACCGACAACCAGGCTCGCGTGGAAGCTTGGTGACGACGTCTCGACGGACGTCATCTATCCCGGCCGCTACATGGCGACCGTGCTTCCGACGGAGACGCCGCAGTTCGCGTTCGCGGACGACTCGGAGCTGAACAAGGCTCTCGTCTCCGGCACGATCCCGCGCGGCAGCGCGATCGCCGCGGGGAAGAACTTCGGCTGCGGCTCGTCGCGCGAGCAGGCCGCCTCGACGCTGCGCGGCTACGACCTCGTGGTCATCGCCCGCGGCTTCGCCCGCATCTTCCTGCAGAACGCGGTGAACCTCGGCCTGCGCACGATCGTCTGTCCGGACTTTGACGCGACCGAGGGCGACGCGCTCGAGATCCACGCCGATCGCATCGTGAACGTAGCGACCGGCAGAACGTTCGCGATCGTTCCGCCGCCGCCCGCGCGACAGGCGATCGTCGATGCGGGCGGACTCATTCCGTACACGCGCAAGAAACTGATCGAACGGAGAGCAACGTCATGAAGAAACATCGCATTGCCTGGCTTCCCGGCGACGGAGTGGGAATCGAGGTGCTCGAGGCCGCGCGCATCGTGCTCGACGCCGTAGAGCTCGACGCCGACTACATCCACGGCGACATCGGATGGGAATTCTGGCGCACCGAGGGCGACGCGTTCCCGATGCGGACCATCGAGCTGCTGAAGAACGTCGACGCGGCGATGTTCGGCGCGATCACGTCGAAGCCGGCGAGAGCCGCGCAGGCGGAGCTGACGTCCGATCTGCAGAGCGAGAGGCTCGTCTATCGCTCGCCGATCGTGCGCATGCGCCAGCTCTTCGACCTCTATGTGTCGCTGCGCCCGTGCAGGGCGTATCGCGGCAATCCGCTGAACTATCGCGAGGGGATCGATCTGGTCGTCTTCCGCGAGAACACCGAGGACCTTTACGTGGGCGTCGAGTTCTCGCCGGTGCCGGACTCGCTCGCGCACGAGCTGGCGTCGCTGTCGAAGCCGTTCGCTCCGTTCGCGGCGCTGAAGCCGGACGAGTACGCGATCTCGTGCAAGATCAACACGCGCCACGGCTCGGAGCGCATCATCCGCGCGGCATTCCAGTTCGCGCTCGAGTTCGGCCGCAAAAAAGTCACCGTCGTACACAAGGCCAACGTCGTCCGGGCCACGGACGGACTGTTCCTCGAGATCGCGAAGGAGGTCGCGCGCGACTTCCCCGGAATCGCGATGGACGACGCGAACATCGACGCGATGACCATGTGGCTGCTGAAGAACCCGTTCAACTACGACGTGCTCGTGGCGCCGAACCTCTACGGCGACATCATCTCCGACCTCTGCGCGCAGCTCGTCGGCGGTCTCGGATTCGGCGCCTCGGGCAACATCGGCGAGAAGCTCGCGGTGTTCGAGCCGACGCACGGCTCCGCGCCGAAGTACGCCGGCCAGTACAAGGTCAATCCGCTCGCGACGATCCTTGCCGCGAAGATGATGCTCGAGTGGCTCGGCGAGAACGAGAAGGCGTCGCTCATCGAAAACGCGGTTGCCGCGGTCATCGAGGAAGGCCGCGTGCGCACGTACGACATGGGCGGGAGCGCGACGACACTCGAGATGGCGGAGGCGGTGGCGGCCCGGATGAGTGTGGCGGTTTAGGAGAGTGCTGGGTGCTGAGTGCTGGGTGCTGAGTACCCCCACCCGCGTCATCCCTGGGTGGGCGGGACTCAGCACTCAGCACCCAGCACTCAGCACCGATCGAGAGAGCGAGGTGACACGATGAGCGCGATCCTGATCCAC
>CAZLGP010000141.1:0-28340 GCA_964558905.1 uncultured Thermoanaerobaculia bacterium | reverse complement strand
TGGGCAAAGCCTTGGGCCCGCCTGCCGCTCGACGCTCAGTTTCTGCCGCGCCAGGCTCCTAGGGACCCCCCTTACGTGGAACGTGTCATCCTGAGCCGCGCAGACGGCGAAGGACCTTCTCCGTTGCGTGCTGGAAGGTTCTTCGCCGTCTACGCGGCTCAGGATGACACCTTTTTCTGCCGCGCAGAATACTAGCTGAGCTAGCGATTCCCGATCTCCACGTACTCCCTGCGCGTCTGGCCCGTGTAGATCTGCCGCGGGCGGGCGATCTTCTGATCGGGGTCGCTGAGCATCTCCTGCCACTGGGCGAGCCAGCCGGAGACGCGGGGAATCGCGAAGAGCACGGTGAACATCGACGTCGGGAAACGCATGGCCTGGTAGATCAGGCCGGAGTAAAAGTCGACGTTGGGGTAGAGCTTGCGCTTGACGAAGTAGTCGTCTTCCAGCGCGATTCGCTCGAGCTCGAGGGCGATGTCCAGGAGCGGATTGCGGCCGGTGACTTCGAAGACCTCGTCCGCGGCCTGCTTGATGATCTTCGCGCGGGGATCGTAGTTCTTGTAGACGCGGTGGCCGAAGCCCATGAGGCGTCCGCCTTCGCCGCTCTTGACGCGCTTGATGAAGTCGGGGACGTTCTTCACGTCGCCGATCTCGGCGAGCATCTGCAGGACGGCCTCGTTGGCGCCGCCGTGCAGCGGGCCGTACAGCGCGGCCGCCGCGGCGGCGACGGCGGAGTAGGGATCGACGTGCGAGCTCCCGACGGCTCGCATGGCGTTCGTCGAACAGTTCTGCTCGTGGTCGGCGTGGAGGATGAACAGGACGTCCAGTGCACGCTCGAGCACGGGGTTCGGCGTGTACTTCACCTCCGTCATCCGGTACATCATGTTGAGGAAGTTCCCGGTGTACGACAGGTCGTTGTCGGGATAGGCGTAGGGCATCCCCACGGTGCTGCGGTAATTGAACGCGGCGATGGTGATGATCTTGGCGACGATGCGCTCGATCTGTTTGAGCCGAACCGCCGGATCGAAGATCTCCTTGGCCTCCGGATAGAACGTTCCCAGCGCGGCGACCGAGGCGATGAGGCGGCCCATCGGGTGCGCGTTGTAACGGAAGGCGTCGATGAGGTGCCGGAAGTTCTCGTTGAGGATCGTGTGGTGGGTGATGGTGTGCTCCCACTGCCCCAGCTGCCGGTCGTTCGGCAGCTCGCCGTGGAGCAGGAGGTACGCGACCTCGAGGTAGGTGCTCCTCTCCGCGAGCTCTTCGATCGGATAGCCGCGGTACTCGAGGATGCCCCGGTCGCCGTCGATGAAGGTGATCGAGCTGCGGCACGACGCGGTATTCATGAACGCCGGGTCGTAGGTCATCATCCCGAAATCGTCGTCGCTGACTTTGATCTTCCGAAGATCGAGGGCCTTGATCGTGCCTTCGGCGATGGGGACTTCGTAAGTCTGTCCGTTGCGGTTATCGGTGATGGTCAGCGTGTCGGCCACAAAAAGGAACCTCCAGACGGTGCGGTTGACGGCAGCCGTTGGCGTGCAACGGTCTTCCCGCCAACCGTCAACTGCCAACTGCCAACTATGGCGGAGGGCGTAATCTACTACAGATCTCCGAAGCGCGAAGCCAGCACCGCCACCGCGACGATGGCCGCGGTTTCGGCGCGCAGACGGCGGGGCCCGAGGCGATGGAAGAGCAGGTTCCGCTCTCGCGCGCGGCGCAGCTCGTCGTCGCTCCAGCCGCCCTCGGGACCGATGAGGAGCGTGACGTCGGTTGGCGGCTGGCGGTTCGCGGTTGGCGGTGCATCCGCGTCGAAGAGGATCTTGTCGCCGCTTCGTGCGATGACCGCGTCGAAGTCTGCCGGCGCCTCGATCTTCGGGACCATCGTGCGCCCGCACTGCTTGACGGCCTCGAAGACGATCTTCTGCCAGCGGTCCATCTTTCCCGAATAGCGCTCGGGGCGCAGCTCGATGCGCTCGGTGACGAGCGGGATGATGGTCTTCACGCCGAGCTCCGTCGCCTTCTGCAGCACGAGCTCGAATCTCTCGAGCTGGATGACGGCCATGGCCAGATGGATCGCGAGGGCCGATTCGCGCGACGGGAGTGCCTCGCCGGCCCGAATGACGGCACGGTCGCGCTCGATCGATTCGACGATGCCGCGGGCCGCGTTGCCCTCCCGGTCGAATAGCTCCACCTCTTCGCCGACACGCGCGCGCACCACGCGAATGGAGTGATGGAACTCGTCGCCATCCACGGTGACGGTGGGTGCGATCGCGTCGATGAAGATTCGATGGCGCATCGGAAGGATGAAGGATGAAGGATGAAGGATGACGGCACAACCCTGTCCCGCCTTCCGCCTTCTCCTTCCGCTTCTTCAGATCGCGGGGTGTGTTTCGGGACGCGCTACCAGCCGCGTGCGGATCAGCGGCAGCAGCGCGAGTCCGGGAAGGGCAAGCAGTGCCGTGAGCCAGTAGTACTTCGCGAAGCCGAGGTCCTGGGCGAGATATCCGCTGACGGAGATCGCGAAGGTGCGGCCGATGGCGAAGAGCGCGCTCAGCATCGCGTATTCCGTGGCGGCGTTTGCCTTGTCGCAGATGAACATGAGGAACGCGAGGAATGCGGCCGTGCCGAGTCCTCCGCAGAAGGTCTCGACGATCGCGGCCCCGTACATCGCGGGACGGCCGGCGTCGGTCATCGCCACGACGGCATAGGTGAGATTCGACAGCATCTGGGCAGCCCCGAGGATCAGCAGGGAGCGGTAGATCCCGTACCGCGTGACGAACCACCCTCCCGCAATCGCGCCGAGGATCGTGGACACCATCCCGAGCGTGGTCGTTACATTCGCCACCTCGGTGGCGGTGAATCCGCGCGAGACCCAATACGGGCGGATCATCGCCATCATCGTGTTGTCGCCCATGCGATAGAGGAGGATGACCGCGACGAGGAGGAAGGCGCCGGGTCGCTGGATCCACTCCAGGAGGCCGCGCAAGGGGTTCTCGTGGCGCTCGAGAACATCGCGCTCGTCGGCTTTCCGGAACCCGATGACCGCGAAGATGACGAGCGGCAGAACGGCCACGGCGATGAACGCACCGGGCCAGCCAAGGCGGTCGGCGAGCATCCCCAACGCGGCGCCTGCGACGAGCATCGCGACGCGATACGCGGCCACACGGACCGAGTTGACGACGCCGAGCAGGTCGTCGGGAGTGGTCCGGATGACCAGCGCGTCGATGGCGATGTCCTGCGTCGCGGAGGCGATGACGAGCGCGATGAGGATCGCCCAGAAGGCCTTGCCGCCGGGCGGCACGGCGCCGAGGGCGGCGATGGAAACGGCGAGCGCGAGGAGCGCGCCGAGGATCCACGCGCGATAGCTCCCGATCGCATCGACCGCCGGCGCCCAGAGGAACTTCAGCGTCCAGAGGATCCCGACGCTGCCGACCAGGCCGATCGTCGCAAGATCGACCTTTACGAACGAGAGATAGAGGTTCACCCCCTCGTTCACGATGCCGAACGGGAAGCCCTGCGAGAAATAGAGGATGGCCGCGAAGGCGGGGAGGGCGTAGCGGGAACGGGGAGCGGTGGTCACGCGCGCGCATTCTAACCAGTCGTCGAGTCGTCGAGTCGTCGAGTGTTCGAGTCTCAAAGTCTCAAAGTCTCAAACCTGCCGAGTCGCATAGTCTCGAGATCTCAGAGACTCGAGGTTTCAACGTCGTAGGGTCGCTGCGGCTCGATGCGTTGATTCCTCTTTGAGACTTTGAGACTTTGAGACTCTGAGACTAGACGCTGAGACTTTGAGACTCGAAGACTCGGAGACTCGGGGACGCTGCGACTAGCGCGACGAGTACACCGTCACCGGAAACTTCAACCTTCCCACCGGAGTGTCGTAGTAGGCATTGCCACGGAGCTCGTACCGGGCGCGCTGGCCGCGGACGACGTCCACCATCTCGCTCCAGAGCGAGCGGATGTTCTGGTACCCGATGCGGGTGCGGAGTTGGACGTCGCCGACGCCGTTGGCGGGGATGCGCAGGTCCTGGCGGCTGACGCTGTCGAGGACGCGGGTGTCGTTGATGAAGAGGTTGAAGTCGAGCTGGTCGAGGCGGAGGCCGACGGAGTTCGGGTTGTCCACTTCGAGGTTGAAGTCGATATCGATCGAGGACGCGGACAGGGGGATGGCGATGTCGATGCTCGGCCGGATGTCCCGGATGGCGTACCGGGGATTCTCGATGTTCAGGGCGCTCTGCAGTGCCGCGCAACCCGAGAGAAGCAAGACGGCGCCGGAGAGGATGCTCGCCAGCGTGAGAAGGGTTGCCAGTGGCAGTGTCCGTTTCATGACACTGGCGGAGTCTGCAAAGGCCGTGTCAGGGTTGGCGGGCACCTGAGTCCTGAGTGCTGAGTGCTGAGTCCTGAGGGCAGAGGGCAGAGGGCAGAGGGCAGAGGGCAGAGGGCAGAGGGCAGGGGGCAGGGGACAGGGGGCAGGGGACAGGGCGTAGGGGGCAGGGCGGCAGGACAAGGTTACTAAGAAGATGTCGTCGATTCTCCTGAGTCCTGCGCTCAGGACTCAGGACTCAGGACTCAGGACTCAGGACTCTGCCTTCTGCCCTCTGCCCCTGAAGTAGAATCCGCCGTGGTCCACCCGTTGCACTAGCCCTCCCCGAAATGCGAGAAGCTGAGGAGAATCGATTGAGGACGACCGCAGTCATCGCGGCATACAACGAAGAAGGGACGATTGCCGAAGTCCTCCGGGCGTTGACGGAGAGTCCCCTGGTCGACGAGGTCATCGTTGTCAGCGACGGGTCCGAGGACAGGACCGTGGAGATCGCCCGTACGTTTGAGGGCGTCCGCACCATTGCCCTCAAGGAGAACCACGGGAAGGGCTACGCGATGGCCGTGGGGGTCGCGAATTCGACGAATAACACGCTCTTTTTCTGCGACGGCGACATGTACAACGTCACCGACGACCACATCCGTGCCCTGATCCTGCCGGTGCTGGAGGGGAAGTGCGACATGAACATCGGCGTCCGCGATCGCGGGGACGTTGCGAACTTCCTCCATCTCCGCGCGAAATGCGGTCCGGTGCTGTCGGGCATCCGGGTGATGAAGCGCGCCGTCTTCGACACCGTGCCGGTGCAGTACCAGTCGCACTTCAAGATCGAGGCGGCCCTGAACTGTTTCTGCGCGAGGGCGGGCTACCGCCAGCAGCAGACGATCATCCACGGCCTCAACCACGTGCTGAAGGAGTCGAAGCGCGGACTACGCGACGGCCTGCAGGCCCGCTGGCGCATGTCACGCGAGGTCTTCCTGCTGCTGTTCGACCTCTACATCTTCGAGACCTGGCGGTGGACCGAGCCGGCCGAGCTGCCGGTGGCCGAGTACGAGCTGTTCGAATAAGTGGCGGGTTGCGAGAGGAGTCGTCGAGCCGTCGAGCCGGCGACCATCCCGAGCGACGCACACCGACTCGACGACTCGCAACCTACCGGCCCAGCTCCCCCCCCTGCTCGAGCATCGTCGTGAACACCTTGCGAAACCCTCCCTGCGGCGTCTCGAAGTAGGCCGTGACGCGGATGGTGATGGGCGCCGTCGCGTCGGGAGCGAACGCGTCGCCGGCGGCGACTGCCTTGGCCCAGAAGGTCACGTCCTCGTACTGTTCGGGCTTGATCTCGCGCTCGAAGTAGTACGTTCGCGGATGAAGCCGGTACGCGCCGCCGGCGCCGACGGGCCGGAGTTGGATGTTCCGGAGTGTGATCGGCCCCGAGGAGCGGTTCGCGATGCGGAGACCGTACTGCACCTCGATGTCGCCGGGCGTGTAGTTCTGGTCCGCGGGCCCGGACAGCTGCACGAACTGGATCTCGGGCGGGATGATCTTCGCGTCGTTGCTCGCGCAGGCGAGGAAGACGCAACATGTTGCGGCGAGCAGGAGCTTTTGCATGACCCGATGGTAACGCCGTCCGCTGGCTGCCGGATTGCTTCAGGTGCGTACGGCATGCATCAACACGACACGATCGACCGCATCACTCCGACGCTCGAGCCGGATGGACAGGTGCTTCTGCACCAGAACTGGCACCACCTCCTCTTTCTGCACTGGGAGATTCCACCGGGGCATCTCCAGTCACTGCTGCCCCCGCGGCTGACGCTCGATACGTTCGAGGGGAAGGCGTACATCGGCCTGGTGCCATTCACTCTGACCGGCGTCCGGCCGATCCTCACCCCGCCGCTGCCGTGGATCTCGTCGTTTCACGAGGTGAACGTGCGTACGTACGTCCATCTCGAGGGGCGCGATCCGGGGGTCTGGTTCTTCAGCCTCGACGCGTCGAGCAGTATCGCGGTCGCGGCAGCGCGCGCCGCCTATCACCTCGCGTACTTCGAAGCGGAGATGGACTTCCGCGTGGGGAAGGGCGCTCTGCCGCCGATCGAGTGCGACTCCCGGCGCACGGACCCGAGAGGGACGCAGCCTGCCAACGCGCACGTGCGGTATCGCGCCCTCGAAGGCCCCGCCCAGCCGGCCACGCCGGGGACGATCGAGCACTTCCTCATCGAGCGCTACATCCTCTACTCCCAAGACGACGAGCGCCGGCTGCACCGCGCTCGCGTGCATCACCAGGCCTACCCCGTCCAGCGCGCGGAGGTGCTGGCTCTGGACGAGACGTTGATCTGGGCCACGGGTTTGAAGCGGGCGGAGCACGTGGCGTTCCGGCACTACGCGCGCGAAGTGAACGTGAAGGTTTATGGGGTGGAAGGGGTGTGATGGGAGGAATGGGACGGATGGGACGGATGGGACGGATGGGTAGTCTCCCTATTCGTCCCATGAGTCCCATGAGTCCCATGAGTCCCATAGGTCCCATAGGTCCTATCGGTCCTATCGGTCCTATGAGTCCCATAGGTCCTATCCGTCCTATCGGTCCCCTACGCCGTCACCAGCTCCTTCTCCCTGTTGCGGATCGGCAGCACTTCCCTCTCCTTCGGCCCGGTGTACACCTGGCGCGGGCGGTTGATCCGCGTCACCGGGTCGTCGATCATCTCCTTCCACTGCGAGATCCAGCCCGGCAGACGGCCGAGGGCGAACATGACCGTGAACATCTCCGTCGGGATGCCGATGGCGCGATAGATGATGCCACTGTAGAAGTCGACGTTCGGATAGAGCTTCTTCTCGATGAAGTACGGGTCGTGCAGCGCCACCTCCTCGAGCTCCTTGGCGATGGTCAGGAGCGGATCGGAGATGTGCAGCGAGGAGAGGACTTCGTCGGCGGACTTCTTGAGGATCGTCGCCCGCGGGTCGAAGTTCTTGTAGACCCGGTGGCCGAAGCCCATCAGCTTGAACTTGGAGCTCTTGTCCTTCGCCAGGGCCACGAACTTGCCGACGTCGCCGCCGTCCGCGCGGATCTGCGTGAGCATCTCCAGCACTTCCTGATTTGCGCCGCCGTGCAGCGGACCCCAGAGCGCGGAGATCCCGGCCGAGATCGACGAGAAGAGGTTCGCGCGGCTGCTGCCGACCATGCGCACGGTCGACGTGCTGCAGTTCTGTTCGTGGTCCGCATGCAGGATCAAGAGAAGGTTCAGCGCGCGATCCACGACCGGATTGACGACGTACGGCTCACACGGAATGGCGAACATCATGTGCAGGAAGTTCTGCGTGTAGGTGAGGTCGTTCCGGGGGTAGATGAACGGCTGTCCCACCGACTTCTTGTACGAGAACGCCGCGATCGTAGGGAGCTTCGCCAGCAGGCGCAGGATGTTCGTCTCCCGGACCTCCGTGTCCGGATAGTACGCGGAGAGCGACGCGACCATGGCCGACAGGATGGCCATCGGGTGCGCCGACTTCGGGAAGCCCTCGAAGAACTTCTTCATGTCCTCGTGGAGCAGCGTGTGCCGCGTGACGCGGGAGGTGAACTCCTCGAGCTCGGCAGCGGTGGGGAGCTCGCCGTAGATCAGCAGGTAGGCGACCTCGATGAAGCTCGCCTTCCCCGCGAGATCTTCGATCGGATAGCCGCGGTAGCGCAGGATGCCCTTCTCGCCGTCGATGAACGTGATCCCGCTCATGCACGAGCCGCTGTTCGCGTAGCCGGGATCGTAGGTGATCGCGCCTGTTTTCGCGCGGAGCGAGGTGATGTCGATCGCGACCTCGTTCTCGGTCCCGGTCATCACCGGCAGTTTGTATTCTTTACCGCCCAGCACGAGTGTTGCGTTGGTCATGATTCTCCTCCGCCCGGAGTCTGTGACTGGGACGTGGCGCGCGCGGCGTCGCGGGTCACGTCTGAGTGCGTGTCGTCGTCACAACTGTTTGGGCAGGGAGATCGTGAAGGTCGCACCGCGACCGGGATCGCTGGACGCTGCGATCGCCCCCCCGTGCGCCTCGACGATGCGCTTGCAGATGGAGAGGCCGAGGCCGTAGCCGGTGGGGGTCTTCGATCGTGAGCGGTTCACGCGGAAGAAGGGCTCGAACAGCGATCCGAGATCACCCTCCGGAATCCCCGGACCGTCGTCGCGTACTCGTATCTCCACCGCATCGGCCGTTTCCGTCAGCTCGATCTCCGCGCTAGTCGCATATTTCTGCGCGTTTTCGAGCAGGTTTCGAAGGACGGTGCGGATCTTCTCCGCGTCGACTTGGGCGAAGATCTGCGGCGCGGAGGCCTTCAGGGGGACGGAGAGCTCCCGGACGATCGCGACCAGGTCATGGCGGGCGAGGCTCACGCCGCGCCCCTCGCGAAGGCGCTCGAGCTCGAGGAGCTCCGCGATCATCAGCTCCATCTCGACGAGGTCGTCCTGCATGTGCCGGCGGTTCTCATCGTCGGGCACGAGCTCGAGGGCGACGCGGAGACGCGTGAGGGGAGAGCGCAGCTCGTGACTGACGTCGAGCAGGAGCTGATCGCGCGCGCGGATCATGTCCCGCACCCGGCCGACCATCTGGTTGAATGCCCCGGTGAGCGCGCCGAACTCGTCGCGGGTCGGGTTCGGGAGGACGACGTCGAGCTGTCCGTCGCTGAGGCGCGCCACGCCCTCGCCGAGAGTCCGCAGCGGCCGCAGCAGTTGGCGCAGCACGAGGTGCGCGGTGATGATCACAGCGATCATGATGCCGAGGAGCAGCCCCAGAAGCAGGTTGTGCACGGTGATCATGCGTCGGCGGAACATCCACCGGAAGACGTAGGACCCGCCGTCGGGTGCGGGGATGACGTAGTAGCCGTGGCCGAGGAATCTGGTGTCGGCCTCGCGGGCCTCCTCGACGGAGGGCATCCAGTCGCGCGTGCTCCACGTCCCCGCCGGTCCGTCGTAGCGGACCTGGATGTTCGCGCGCTGGGCTAGCTCCTGCGCTTTTGCGAGGTCGAGACCGTCCGCCGCAACGCGTGTGATGTGCTCGCGGAACACGGCCTCGGCCGCGTCATTCATCGTCGGGCTGACGATCAATCCGAAGAACGCGAGGACGACCGCCATCAGGCTGATCGCCATCACGAGCATGATCGTGACGAGCTTGGCGAAGACGGAGACGTGCGTGCGAGATCGGACGGCCGCCGTCTCGGCGGCCGACCGGGCGGCGTCTCCCCGCCCGGGGCGCAGGCGAGACGCCTGTGCGTCAGCCGGCGGAGTGCCGGCGGCCCGTTTCTCACTCAGCGCCGCCTCCGATGAAGCTGTACCCGGTTCCTCGGATCGTCCGGATGAATGCGGGCCGCTTCGCGTCGTCGCCGAGCTTCTGCCGCAGGCGGCTCACGAGGACGTCGATGCTCCGGTCGTACGACTCCCAGTCGAGGCCCCTGGTCTCGTCCAGGATCCGGTCGCGCGTCAGCACCCGGCCGCGGTTGCGCACGAGGAGTCCGAGGAGGTCGAACTCCGCGGTGGTGAGGATCAGCTCTCTGCCATCGAGGCGCGCCGAGCGCGCGGTCCAGTCCAATTCGAGCGCGCCGACCCGCAGCAGCTCCTCGTCGTCCGTTGGCTTTCCCCGCCGCATCACGGCCTGGATCCGCGCCACGAGCTCGCGCGGCTCGAAGGGTTTGGGCAGGTAGTCGTCCGCCCCCAGCTCGAGTCCGACGATGCGGTCCATCACGTCGCCGCGTGCGGTGAGCATGATGATCGGCACGCGGCTGGTCTCGCGGATCCTGCGGCAGACCGCGAAGCCGTCGAGGTCCGGGAGCATGACGTCGAGGATGACGATGTCCGGCGTCTCGCTCTTCAGCATCCGCAGCCCCGTCTCCGGGTGCGCGGCGGTGCGCACGTCGAAGCCGAAGCGGCCCAGGTACTCGGTCAGCAACGCGCCGAGACGTTCGTCGTCGTCGATGATGAGGACGCGCGGGTTCATGCGAGCAGCGCCTCGATCGGCGGCAGCATCGAGGCCTTGCGGGCGGGGAACGCGCCGAAGCCGAGACCCGCGACGACCACCATGGCCATCGACGCGAAGAGTGCATTCACCGGCACCGCCAGCGTCCACTCCGTTCCGAGCGCTACCGCCGCCGCGCCGATTGCACCGATTGCAAGACCTGCCATCCAGCCGCCGAGTGCGAGCAGTGTAGCCTCGAAGAGAAACTGCGCGAGGATGTCGCTCGGCGTCGCACCGACCGCGATGCGCAGACCGATCTCGCCCGTGCGCTCTTGCACCGACATCATCATCAGGGCGAGGATACCGGCGCCACCGACGATGAGCGCGATCGCGGCGAGGCCCGTCGCGAGCAGCGTGAGGAAGTCCGCGGTCTCTTGCTGCATCGAGAGGAACATCGTCGTGTTCTGCACCGAGAAGTCCTCGCGGCCGTGACGCGTACGCAGGAGCTCCGCGATCTCGGCCCGTGCGGCGTCGACGTCCGTGGCGGTGACGAAGATCGTCGTCAGCCAGGTGGTGTTGAAAACGCGCCGCATCGCCGTACGGAAGGGAACGAGGACCTGGTTGTCTTCGTCCGCGCCGTCGGCGGTGACGCCTTTGGCCTCGAGCACGCCGATCACTTCGAACGGAACGCCCCGGATGCGGATCTCGCCGCCGACGGCTGATCCATCGGGAAAGAGCGCTTCCGCCGTGCGCGCGCCGAGGACGGCCACGCGCCGCAGGTCATCGGCATCGTCGTAGAAGCGGCCCTCTTGCACGCGAAAGTTGCGAATCCGGAGGAAGCGCGGGGTCGTGCCGAGGACCTTCGCCATCGATGCGATCGCGCCGGCTTTCACGCGGACCGCGCGATCCACACCGGGGGCGGCGCTCGCCACGGCCGGAAGGGCTGCGATGGCGGCGGCATCGTCCGGCGTCAGGGTCGTCACGACGCCGCGAATCATCCTGCGTGATGGGAGGCGCTCCACCTGCGCGGGGCGCACGACCAGCAGGTTCGTTCCCATCGTCTCGATCTTCCGGACGATCTCCTGCCGTGCTCCCGTTCCGATCGCGCTGGTGAGCACGACGGCGGCCACGCCGACGGCCACGCTCGCGAGTGCGAGGACGGCCCGCACTCTGTGCGTGGCCAACGCGCGGATGGACATGCGGAACGAGCGGCGGAGTTTCATCGCAGCGCGTCTGCCGGGTCGAGCTGCGCCGCTCGCCGCGCGGGGAGGACGCCCGCGAGCAGTCCTGTGACCGCGGAGACGACGAGGCCGATCAAGACCGCGCGCCAGGACAGCGTGTCGCCGAGGTGCAGCCTCGCGGCCGCGAGCTGTGCGAGTGCCAGGCCGGCGATGATCCCGGCGATGCCGCCGCCCAGCATGGTCATCCCCGTCTCGATCAGAAACTGCCACTGCACGTCTTCGACGCGCGCGCCGACCGCACGGCGGAGGCCGATCTCGCCGACGCGCTCGTTCACGGAGGCCAGCATCAGCGTGGCCGCGACGATCGCCGCGACGAGCAGCGCGATTCCCGCGACGAGCGGCAGGTAGACCGCGAGAATCCGCTGCGTCCGGCCGACCATCTTCTGCACGGCGATGGCGCTGATGACGGAGAAATCGTCCGGCCGCGTGGCGGGAAGCTGATGCCGTTCGCGGAGCGCGCGCTTCAACGATTTCACGACGCCTTCCACCTGCGCCGCGTCGTCGACGAGAAGCTTCGCCGCGATGATCGTATCGACGTTCATCACCCGTCGCATGAGCGTGGAGAGGGGGACGACGATCTCGTCATCGCGGTCCATGCCGTGGAGGTCGGTGCCGAAGGGCTCGAGGACCCCGATCACTTCGAAGGGAACGTTGCCGATGAGGATCTCGCCGCCGAGGGGATCCTCGCTGCCGAACAGCTCGCGCGCGGCGGTCTCGCCGATGAGCGCGACGCGCGCGGAAGTCCGGACGTCACTCTCTTCGAACATCGCTCCGCGCGCGACGCGGCGCTCCCACACGCGTTCGAAGCGCTCGGACGAGCCGAGGACGCGCGCGGTGGCGGTCGCGCCCTCATGGCGAACCGGGGCGCCCGCGATTGCCTGCTGCGGGTCCCAGGCGACGATGTGTGGGATCTCGCTCACCACGTGCTCGACGTCGTCGAGCGTGAGTCGCGCTGCATCTCCCCGTCCGCCGCTCATGAGCTGGGTGCCGCCGGCCATGACGAGAACCGATTGCGCACCGAAGAGCTGGCGCACGGTCGCGAGGACTTTGCGCTCCGCCGCTTCGCCCGCGGAGATCACGAGCGTCAGTGCCGCCGCCCCGACGAAGCTGCCGAGCATGATGAAGCTCGTGCGGAGCCTGTAGCGGCGGAGGGCGCGGAGGCTGTGCATGAAGAGCCTGAGGCGTTGCGCGTTGCGACTCGCGGGTTGCGAGGGCGTTCGTCTTCGTGCTGCACCGATCTCGGAGCTCGCAACTCGAAGCTCGCGACTCATTGCAGCCTCCCGTTCTCGATGCGGACGGTCCTTTTCGCATGCGCGGCGATTGCGCGGTCGTGCGTGACGAGGACGATCGTCCGTCCCTCTCCGTTCAGACTCCCGAGGATCTCCATCACCTCCGACGCGGATCGCGAATCGAGATTCCCGGTCGGCTCGTCGGCGAGGAGCAGGTCCGGCTCGTTCACGAGTGCGCGGGCGATGGCGACGCGCTGCTGCTGCCCGCCGGACAGCTCGGACGGCGTGTGATGCATCCGATCCCCCAGTCCAACCGCCTCGAGGGCGCGTCTTCCCAGGCCGTCGATCGATGCGCGGTTCGAGTAGAGCAGCGGCAGCTCGACGTTCTCGAGGGCGCTCGTGCGGGGAAGGAGATGAAAGGCCTGGAAGACGAAGCCGACGCGCTCGTTGCGGAAGCGCGCCTGCTCGCTCACGCCGAGGTCGGCCACGTCCTCGCCGTCGAAAACATAGCGGCCTGCGGACGGCCGGTCGAGCAGGCCGAGGATGTTCATGAGCGTCGACTTACCCGAGCCCGAGGTGCCGGTGATGGCGACGAAGTCGCCGCGGGCGATGCGCAGCGTGACGCCGGCCACGGCCTCGACGTATTCAGCGCCCGGCTCGCCGCCGGGGCGAAGATAGCGTTTGCGGATGTCCTGCAGCTCGATCATGTCGTCTCTCCGATGCGGACGGTGGTGGTCATGTCGGGGCGCAGCACCTTGTCGCGTGGCGCGTCGAAGCGAATCACGGTGACGTAGTTGACGACGTTGTCGCGGATCTCGGCCTTCGGGTAGATGGCTGTGACCTCGCCCTTGAATCCGGTGGCTCCGTACGTGTCGACGGTGAACGTCGCGGGCTGTCCGATGCGGATGCGGCCGATGTCGGTCTCGTCGACATAGGCCCAGACCTCGAGACGCGCGAGGTCGAGGAGCGTGACGAACGTCGGCGTCGCGAAACTGGCGGCGACGGTCTCGCCCTCCTGTGTCGAGACGGAGGCGACGACTCCCGCGATCGGGGCAACGATGCGGCCGTAGGCGAGCTGTGTCGCGGCGACTTCGAGGCTCGCCCGGGCCCCGTCCCGTTGCTGTTCGGCAACCGCGTATGCGCGCCGGGCGAGATCGAGGTCGCTCGGCGCGAGGAGCGCGCTCGCGTGGAGCTCGCGCCTTCGCGCGAGGTCGGATTTTGCGTATTCCAGGTTCGCCTCGGCGAGCTGCAGCGCGGCGAGCGCCTCGCGCCGCCGTGCGACCAGATCGCGATCGTCGAGCTCCGCCAGGAGCTGTCCCTTCTCGACGCGATCGCCGATGCGAACATAAAGCCGCCGCACCACCCCCGAGATTCGCGATCCCACCCGCACCTCGGCGCCGATCATCGGCCGGATGACCCCCGTGGCCTTGACGGCGCGGTCGGAAACGCCGGTTCGTTTGCCCGTGACCCGTGGCCCGTTGCCCGTCGGCTCGGGCGGGACCTCACCGGCAACGGGCAACGGGCAACGGGCAACGAATGCAGCCGTACCGGCGACGACGAGCAGGACGCCGAGGACCATCTTCTTCATCGCCGGGGAGTCTCGCCGGGCCACGTTTCCGCCGGATTGCACGAATGTAACGAACTGTTCAGTGAGGGGCTTTTCAGAAATTTTTCCATCCCGGCGAGCTCTTTGAAGCAAAGGTTGTCCACGTCGGCCTCCCGGAACCGCCTCAGAACCATCCGCCGTCAGCACGACGTGCTCGTCGAGCTGGCCCGGCGTCCGTCTCTGCACGCCGGCCGGCTGGGGCCGGCCCTGCGCGACATCGCGGAGGCGGCCGCCGAGATGATGTCCGTCGAGCGCGTGGGGGTCTGGTTCTTCACTCCCGACCGGCAGGCGATCCGCTGCAGCGAGCTGTATGAGCGCACGCCTTCGCTGCACTCCGAAGGGGGCGAGCTCACGGCGACGCGCTATCCGACGTACTTCAGGGCGCTGGAGAGCGAGCGGACGATCGCGGCCTTCGACGCGCGGCTCGACCCGCGCACGAGCGCCTTCACGGACGTGTACCTCGATCCGTATGGCGTCACCTCGATGCTCGACGCGCCGATCCGTCGCCTCGGCAACATGACCGGCGTGATCTGCTTCGAGCACACCGGCGCTCCGCGTGCGTGGACCGCGGAGGAGGAGCACTTCGCGAGCTCGATCGCGGATCTCGTGGCCATGGCCATCGACGCGCACGACCGCCGCGAGACGCAGGAGGCGCTGCGTCACCGGGTCGAGCTCGAGAAGCTCATCTCCGGGATATCCACCCGTTTCGCGAACGCCTCCGACGACGAGATCGATGCCGCGATCGGGGACGCGCTCGCCGACATCGGGATGTTCGTCGGCGTCGACCGCTGCCACGTGATCATTCTCGACGACGATCGCCTCGGCGGCCGGATGACGCACGAATGGAGCGCGGCCACGGGCGACGTGCGCGGACACCGGTACGGCGAGCTTTCGGCGGCGGCGTTTCCATGGTGGGTCGACCGGATGCTGCGCGGCGAGACGATCGCGTTCGAGTCGCTCGACGAGCTCCCGCCGCAGGCGGTGAACGAGCGCAGGTTCTTCGAGCGCCAGGGCATCCGCGGCGCGGCGTTCATGCCCATGCTGCTCGAGAAGCGCTTCATCGGCAGCGTCGGCTCGAGCGTCCTGACGCGCGAGATGCAGTGGACGGACGAGGTTCTCGCGCTGCTGCGGATCACCGGCGAGATGCTGGTCAGCGCGCTGGAGCGGGCCCGGACCTACTCGGCGCTACGCGAGAGCGAGCGCCGGCATCGATTGCTCTTCGAGCGCAACCTCGCCGGCGTCTACCGCAACACGGTCGACGGACGGATGCTCGAGTGCAACGACGCCATGGCGCGCATTCTCGGATACGCATCGCGCGAGGAGCTGCTCGCGATCGACGCCGGTGGGCTCTATTTCACCCCCGCGGAGCGCGAGGAGCTCATCGACGTCATCCGGCGCGAGGGCGGCGTCCGCGGTGTCGAGGTCCGGCTGCGGCGCAAGGACGACACGCCCGTGTGGGTGCTCGAGAGCGCGCATCTCCTCGGGGATGTTCTCGAAGGAACGATCGTCGACATCACCCGCCGCAAGCTCGCCGAGACTGCTCTGCGCGACAGCGAAGAGCGCTACCGGCTGATGGCGGAGTACTCCACCGACCTCATCGCCCGGACGACGCCGGAAGGGATCTTCGTCTACGCGTCGGACGCGCTGCGCAATCTCCTCGGCTACGAGCCTGCGGAGGCCGTCGGGACGCCGATCCGCGACTTCATTCATCCCGACGATCGACCTGCGCTCCGGGCCATCGTCCCCGACGCGGTCGGCCACACGTTCAGCTTTCGCGCGCGCCGGAAGGACGGCTCGTTCGTCTGGTTCGAGACCACCAGCCGGGCCATCCTCGACGCGAACGGACAGGTGTCGGAGATCATCTCCGTCTCCCGCGACATTAGCGAGCGCCGCCGCGCGGAAGAGCAGATCGAGTATCAGGCCTATCACGACGCTCTGACCGGGCTGCCGAACCGGCTGTTGTTCCGCGATCGTCTGACCATCGCGCTGGCCCATGCCAAGCGACAGCAGACGCCGCTCCTGGTCATGTTCCTCGACCTCGATCGCTTCAAGATCGTGAACGACACGCTGGGGCATAGTCTCGGCGATGAGATGCTCCGCGTGATCGCGGTGCGGCTGCGCTCGGTCCTGCGCGAGGGCGACACGATCGCGCGCATGGGCGGCGACGAGTTCACCGTGCTCCTGAGCGATCTGAAGGACACCGACGACGCCGCGAAGATCGCCCAGAAACTGCTCGAGACGGTGGCGCAGGCGATCCGCGTCGAGGGGCACGAGCTGTACGTGACCACGAGCATCGGCATTTCTCTCTTTCCGAGCGACGGCGACACCGCCGAGGTGCTGCTCAAGAATGCGGACAGTGCGATGTACCGGGCCAAGGAGCTGGGGCGCAACGCGTATCAGCTCTGCACTCGGGCGATGAACACGCGCGCGGCGGAGCGACTGTCGGTGGAGAACGCGCTGCGCCGCGCGATCGAACGCGAGGAGCTCGTGCTGCACTATCAGCCGCTGGTGCGTCTCGACACGCGGGAGACCACGGGGATGGAGGCGCTGCTGCGCTGGAAGCGGCCCGGTCACGGTGTCGTGCCGCCGGCGACGTTCATCGGCATCGCCGAGGACACGCGCATGATCGTTCCGATCGGCGAGTGGGTGCTGCGCGAAGCCTGCCGCCAGGCGCGCGCGCTGGGGATGCGCCGGGTGGCGGTGAATCTGTCTCCGCGGCAGTTCCAGCAAGCGGACCTGCGGGACGTCGTGGCCCGGGCGCTGGAAGAGAGCGGACTCGATCCCCACCTCCTGGAGCTCGAGATCACCGAGACCACGGCGATGTTCAACACCGAGCGCTCAATCGCGATACTCGCGGAGCTGCGCGACCTCGGCGTCAGCATCGCCCTCGACGACTTCGGCACCGGCCATTCGTCACTCAGCTACCTGCGCCGGTTTCCCATCGACCGGGTCAAGATCGACCGCGAGTTCATCGCCGAGATCGACACCAGCCGCAGCAACCGGGCCATCGTCTCCGCCATCGTGGCCATGGCCCACGGCCTCGACCTCGCCGTGACCGCGGAAGGCGTCGAGACCGAAGCGCAGGTGGACTTCCTCCGCGAGCAGAAATGCGAGGAAGTGCAGGGGTTTTTGTTCGGGCGGCCGGGGTTGCCGGGCAGCGCCGGAGGATGAAGGTCCGAAGGTCACGGACGGACGTGGAGGGTGGATCGGTGAGAACCCATCAGGGGATGACCGATACCGAGGGCTTCGATTGCCCCTTCCAGCGGAAGCGATACGTTTTCCCTTTTCTCACGTTCATCACGAGGGTGGGACGAAAACAGGCGATGCAGGTGCTGCGTGGCCGCCGTACGCTGGGATAGACGATGCCGAGGGAGCCGGCGTCCAGCAGCTTCGCGGCGAGCTCCTGCGAAGCGACGTAGCTGTCGGGCGCGAGCGCGTTCGCGAAGCGCTTGTCGCGGCGGATGTCGGAGAAGTCGGCGCTGAAGTCGGCGAGGTAGTCGTCATAGGTCAGCTCCTCCTCGGTCCATCCGACTTCCGCGAGCTCGATCCACTTGTGGAAGGCGATCTCCGCCTGCGCGGTCTCCAGTTCGAACGCCGCGTACCATGCCCCGCGCTCGGGGCCGTTGAACCGGCTGCCGAGAGGGTGGGGATGGCAAAACGGGGCATTGACGATGCGGAAATAGGGGACGCCGAAGACCAACTCGTGGATGCCGATCCCGAGGACGCGGTCGTCTTCGGCCAGCAACCGGTCGTTGGTTGCGTGGTCGAGATCGAAGAGATCCTGCAGGTGGGCATCATCGACGGCAATTTGCGCGAGGACGCTTTCGCCTCCCTCGCTGTATTTCGAAGGGATCAAGCGGTGCGTATCATTCTGGCGGATCAGCCGGACGGCCGGCGTCACAGGCCGCCGCGGCGCGCGTCGAGCAGCCGCCGAACCATCTGCATCGCTGGCACCCCTCCCTTCATCATGTAGGCGAGGGGCGTCTGCCCGGCAAAGATGCGGTTGCTGTTGGGAAGGCCCACCCAGGCATCGGCCAGCTTCTTCGAATGGAGAATGTTGAGGGCCTTGAAGATGCCGATGAGATACGAGATGCGGAGGAGGCGGTCGGTATCGAGCACGCGATCGGGGTCCTTCTTCATCTCATAATACGGGCCGTTGGACATGCCGCCCAGAAGGGTCCTTGCGTCCTCGTCCCGGATGCCCCATCGGGCGACGATGTTGAAAAACGCGCGGACGGCCGAAGGACTCAGACGCTCGCGCTCGGCCTTCGACGTCAAGTCCACGAGTGGCGACGGCTCGTAGCGCGTCGCCGGATACTCTCGTGACACTCTCATGGCGCTCCTCCGTATCAGGAGTATACACGCTCTGGATCGGGAGAGATGGCCGCGTCGGAAAGACCGAGAGGACGGATAGGACGAATAGGGAGAACCGCCTCTCCTTATCCGTCCTATCCGTCCTATCCGTCCTATCGAGCCCCTCCTTCCTGCCGCCACAATCCCTCCCCAACAAACCGCGATCCTCGTCACTGCATTTGCCGAACCGGGCTTTACACTGCACGGCGTCATGAAAAGATCCGTCGCTGCGCTGCTGGTTGTCTTTGCATCGTTGTCCGCCTTTGCCGCGAACGGGTTACGCATCATCAGCGCCGGGCCCGTCGGGGAGACCGCGACGCTGGCCGAGGCAAACGAGGTCCGGGTCGTCTTCTCCGAGCCGATGGTCGTCCTCGGCAGGATCCCGGATCCAGTCACCGCGCCGTTTTTCAGGATCGACCCGGCGGTGAAGGGCAAGTTCCGCTGGTCCGGCACGACGACGCTCATCTTCACGCCGGACAAGCAACTCCCCTTCGCAACCCAGTACACCGTCACCGTCGACAAGTCGGCCAAGTCGGTCCTGGGCAACTCGCTCGACCGGCCCTACCAGTGGACGTTCTCCACACCGACGATCCGCCTGCGCAGCACCGACTGGTACCGGAAGAAGAGCGGCGCGATCGTGATCGGCCTACGGTTCAATCAGCCCATCGATCCGCAGATCCTCCTCCCGCACCTCCAGCTCCGCACGGTCGCGCACAACATCACTCTTCCCGAGCAGCCGAAAGGGGAGCCGGCGTTCGAGGCGAAGAAAGCGAAGGCGCTCGCCGCCGCGCAATCGGACGGGCAGCCCGTGCTCTCGTTTCTCGCCACCGACTGGGACAAGAAGCGATTCCCCCCCGGCAAGGACCTGGTCGTGCTCGAGACCAAGCCCGGCCTGGTCCCCGACACGAACCTCGAGCTTCTCATCGACGGCAAGCTCGCACAGTCGGCGCGCCACGTCCGCACGGGCACGCCGCAGTCGTTCACCATCGAGCTCGGGCCGACGCTGTTCGTGAACGGCATGGACTGCCTCGCCGAGTGCGATCCCGAGATGCGCAACGGCATCAACTTCCGCACGGGTCCCGGGCTGATGTTCGCGAACGTCCAGCCGTACGTCACCATCACCGACGTCACGGATCCGAAGAACGAGAAAGCGCTGAAGGCGAAGGCCGTCGAGCGGTCGTACGACTATCCGTCGTGGAGCTACAGCCTCGATGAGCTCGGATTCACGCTGCAGCCGGGCCGCCGCTACCGCGTACGCGTCGGTCCCGAGGTGACGGCCACCGACGACCAGAAGCTCGGCTATCCGTTCACGGCGGTGATCGAGAACTGGAACAAGTCCGCGTTCGTCAGCTTCGGATCCGGCCACGGCGTGTGGGAGGCGACCGGCGGACCGGTCCTGCCGTTCCACGCGCGCAATTTCCGAAGCGTACGGCAGTGGCTGGCGCCGCTCGCCATCGACGACCTCATGCCGACGATGCAGCGCCTGCGAAAGAGCGGCTTCAACGTCGCCCCGGACGTGAAGCCCGATGTGAAACCGACGAGCCGCAAGCTCACCCTCGGGATCAACAAGATCTCCGCGATCGGCTTCGACCTCACCCCCGCCATCGGCGCCGACAACCTCGGCGTGGCCTGGGTCGCGGTGGAGCCAGGCGAGACGATGCCGAAGTCGAAGGTCTACGACCCGTCCGTCGTCTCCACGCTCGTCCAGTCGACGAACCTCGGCATCAGTGTCAAGGACAGCCCACAGAACACGCTGATCATGGTCACGCGCCTCGAAGACGCGAAGCCGGTCGCGGGCGCGAACGTCTCGATCCGCGATAAGGACAACAAGATCTTCTGGCGCGGCGTCACCGACGCGAGCGGCATCGCCGTCGCGCCGAACACGGACCTCCGCCGCAACAAGGAGACCACGGACCAGTGGGAAGACTACTGGTCGGCGATGAACGGCCTCCACTTCATCGTCGTCGCCGAAAAGGACGGTGACCTCGCCTACGTCGGCAGCGACTGGATCGAAGGTCTCAGCCCCTGGGAGCTCGGCGTCGAGTTCAACCTCGCCGAGGCCGAGCCGCAGTTCCGCGGGACGCTCTTTGCCGACCGCGGCGTGTACAAGCTCGGAGAGGAAGTGCAATTCAAGCTCATCGCGCGTGCGGATACGCCCAACGGCATGCAGCTCCTGGCGCCGGGCTCGAAGGTCGACGTCGTCCTTCGCGACAGTCAGGCGAAAGAGCTCGACACGCGTACGATCGAGCTCAACGCGTGGTCGAGCGCGGAGTGGACGTTCAAGATCCCGCTCGAGGCGCCCCTCGGCACGTACAGCGTGCAGGCGAAGACCGCGCAGCACCGCGGCCTTCTCTCCGGCGACTTTCTCGTCGCCGCGTACCGCCGCCCCGATTTCCGCGTCGACGTGACCCTCGACTCCGACAACACCATCGCCGGCACGGGGCTCCACGGCACGATCAACGGCCGCTACCTCTTCGGCGCGCCGATGAACGGCGCGAGCGCGCGCTACACGTACTCGAAGCTGGAACGGCTCGACGTCCCGGAGAAAGTCACCGAACGCTGGCCGCAAGACCGCTACGCATTCCTGGGGCGCGACTGGGAGCACGGCTCGCCGTCGTGGATCACCATCGAACAGAAGGAAGGCAGCCTCGACGCGAAGGGTCTCCTCGACCTCACGCTCGGAACGCAGAAGGATGCCGGCGCGCCGTACGAGTACAGGCTCGAGGGCGTCGTCACGGACGTCACGCGCCAGGAGATCGCGGGGCGCGCGTCGTTCCGCGTCGATCCCGCGCCCTGGTACATCGGCCTCCGCAAGCCGCCGTTCTTCGCCGACTCGGACAAGGGCATCGATACGGACGTCGTCGCCGCCGGTCTCGACGGACTCGCGGTCGCGGGCGTGAAGGTCAACGTCTCGCTCAAACGCCTGCAGTGGACCAGCGTCCGCCAGGCCGAGGGCGAAGGCTTCTACAACTGGGAAAGCGAGCGGAAGGAGATCGACGCGGGCGAGTGGACGGTCACGACGAAGACCGAGCCCGTGCCGCTGCACGTCCCTCTCACCGAGGGCGGCGAGTATCTGTTGATCGCCACAGCGACCGATGGGGACGGACGCTCGACGACCACGCGCATCTGGTTCTACGCCGTCGGCGGCGGATACACCGCGTGGCAACGCTACGATCACAACCGCATCGACCTCATTCCGGAGAAGCAGACCTACAAGCCGGGCGAGACGGCCCGCATCATGATCAAGTCGCCGTGGGAGAGCGCGACCGCGCTGCTCACCACGGAGCGCGAAGGTGTGCGCTCGTGGAAGCCGTTCGAGCTGACCTCGACGCAGCAGACCATCACTGTCCCGATCACCGAGAAAGACATCCCCAACTTCTACGTTTCCGTGCTGCTGGTCAAAGGCCGCACGCAGCAGGACCCGGGCAAGGACGGCAGCGACCCCGGCAAGCCCGCGTTCCGCCTCGGCTATGTTGAATTGAAGGTGACGGACGAGTCGAAGCGCCTCAGCGTCGACGTGAAGGCGAACCGCGACGAGTTCCGCCCGGCGACGAAGGCGAAGATCGACGTGACCGTGAAAGACGCGGCGGGCAAGCCGTCGCAGTCCGAGGTGACGCTGTGGGCCGTCGACTACGGCGTGCTCTCGCTGACCGGCTACGAGACGCCGGACGTCCTCGAAGACATCTACCTCGACAAGGCCCTGCAGGTCCTCAACGAAGACTCGCGGCAACGCATCGTCAGCCGCCGCGTGCTCACCCCGAAGGGTGCGACGGACGGAGGCGGCGGCGGACGCGACTCCGGTCCGGGAACCATCCGCAAGGACTTCCGTGTCCTCGCGTTCTGGCTCGGCTCCGTCGTCACCGACGCGAAGGGCCGCGCGACGCGGGAGATCACGCTCCCCGAGTCGCTGACGACATACCGGATCATGGCCGTCGCCGGCGACCGGCAGTCGCGCTTCGGCTGGGACAACGCCGAGATCCGCATCAACAAGCCGCTGATGCTGACGCCCGCGTGGCCGCGCTTCCTCGCCGTCGGCGACAAGGCGCACTTCGGCGCGGTTGTGCACAACCAGGGCAAGAAAGCGGGCAAAGCGACGGTGTCGATCGAGTCGCTCGATCCGGGCGTGCTCGGCTTCACGACGGCGAAGCAGACGATTCAGAGCGGCGCCGGCTCCGCGACCGAGGTGCGCTTCGACGCCGAGGCGAAGTCGGTCGGCGTCGCGCGCATCCGCATGCGCGTGCAGATGGGTCGCGAGAACGACGCATTCGAGGACGTCATCCCCGTGCGCGTGTTGGTCTCGCCCGAGACCGTCGCCGCATATGGAGAGGCAAATCCGCGCGCCGAGGAGCGCATCGAGATCCCCGCGGACGTCGTCCCCAGCTTCGGCGGACTGCGCGTCGACCTCTCGTCCACGCTGATGGTCGGCCTCGCCGAGGGCGCGCAGTACCTCATCGAGTACCCGTATGGCTGTGCCGAGCAACGCTCCTCCCGCGCCCTCGGCCTCATGCTTGCCGCCGATCTCGGCGAGGCGTTCCACCTCGCGGGCATCGATCCGGGCAAGGAGAAGCAGACCGTGCAGGCCACGCTCACCGAGCTGGAGAGGTTCCAGTGCGGCGACGGAGGGTTCGCATTCTGGCCGGGCAACTGCGTCTCGACCTCACCCTACTTGACGAGCTACGTGCTGCACGTCTTCCAGCGCGCAAAGAAACTGAGCTACCGCGTCGAGCAAACGATGCTCGACCGCGCGTACGTGTACCTCGAGTCGCGGCTGGCCGAGCCGCCGCCGGCGAACGAGGGCTGGCGTCCGGCGTACAACGCGTGGCAGGCCTTCGCGATCAAGGTGTTGGCCGAGGCGGGACGCAAACCCGACAGCCACCTCGAGCGCGTGTACGGCTATCGCGACCGCATGCCGGTGTTCGGCATCGCGTTTCTGCTCGACGCATTGCAGGCGAAGGGCGAGAGCGGTCCGCGGGCGGCGGACCTGCGGCGCCGCATCGCCAACTCCATCCTCCCCGAGGGCGGACACGCGTTCGTCAACGAGCTGAATGACCCGTACCTGTTGTGGTTCTGGAATTCGAACGTGCGCTCGACCGCGATTGTGATGGGCACGCTCGTGCGTGGAGGCGGCATCGCAGGTGCCTCATCGGATGACGAAGAAATGGTCAAGCGCATGGTGCGCTGGATGATGCAGGTGCGGAAGAAGGGACGCTGGGGCAACACGCAGGAGAACGCCTGGGCGCTGGAGGCGTTCGTCGATTACTACCGCAAATATGAAAACGAGATCCCCGACTTCGTCGGAACCGTCGCGCTGGGGATGGAGACGCTCAGCACCACGCCCTTCCGCGGTCGCTCGACCGAGGCGAAGACGCAGCAGTTCACCATGCAGCAGCTGCTCGCCAAGGGACCGGCGGGGCAGGAGCTCCCGGTCGTCTTCACGCGCGACGGCACGGGCACGCTCTACTACATGATGCGGTTGCGGTACGCGTCGAACGTGATGCGTCTGAATGCCCTCGACCGCGGATTCCAGGTCGAGCGTGCGTACGCGCTGCAGGGCGCGGACGAAAACGCGACGTCGTTTAGCGCCGGCGACCTCATTCAGGTCACGCTGCGTATCCGGAACACCAAGGAGCGTCGTTACGTGGCCGTCACCGATCCGATCCCGGCCGGAACCGAGCCGGTGGAGGCGTGGTTCGCGACGACGGCCACGGCGCTCGTCGAAGCGCAGGGCGTGTCGATGTCCAGCACCGGCTGGTCGTGGTGGGAGCGGGGAGGGTGGGATCACACCGAGCGCCACGACGATCGCGTGAACGTCTTCGCCACGCGACTCGGCGAGGGCCAGCATGTGTTCAAGTATCTCGTCCGCGCGACGACCGCCGGCACCTTCGTCGCCGCCCCGACGCATGTCGAGGAGATGTACGAGCCGGAGGTCTTCGGCCGCACCGCGACGACGGTCGTGGAGGTCAAGAAATGAGTCGTCGAGTCGACGAGGAATCGAGTCGTCGAGGAGCAGAACCTCGACGACTCGTCGGCTCGAAGGCTCGAAGACTGCTCGTCGCGATCGGCGCGGCGATCGTACTGTTCGCGCTATGGGTGCGCCTCGCCCCCATCGACGAGCAGCTCCTCGACCGCACCCGACACGCGTCCATCACCGTCACCGACCGCCATGGCGAAGTCCTCTACGAATCGCTCGCCGCATCCGGCGCCCGCGCCGAGTGGCTCGCCGCCGACACCCTCCCGCCGCACGTCGTGGCGGCAACGCTGGCGGCCGAGGACCGTCGCTTCCAATGGCACCTCGGCGTCGATCCGATCGCGATCGCGCGCGCCATGGCGCACAACGTCAAAGCGATGCGCGTCGTCGAAGGCGGCTCGACGATCACGCAGCAGGTGGCGAAGCTTCTGCTGCAGTCGCAGAGCCGTTCGTTGAAAGAGAAGGCCCGGGAGGCCGTCCTCGCCGCGAGGCTCGAGCATCGCTACACGAAAAACGAGATTCTCGCGCTGTATCTGAACCTCGCGCCGTACGGCAATCGCATCCACGGTGCCGCCCGCGCCAGCCGCGCGTATTTCGGCTGCGCGCCCGGGCAACTCACGCCGGCCCAGGCGGCCTTCCTCGCGTCGCTGCCCCAGCGCCCGAGCGCGTTCAATCCTCTGCGCGATCCGCACGCCGCGCGTTCCCGGCAGCTGCGCATCCTCGCGCGGATGAAGCTGCCCGCGGAGGAATTGCAGCGCGCGCAGCGCGAAGAGCTGCGCTTCACGCCGAGCGCGCAGCCGGTCCTGGCGATGCACTTCGTGGAGCGGGTGAAGCCCCGCGACGACTCGACGACTCGGCGACTCGTCACCACGCTCGACGCGAAGCTCCAGCGCACGGTCCTCGGCATCATCGCCGCCCAGCGCGCGAGTCTCCTCGCGCACGGGGCCCACAGCGTCGCCGTTGCGGTGCTCCACAACCAAACCGGCGAATGGCTGGCGTGGGAAGGCTCGGGCGACTACTTTGGCGACGACTTCGGCGGAGCCATCGACGGCGTGATCACTCCACGCCAGCCGGGATCGACGCTCAAGCCGTTCACGTACGCGCTGGCGTTCGAGAGCGGCCATTCACCCGCGACCGTGCTCGCCGATGTCCCGTCGCATTTCCCCACCGGCGAGGACGGCGTCGTCTACACGCCGCGCAACTACGACGGCCGGTATCGCGGCCCGCTGCGCGCGCGCGCCGCGCTCGCGGGCTCGGAGAACGTCCCCGCGGTCGCGCTGCTCCATCAGGTCGGCCCGGAGTCGTTCCTCCGCCTCCTCCGCAACGCCGGCTTCACCGGACTCGGCAAGACCGCGGAGTACTACGGACTCGGCCTCACCCTCGGCAACGCGGAGGTGACGCTCGAGCAGTTGATCGAGGCCTACGCGATGTTCGCGCGAGGCGGCCAGCCGATCCCCCGCCAACCGCCGACCCTTCGGCTTCGCTCAGGGCAGGCCGCCGACCGCCAACTCGTCTCCGCGCGGACCGCGTTCTGGATCACCGACATCCTCAGCGATCCCGACGCGCGCGAATTTGCGTTCGGCTCCGGGGGGAGTCTCGACTTCCCGTTCCCCGTCGCCGTGAAGACGGGGACGTCGCAGGCCTATCGCGACAACTGGACGATCGGCTACACCCGCGACGTCACCGTCGGCGTCTGGGTCGGCAACTTCGACCGCGAGCCGCTGCGCGGATCGAGCGGCGTCACCGGCGCCGCACCGATCTTCAACGCCGTGATGCTCGCGGCGGTGAAGCACGTGCGCGGCGAGCTCCCCATCGGCGACAGGACGCCGATCGTGGTGCCTCCGACGGATGTGGAGGAAGTCCCGATCTGCGCCCTCAGCGGCACCCGCCCGTCGACGTACTGCCCCGCGATCCGCAATGAATGGCTCGCGACCAGCGAGCCGGCGCGCTTCTGCTCCTGGCACCACGACGGCACGATCGACTGGCCTGCCGAGTATCGCGCCTGGGCTCGCGCAACCCATCCCGCGCCACCCTCGCCGGCGACGAAACACGCGAGCGTCTTCCGCATCGCCAACCCCCCCGACGGCGCGACGTACCTCATCGACCCCACGTTACGCATGCAGTACCAGACCCTGCGCCTCCGCGCCGACGCTGCATCCCGCGTCTCGTGGAGGGTGAACGACCGCCCGGTGGGAACGGAGTGGGCCCTCGTGCCGGGAAAGCACACGATCACCGCCATTGACGCATCCGGACGACGAGACTCGGTCAGGATCGTGGTGAAGTAGCCGTCGTCTGAAGTCTCAAAGTCTCAAAGTCTCAAAGTCTCAAAGAGTGTGTTCGCGCCCTCTTTGAGACTTTGAGACTCCCTCCGCGGGCACGGGACGAGCATTCTCGACCGTGCGTGGGCAAGACGAAGAGGCTCCTCCGCCGGCTCCTGCCGTACTGGCTCGCGAGTGGCGATCAGATCTGCGAGTGCTGCGGCCATCGTCACGCGCACCACGTCGAGGCGCGTTGCGTCGCGTGCGACCGGCCGCGCTGCTCGATGTGCGTGATCGTCGTTGACGGCGAGGTCTTCTGCTCGGAATGCCACGCCGAGGGAGGAACGTAGGTGGCCGCACGTGCAATCTGGAAAGGCGTCGTCCATGTCGGCACGCTGAAGGTGCCGGTGAAGCTCTATTCGGCCGTGCAGGACCGCACGGTGCATTTCCGGCTCCTCCACAAGACGGACAAAGAGCCGGTCAAGCAGCAGCTCATCAGCTCCGCGACGGACGAGCCCGTCGAGTACGCCGAGGTGAGGAAAGCGTTCCCCATCACGCGCGGGCGCCTGGTGATGCTGGAGAAGGAAGAGTTGGAGACTCTCGAGCCGGAGGATTCGCGCGACATCGAGATCACGCGCTTCGTGAACATCGGCGCCATCGACCATCGCTGGTACGAGCGCGCCTACTACCTCGGGCCTGACGGCAGTGCCAAGGCCTACTTCGCCGCCGCCGCCGCGCTGGAGCGGAAGAAGAAGGAAGGCGTCGCGCGCTGGGTCATGCGCGACCGCTCGTATGTCGGATCGCTGCGCGTGGAGCAGGGCTATCTGATGCTCATCACCCTCCGTCACGCCGAGGAGATCATCGCCGCCGACGCGCTGAAGCCGCCCGGGGGACGGGCGCTGCAGCAGCGCGAGATTCAGATGGCCGAGCAGCTCCTCGAGGCGCTGCACGACGAGTTCGATCCGGCGCAGTTCCGCGACGAGTATCGCGCGCGGGTCATGGACCTCATCGAGACCAAAGCCGCGGGGAAGAAGCCGAAAGTCGTCAAGTTCCGCCCGAAGAAGGAGACCGACGACGTCACCGACGCGCTGGCGGCCAGTCTCGCCGGCATGAAGAAGAAGGCAGGCGGCCGTGGCTGACGACGCGGAGGACTTCGAGCAACCGGGCGGTCTGCGCTCGTTCTGGACCGGCACCATCACCTTCGGTCTCGTCAACGTCCCCGTGGCGCTCTACACGGCCACGCGCGCGCGCGGAGTCGGGCTGCGGATGATCGGTCCCGACGAGGCGCCCGTGCGGCGGCGCTATGTTTGTTCGAAGGACGAGACCGTCCTCGACGCCGACGACATCGTCCGCGGCTACGAGATCGAGAAGGGGAAGTTCGTCGTCGTCACCGACGACGAGCTCGAGGCCGTCGAGCCGCGCAAGTCGCGCGAGATCGACCTGCGCGTCTTCGTCGA
>CAZLGP010000140.1:0-16313 GCA_964558905.1 uncultured Thermoanaerobaculia bacterium | reverse complement strand
CGATGGCGAGCCGCCGCGACGCAGGCGATGCGGGACATCATTGAGGAGCGGCGGTGAAGCAAGCGAGCCTCCAGCGTGCTGAATTCCGTATAGCTATTTGTGAGACACCACACTAGCGGCCCCGCCCGAGGATTTGTCTCTCGGAGCTCAACGAGAGAAGCCGGGCGCGGGAACCTCGCGCGCGCACACCTCTCGGAACGTCGGCGTCCCGCCGGCTGGCCGGGCGGCGTCCCGCCGCCCGGGCGGGAGGGGGAACGCGGCGCGAGCGCCCGGCGGCGAGGACGCCGCCGGGCCAGCCGCCGAGACGGCGGCGTTCCGAGATCTCGAGCCTCGCCTCCGGCGCAAAGTCTCGCTTCACGCCTAACGTCAGGCGCGCTGCGCCGCCCGAAGCCGCGACGGGTGAGTGCACCCGTGAACGGGCCTCAAGGCGGAGCAACCAGCGCCGCCGGCCGCGCCGGCCCGGCCTACTCGATCGAGACGAGCTCCAGGTCGAAGGTCAGGTCTTTGCCGGCCAGCGGGTGGTTCGCGTCCAGCGTCACGGACTGCTCGTCCAGCGCCGCCACCTGCACCGCGGCGTTGCTGCCGTCCGGAAAACCGACCCGGAGCATGTCTCCCACCTCGACGTCCGCGCCGTCAGGCATCTGCTCGCGTCCGACGGTGAACACGAGCTCGTCGCGGCGGCCGCCGTAGGCGTTCTGCGCGTCGATGCGCTCCGTCTTCTTCTCGCCGGTGGCCATCCCTTCGATCGCGGATTCGAATCCCGGAATCACCTGCCCCGACCCGATCGTGAACACGATCGGATCGCTGCCCGAAGAGGTATCGAACTCCGTTCCGTCGTCGAGCGTCCCTCGGTAGTGCACGTGCACGGTATCGCCTCGCTTCGCCTGATGCATTTCCATCGACTCCTTTTTCAGATTCTGGAGGGTCGGGCAAAGATCACGCCCGAATGGCCCACGGTATCGCAGGCTCGCACCTCACTCCAATAGATCCAGCAGACCCCGCAGCGGGATCCTCACCCAGTCCGGACGGTTGTTGATCTCGTAGACGATCTCGTACACGGCCTTCTCGATGAGGTATGCACTCAGCAGGAGCTCCACGGATTGCGGGTCTTTCGGGAGGTGCGTGCCTTTCGCACTCACCGTGAGATAGGAGCGCAGGTAGGCCGCGGAGACCCAACGGTGCCAGAAGCGCGCACCGGTCTCGAGGAGCGCGAGGTCTTCCGTACGCACATAGGAGCCGGGAGCGGCCCCGAAGAGGACGGCGTAGGGTGCGTAGTGGAACGAGCGGAGCATACCGGCCACATCGCGGAGCGCGCTGCGCTTGATCCTGCGCTCGCTCAGAGGGCGGGCCGGCTCGCCTTCGAAGTCGATGATGACGAAGTCGTTGCCGGTGTAGAGGACCTGGCCCAGGTGGTAGTCGCCGTGGATCCGGATGCGGGCGGCGTCGATCTTTCCGTTCAGGATGCGGCGCACGCGCTCATGCAGCAAGGCCTCCCGGGCCAGCAGTTCGTCGAAACCCGGTTGGTCCTTGCTCCGCTTCCGGACGATCTGCATGGTCTGCACGATCTGCGTGCGCATGAACTGATAGATCGACCGCTGATAGTGGGGCGTGAACCTCTCGGGAGCAAACGCGGGATTGTCGTCTCGCGATGCGAGCGCCAGGTGCATCTCCGCGGTGCGCACGCCGAGGAGCTCGGCATCGGCGAGATAGCCGCCGATGGCTTCGCGGGCGAGGTCGGGGGTTGGCCTCTGCGCGAGCTCGAACACGCTCTCGCCCGGGATCGCTTTTCCGATCCTCTCGGCCACGGCCGGATCGCTGAGGAGGAGATCGAAGTAGCGTCCGATGTCGTCGAGCGTATAGGCCCAGGCGTCGCCGGAGTTCGGCGTATATCCCTGGAGAATGCCGATCGTGGTGACGCCGCCGGTTGCGGCGCGGTACTCGAGCGCCCCGGCCACACGGGGTGTGTTCCTGAAGTCCGTCTCCTCATTGAGAAAGCGGGTGATCTCGAAATCGGTGTTGATCCCGGTCTCCAGACGGCGGAAGAGCTTGAGGAACAGTCGCTGTCCGTACTGGATCGCGGTATTGGATTGCTCGACGCCGAGAACGTGTGTGTCGAGCTTCTCGGTCCCCCGGAGCTCTTTGAGCGCGCGCGTTGGTGCGCCGTGGACGACGCCGCGCAACGCCCGCAACTGGCGCTTGCGGGCAATGGTATCGAGGAGGACGTTGGCGAAGGACTCTTCCTGCACCGGTTCGTAGAGAATCGCCCCGTCACGGAGGCGGGCGATGACGGGCAGGCTCCGCCCCTGCTCCTGCTCCCGGCGGACGTTCGCGATGGCCAGCGGAAGCAGGTAGGTCTGCGGCTCACCGTCGGCGAACTCGAGGTCGAGAAAGAGGAACCGCGCCTCGTCCGGCAACTCCACGGCGTCGCGGACGTTCGCGGACGTGATCGTGCGCGACTTCCCGCCGAACCATCTCCGCGTCGGGAGATAGGCCGTGACGGCCCGATCGAGCGCGTCGCGGTTCCGCGTGGACAACACTTCCTCCCACGTCCGCCCGGCGATCAGAGGCGCGTCCTGGGTCGTCAGCTCTGCCGCGACCTCGCGCTGCAGGGTGAACCAGTAGAACGCGAACGGGCCGAGGTTGAGAAAGTAGGGCCGGTCGCCGACGACCGGGAACTTCGTACCGCCGGAGAGCTCGACCGGAACCATTCCCTTGTAGTGGGAGAGGTCGAGCTCGAAGCACTGCACGAGCCGGGAGAGGTTGGCAACGACGAGGATGATCTCTTCCTCGTAACGCCGCACATACGCGAGGACCTTGCGGTTCTCGCTGTGCAGAAACTCCATCGTGCCGCGCCCGAAGGCGCGATAGCGCTTGCGCATGGCGATGAGACGTTTCATCCACCACAGCAGCGAGTATTGATTCGACTGCTCGGCCTCGACGTTCACCTGCTCGTAGTGATATTGCGGATCGATGATCACCGGGAGGAAGAGCTGCTGAGGGTTGGCGCGGGAGAACCCGGCATTGCGATCCGCGCTCCACTGCATCGGCGTGCGAACGCCGTTACGATCGCCGAGATAGATGTTGTCGCCCATGCCGATCTCGTCGCCGTAATAGACGATCGGCGTGCCGGGGAAGGAGAACAGCAGCCCGTTCATCAGATGAATGCGCAGACGGTGGTTCTCCAACAGCGGCGCGAGACGGCGGCGGATGCCGAGGTTGATGCGCGCTTTGGCGTCCTTGGCATAGGTGCGCCACATGTAGTCACGATCCTCGTCCGTGACCATCTCCAGGGTGAGCTCGTCATGATTGCGAAGGAACATCGCCCACTGGCAGTTGTCGGGGATGGGCGGGGTCTGGCTCATGATGTCGACGATGGGGAACCGGTCCTCCATCGCCAGGGACATGTACATGCGGGGCATGACCGGAAAGTGGAAGGCCATGTGGCACTCGTCGCCGTTCCCGAAGTACGGCAGGGAGTCCTCGGGCCATTGATTTGCCTCGGCGAGGAGCATCCGCCCGGGATAGTGCTCGTCCATGTGACTGCGGATGCGCTTGAGATAGTCGTGCGTCTCCGGCAGGTTCTCGCTGGTCGTCCCTTCCCGCTCGAATAGATAGGGGATGGCATCGAGACGGAACGCGTCGACGCCCATGTCCATCCAGAAGTCGAGCGCTCTGATGAGGGCGTCGTGGACGGCGGGGTTCTCGAAGTTCAGGTCCGGTTGATGGGAGAAGAAGCGATGCCAGTAGTAGGCCTTGGCCACCGGGTCCCAGGCCCAGTTCGAGGTCTCGAAATCCTTGAAGATGATGCGCGCGTCGCGATACTTGTCGGGCGTGTCGCTCCAGACGTAGAAATCGCGCCAGGGGCTGCCCGGCTTCGCGCGGCGCGACTTCTGGAACCACGGATGCTGATCGCTGGTGTGATTGATGACCAGCTCCGTGACCACGCGGATCCCGCGGTGGTGAGCCTCTTTCAGAAATGCCCTGAAATCGCCCAACGTCCCATAGGCGGGGTTGACGGCCGTGTAATTCGCGATGTCATACCCGTCGTCGCGCAGCGGCGACGGATAGAACGGCAAGAGCCAGAGAATATTGATACCGAGATCCTGCAGATAGTCGAGCTTCTGGGTGAGACCCTGGAAGTCGCCGATGCCGTCGCCGTTCGAGTCGAAGAACGCGCGGACGTGCGTCTGATAGATGATTCCGTCTTTGTACCAGAGGTCGTCGCTCATAACTGGTTGGCGGTTGGCGGTTGGCGGTTGGCGGAGGAACGACCGACTCGTCCCGAGTGAGGGCGGGGGGCCACCCGCCAACCGCCAACTGCCAACCGCTAACTCCTCATAAGAAGTACTCGAAATCCCTCTCGGTTCGCACCCGGCGGCGGATCTTGAAGATGTGCGCCGGCACGGTGTGCGGATTGATCTGCACGTAATTCCGGGGGCCGTGCCACGCATGGCGGGCATTGCTCAGCAGGTCGTGCACCTGATACGTGCGGTCCGCCTCGAGGTGCAGAGCCGCGAGATCGAGATCGATCCAGCCCGCGTGCGTGTTGCGGGGATCGAGATTCACGACGACCACCACCACATTATCTCCCGCGGACTTGCTGTAGCAGAGAATCTGCTCGTTGTCCGTCCCGTGAAACGTCAGCGTCGCGTTCTGTTGCAGGGCAGGGTTCTCCCGACGGACGCGGTTCACGACCGCGATCAGCTCGGTCATGTCGTCCTCGGTCGCCGGCCAATGGCGGACCTCGTACTTCTCGGAGTCGAGGTACTCCTCGCCTCCGTGCTCGCGCGCCTGGTGGACGTAGCGCTCGAACGCGGGCCCGTAGATTCCGTACGAGGCCGCGAGCGTGGCCGCGAGAATGAAGCGCTGCACGAACGCCTCGCGCCCTCCGTACTGCAGATACTCGGTGAGGATGTCCGGCGTGTTCGGCCAGGCATTCGGCCGGAAGAAGTCGCTCACCGGCGGCTTCGTGATCTCCTCGAAGTACTCCGTGAGCTCGTGTTTCGCGTGCCGCCAGGCGAAGTACGTGTACGACTGCGTGAAGCCCGCCTTGGCCAGGCGATACATGATCTTCGGCCGAGTGAAGGCCTCGGCCAGGAAGATCAGGTCCGGCCATTCCCGCTTCAGGTCGCGGATGCACCACTCCCAGAACGGCAGAGGTTTGGTGTGGGGGTTGTCGACCCGGAAGATGCGCACGCCCTTGCCCACCCAGTATGCGAAAACGTCGCGCAGCTCCGCCCACAGCTCCTGCCACTCATCGCTCTCGAAGTAGAACGGATAGATGTCCTGATATTTCTTCGGCGGGTTCTCGGCGTACTGGATCGTGCCGTCGGGCCGCATCTGAAACCAGTACGGGTGCTCCTTCACGTACGGATGGTCGGGAGCGGCCTGAAAGGCGATGTCCATCGCCACTTCCAGGCCGTGATCGCGCGCCTTGGCGACGAGATGCTCGAAATCGTCGATCGTGCCCAGCTGCGGATGGACCGACTTGTGGCCGCCTTCCGCGCCGCCGATGGCCCACGGGCTCCCGACGTCCTCCGCCTCCGCCCGGACTTTGTTGTTCTTCCCCTTGCGGAACGTCTCGCCGATCGGATGGATCGGCGGCAGGTACAGAACGTCGAACCCCATGCGCCCGATGCGCGGCAGCTGCGCCTCGACGTCGCGGAACGTGCCGTGCCTCCCCTCCTCCTGTGACGCCGATCGGGGAAAAAGCTCGTACCAGGCGCTGTAGGCGGCGCGGGGCCGATCGACTTCGATCCGAAGCTCGGAGTGGCGGGTGACGAACTTCCGCTCGGCGTTACGCCACATCAGCGCGAGGAGATCCTCGCTCCAGAGGTCTTCGATCTTGTCGGCGAGCGCGTCGCCGCCTTCGAGCGTGGCCGCGAAGGTCTCCAGCTTGCGCCGGTCACGCGCACCCGCGCGAGCGGCCGCGGCCCGGATGTGCTCGAGCCCGATCAGCAACTGCACCTGCAGTTCATCCGCGGACACGCCGCCCTCGACTCGCTTTCTCATGTCGCGGTGCCAGGTGAGGAAGTGATCGATCCAGGCCTCGATGGTGTATCGGTGAAATCCGACGCTCTCGACCCGGAGCTCGGCCGTCCAGCGATCGTTGACCAGAGGCCGCATCCGAACTTCGCGCCACTCCGCCTCGCTGTCGTGCCGATGCAGCACGACCGCGGCAATCAGGTCGTGCCCGTCCGCAAAGATGTCGGCCTCGGTGACGACGACGTCGCCGGCGACCCGCTTCGCGGGAAATGCACCGCCATCGACTTCAGGCGACGCGGCTTCGATGATGACGCGCTTCCTACCGTCCAGCTCCGCTTGAACCACTGGTGCGTATTGTGCCAAACCCATGCCGCAATGCGCGACCCCGCGTGATCGACGCGATCCCGCCGCCGGTGAGAGCTCGCCGGCGGCGGTCGCTCATCGCCGCCCCAGGAGGTCGCGCGCGAACGGACGCACGAGCGCGCCGAAGACGCTCCCGGCCGGACCGCGGCGGAAGGCGAGGAGGCGGACGGCCTGCTCGACTACGACCAGTCCCGCGCAGACGAGCGAGACCAGCGCGCTGAAGCTCGCCGCCGCCTTCGGGAGCATCGTCGCCACGCCGAGGGCGGCGCAGATCAGCATCGCCCAGGTGATGCCGTACGCATGCTTGCGATAGTCGAAGCCGAACCGCTCGGCGAGCAGCGTCTGCTCAGCAGGCGTGAGAAGCGTCAGCAGCGGCGCGCGCATCTCGAGAGCATCGCGCTGCTCCACTTCCCCGGAGGGCGGGAGCGTCCGCGTCCCCTCCCCTTTCGCATGCTGGAACGGCGAGACGAGTCGTGCCCGACGCGGATGGACAAGCCAGAAGACGAGGTAGGCGAGAAATCCGAGCATCGAGCCCATGGCCCGCATCTGCGTCATGGCCACGAAGAACCGGATCGCCGACTCGACGAACATGAACGCGGTGAGGATGAGCACCGGGTCGGGGATCGGCGACGGCACTCCGCGCATGAAAGTATCGACGCCGATCCACACGCCCGTCCCGGCGGCAAGGACCACGGGAACGATCGACCAGAGCGTCAGGCGATGAGGAAAGAGGCCGAGCTCGTTCGCGAGGTGCATCTGCACGTGCGCCGGAACGTGCCCCACGAGCATTGCCGCAACCCGCGCGACGACACTGTGCGTCCTCTGTCGCCGCGCCGTCGCATGATCCGCCGCCAGCCGCGCCTCGGAGTCCTCGTCGTACGCCGCGAAGACGCGGATCGCGTGCTCGTCGCGCCACTCCGCCAGGACGTAACGCACGCCGCCGGCCGGAAGAAGGTCCGCGGCCAGCACCTCGTAATACTGTTCATCCCAATACACCGCGGTGCCTGGAAACTCGGCACTCGTGAGCGTCCTGGCCGTGCGCGGCGTCCACCCCTTGCCGAGGCGCGAGTGAAGGATCACCTTCCCGCCCGAGACCCGGAAGCGGTCGGACCCATACGCGCGCATGCGCGTAGTGTAGCGGAGCGGGCAAAGGATCCCCGCCGCCTCACGTCGGTGTGGCCCAGTACGGTGCAGACCTCGGAAGCGCCAAACCTCCAGTGTGCCGCGTAGCGGGCCGGCTTCAGGGTCTGTTGCCCAAACGCCCGCGTAGCGGGCATGAGGAAATAGCCCCCGGCTTTCAGCCGGGGGTTGGGGCGCGGTGTCCTTGGTCAGCCCGCGTAGCGGGCGAAAGAGTCGTCCTGTCGCCCGCTACGCGGGCTGGACTCTATCGGTCGCAATTCCCCCGGCTGAAGCCGGGGGCTACTCCCTGTAGCCCGCTACGCGGGCATTGGGCAACAGGCCCTTACTCCTGGCGGGCTACTGGGCGTCGATGCAGGCGCGCACGCGCAGCACGAGCTCGCCGATGTCGAACGGTTTCGGGAGGAGATCGAACGGCTCGCGATTCATGCGCTCGGCGATGACCGCCGGGGAAGCGGCACTCGTCACGATGACCTTGCGGAGGCGCTGAGGGTCCTCGCGCGCGAAGGTGTTGAGAAACGTGAAGCCGTCGAGGTGAGGCATCATCAGGTCGAGAATGATCGCGTCGTACTCGACCAGCCCGAGCTTGAGCACGGCTTCCAGCCCGTCCGCGGCATTGTCGACCTCATAGCCGTGGCGCTGCAGGACCATCGATACGAGTCTGCGAATGGCCGGATCATCCTCGACCACGAGAACCACGTTCTTTCGACTTTCAGCCACGCTCGTCCCCGGAGAAAAAGGCGTCAGCAAGATCCGAGCCGCGTCTCCCGGCGAGCAGGAGCTCCCCTCGAATGAGCATCCGATCCTCAGGAGGTTCGTGCGTCTGCGCGGTAGAAATGTCAGGCGCGCTGCGCCGCTCGAAGCCGCGGCGGTTGAATGCATCCGTGACGTGCCGTCTGCCGGAGCAACGAGCGCCGCCGGCCGTGCCGGCTATGTCCGATCCGGCGCGTTCTTCACCACGGGCACGACGTCGTTGAGGATCCATAGCGGCCCGATGAGGAGATGGACGAAGTTGCGGAAGAACGCGGGATTCTTGTGCTCGTACACCTTGTGGCCGATGAACTGGAAGATCCATCCGAGGACGAAGAGTGCCGCGTTGATGAACAGCGGGATCGCGGCGCCGATGAAGTAGAAGGCGATGGAGATCGCGATCATGGCCACGGCCAGACGCCACTCGATGACGAAGTAGTACGCGGAGGCGGCGGCAATGAGGATCGCGGCAAGATCGATCTTCACCGTGGCCACGTCGAGGAGCGGCACCTGGGTGAGCATGCCGATCAGCGAGAGCATGATCATCGGGATGCCCAGGCGGTGGAACAGCTTGTTACCTGGGGTCTGGTGATAGGCCGCGTAGTCCGCGAAGAGCGTCCGGATGTCTTGCATGACTTGATTTTACTCTTCGCTAGAATGCGCGCGTGCGTGACCTCTATGTCGAGCGCCTCGACCAACGCCGGACATCCATCGCCACTCTGCGTGATCGCGAGCGCAAGATCTCCATGTTTCGCCTCGTCGCCATCGGGGCGACGATCGTCATTGCGTTCTGGGATCTCCGCGCGGCGCTGGTCACGCTGGCCGCGTTCATCGTGCTCGTCGTGCTGCACGAGCGGGCCATCCGCGCCCGGACGCGTGCGGAGAACGGCGCGAAGTTCTACGAGCGCGGCCTGGCTCGCATCGACGACACCTGGCCCGGCCTCGGCGATCCGGGAGCCGACTTCTCCGAGGACCATCATCCGTACGCGGGCGACTTCGACCTCTTCGGGCGGGGCTCGCTCTTCGAGCTGCTCTCCGTGGCGGTCACACCGGCGGGAAGGCGGCGGCTCGCCGCGTGGCTCAAAGAGCCGTCGCGAGACGCGGATGAGATCCGCGCGCGGCAGGCGGCCGTGCTCGAGTTGCGGGACCACGTCGACCTCCGCGAGGACATCGCCATCGAGGCGGCCGAGATCTCGCGAGAAGTCGAGAGCGCGAAGCTGGATGCCTGGGGCGCGATGGAGTCGGTACGGCTCTCTCCGATGGAACGAATCGCGACCACGGCCTTGCCGGCGGCGACGGCCGTGCTGCTCCTCATCACGCTGCCGTCGCTGATCGCGAAGCTCATCGGGATGACGCATCCCGAGGCGTCGATGGGGATCATCGCGAACGTGCCGGCGACGCCTCTGGTCGTGCTGATCCTCGCCACCGCCATCTTCGCGCGGCGCGTCCATCCGCGCGTCGAGCCGGTGATCGCCGCCGTCGAGCGCGCCGAGCCGGCACTGGCCCTCCTCGCCGGGGTCCTCGCACGCATCGAGCGGGAGTCGTTCGCATCGGAACGGATGCGGGTGCTGCACGACCGGTTGCGAGGCTCCGACTTTCCGGCGTCGCGCGAGATCGAGAAGCTGCGCAGACTCGTGGCTCTGCTCGACGCGCGACGCAACCAGTTCTTCGCGCCCTTCGCCGTGCTGCTCCTGTGGACGGTGCACGTGGCGCTGGCGATCGAGCGCTGGCGCGTGCGCTCGGGCTCGCGCATCGGCGACTGGATCGAGGCCGTCGCGGAGATCGAGGCCCTGAGCTCGATGGCGTCCTTCTCATTCGAGCATTCGTCGTACGCCATGCCGGAGATCGTCGCGACGGGGCCGCACTTCGACGCCCGCGACCTCGGGCATCCCCTCATCCCGGCGGATCGCCGCGTGACGAACAGCATCGCGATGGATGAGACGCTACGGCTGCTCGTCGTCAGCGGATCGAACATGTCCGGCAAGAGCACGATGATGCGCAGCGTGGGCATCGCGGCCGTGCTCGCGATGGCCGGAGCGCCGGTCTGCGCGCGCGCGCTGCGTCTGTCGACGATGCAGGTCGGCGCGTCGATCCGCATCGCCGACTCGCTCCAGGAGAACGCGTCCCGCTTCTACGCGGAGATCCTGCGCATCCGCCAGGTCCTGGAGATGTCGACCCACGGACCGCTGCTCTACCTCCTCGACGAGGTGCTCGCCGGGACGAACTCGCACGACCGGCGCATCGGCGCCGAGGCGATCGTCAGGGGACTCGTGGAGCGAGGTGCGATCGGGCTCGTCTCCACGCACGACCTCGCGCTCGCGCAGATCGCCGACTCGCTCGCGCCACGCGCGGCCAACGTGCATTTCGAGGATCACATCGAGGACGGGAAGGTCGTATTCGACTACCGGATGCGGCCCGGCGTGGTCACGAAGAGCAACGCGCTGGAACTGATGCGGAGCGTGGGAATCGAAATCTGACATTTCTACGGCGCTACGGCGGCAAAAAAGAGGATCGCATCGGGACGGTGCGCCCGCCTACTTCTGCCGGCGCCTGAGCGCTTCCTCGACGTCGCCGACTTCGCCCTCGGCTTTCGCCGGCGTGTGTCCGGGGTTCGGGTCGCGTTGCGACTTCCGGCCGCGCTCGGCGTGACGCAGCTGCTCGGAACCGCGGCGATTGCTCGGGTCTTCGGTGCGTTCGACTCGGGACATGGGTTTCTGGCCTCCTGTTCCGAGTCTATGCAAACACGACACCTGTGTGGAAGTACGAAACGAATTCGAGACCTCGGAGCGCCGCGTCTCGCCGGCGTTCCGAGAGGGTGCGCGAGCGAAACACATCACTCCAGCAGGGTCAGCTTCGTCGTCGACGTCACGGCTCCCGCGCCATCGACCGTGTCCTGGCGCACGACGATGTTGTGCTCCATCGACACCCAGGTGATCGCGGTCTGGACCGACGTTCCGGAGACGATCGCACCGCGGTACTTCACGGTGTTGAACGTGCCGCCGTCGACAGTGATGGACTCGCCGACCGCCAGCACCTCGCCCGTCGCCGCAATCGTCGTCACCGTGCTCGGGAAGGTCCCCTGCGGCGAGGTCACCACGATGTGCTCCGTCACCGGCGGGATGTTCCAACTGTTCCCGACGCACCATCCCTGGGCCGGTCCGGCCGCGAGGGACGGGGTGAAGGTGATGTCGGTCTCGGTCGTCACTTTGCCGAGGACGGGGACGGTGGAGGTCGCCTTCACGTTGACGTGCTTCAACGCGCGGAGCGTGCCGACCACCTCACCGTCGAGGACAGTCTCGACGTCCGTGAGGGTCCCGTTGGAGTTGACCTTCTGAGTCGTCTTCGTCTGCGTCGGCGTATCGGAGATCCAGGTGATCGTGAAGGTCACGTTCCCACCCGGCGCCGCCGACAGGTACGACGCCTTCGTCCCCGCCTTGACCAGATCGAAGGTGTGACACGAGCCCTGCTGGGGCGGCGGAGTCCCGGGATTCGGTCGTACCGCCCGGCGCCGCTGCGCCTCGGCCGGAACGACGATGAAGAGAGCAAGAGCTGCGACTGCGAGCAGACGGGAACGGGCGGACATGGAACTACCTCCTCTTTCCTCTGATCGCGCGATTCGCGGAGAAAGTCCCTCATGGGACGGATGCAACAGATGGGTAGGCTCCCCATCCGTCCCATTCGTCCCATCTGTCCCATTCGTCCCATTCGTCCCATCCGTCCCATCCGTCCCATCCGCCGAAATAAGCCTTGACACCAGCCGGTTCATGCATAAGTATTCGCAATGATGAATTTTTATTCAGGCGGCGGAGACGCCATGCGCAGACGGGAGGAGATCCTCAGGATCGTCCGGGAGACGGCTGTCCATTCCCAGGACGAGTTGCTCGCCGCGCTCGGGAAGCATGGCTTCAAGGTCACGCAGCCCACGCTCTCGCGCGACCTGCGTGAGCTCGGCCTCGTGAAGACGCCGAATGGATACGTCTCGACCGAGACCATCGCCCCTGTGGCCATGTTCACCCCGCGGGCGACGATCGAGCACCGTCTCGAGCAGCTCGTGCGCGACAGCGTCCTCTCCGCCGAGGCGGCGATGAACCTCGTCGTGATCAAGACGGCCGTGGCCGCGGCCCAGCCGCTGGCCAGCGCCATCGATGCGACAGACATCGACGGCGCCGCCGGAACCATCGGCGGCGACGACACGATCTTCGTCGCCTTTCGCACCCCTGCCGCCGCCGAGGCCTTCGTGCGGCGCGTCCACGAGATCGCGGGCCTGGCGCCGCGACCGGCCGCTTCCGCGGCCCGACGTCACCGTACGCGCGCATAGGCGCGGCGAGGGGTTTTTGGAGCCACGACCATGAAGAACGAGCAACACGATACGTGTCTGTCAGAGCCGGTTGGCGGTTGGCGGTTGGCGGCTGGCGGGACCACATCCGCAACCGCCGTGGCCATCGCTGGGGCCACCGGCTATGCCGGCCAGGAGCTCGTCCGAATCCTCGGGCGGCATCCGCACGCCGAGGTCGTGGCCGCGTTCTCGAGCGAGTCCTTCTCGCTCGATGCGTTGTTCGATGCGAAGCCGGAGGTCGCGTTCCTGGCGACGCCGAACGAAGTATCGGCCGAGGTCGTGCCTCACATCCTCGATGCGGGCATCCGCGTCGTCGACCTCTCCGGCGCCTTTCGCCTCGGCGAGCCCGCGTTGTATCCGTCGTGGTACGGGTTCGCGCACGAGCGTCCGGAGCTTCTCGCCGAGGCCGTGTACGGACTCACGGAGCTTTGCAATGGAGAGCTGAAGAACGCACGCCTCGTCGCCAACCCGGGCTGCTACCCGACCAGCGTTCTCCTCGCGCTGCGGCCTCTCACGTACCTGATCGACCGCACGCAGCCGGTCATCGTCGACTCGAAGAGCGGCGTCTCCGGCGCGGGCAAGAAGGCCGACGTCGCGTTCTCGTTCGTCGAGCTGTCCGGAAACTTCAAGGCCTACGGCGTCGGGCATCACCGCCACGAGCCCGAGATCCGCCAGGGACTGCACCTCGGCGAGCGCACCACGCTCGTTTTCGTGCCCCACCTGCTGCCGACGCCGCGGGGCATCTACTCGACGATGCACGTCGGCTTCACCAGTCCCGTGACCGCGGAAGAGCTCACCCGGCTCTACGCCGACACCTACGCGAACCAGCCGTTCGTGCGCGTCCTCCCCGCCGGGAAGATCCCCGAGCTCAAGGACGTGGTGAACACGCCGCACGCGGAGATCGGCTTCCAACTCCTGCAGGGCGGACGGCGCGCGGTGATCGTCAGCATCATCGACAACCTGCTCAAGGGCGCGGCCTCGCAGGCAGTGCAGAACTTCAACCGCATGTGCGGGTACGACGAGCGGGAGGGGCTCCGCTGAGTGCTGAGTGCTGAGTGCTGAGTGCTGAGTGATGGGACGATGAACAAGATTACGGTCATCAAGCTTGGAGGTTCGCTGCTCGACGACGCTTCGCGCCGCGCTGCCGCGCTGCAGAAGATTGCCGAGCGGTGGCAGGCCGGAGAGCAGATCGTGCTCGTTCACGGCGGCGGCAAGCACATCGATGCCGCTCTTTGTGCCGCGGGCATTCCGAAGCGGACGCATGCCGGGCTACGGATTACCGACGACGCGACGCTGTCGATCGTCGTGTCGGTGCTGGCGGGCTCCGTCAACAAGATGCTCGTGTCGGAGCTGACGACGCTCGGCGTACGAGCGGCCGGGATGTCGGGCTGCGACGGCGGGACGCTCATCGCGACGCAACATCCGCCGATCGACGGCGTCGACCTCGGACACGTCGGACAGGTGACGTACGCCAACCGCGGCATGATCCGGGCGCTGCTCACCAGCAGCTTGATGCCCGTGATCTCGTCGGTCGCGATCGGCGAAGACGGCGCGTTGTTCAACGTCAATGCAGACACCGCCGCGGCGGCAATCGCGGCGGCGCTGAACGCCAGCGAGTTGCGCTTCTTCACCGACGTCGAAGGTCTGCTCGACGGAAACGGCGCCGTCGTGCCTCGCCTGCACGCCGCCGATGTCGAAACGTTCATCGAGACGGTAACCGGCGGCATGAAGCCCAAGCTGCAGGCGGCCCTCGCCGCACTCAAGCAAGGCGTCGCGGAAGTGACGATCGGAAAACCGCCAACCGGATACTCGTCAACGACGGAGCACCAACCGCCAACCGAAGGAGGCACCACCCTTGTTGCTGCATGACGAATCCCCGCTTGCGGTCGAAGAGCGCGAGAGCGCGTTCCTGATCAAGACATACAACCGGACGCCGTTCCATCCGCGCGACGGCAAGGGTGCGCGCCTGTACGACGCGGAGGGCCGCCCGTACTGGGACCTTCTCGGCGGCATCGCCGTGAACGTCCTCGGGTACAAGCACCCGAAGTTGATGAAGACGATGCGCGAGGCGAGCAACTCGCTACTGCACATCTCGAATCTCTACTACCACCCGGCCCAGGGCCTCCTGGGCGAGAAGCTCGTGCGGACATCGGGCCTCAATCGCGCGTTCTTCTGCAACAGCGGGACGGAAGCCAACGAGGCGGCGCTGAAGTTCGCGCGCCTGGCGACCAGGAAGACCAAATTGGTTGCGCTGATCGAGTCGTTCCACGGACGCACCCTCGGCGCGCTGTCGCTGACCGGGCACGACGCCTACCGCGACCCGTTCGCGCCGCTCGTGCCGGGCGTTTCGTTCGTCCCCCCGAATGACATCGCCGCGCTCGAAGCAGCGGTCGACCACGAGACCGCGGCGATCTTCCTCGAACCGGTCATGGGCGAGGGCGGGATCATCCCCCTCTCGGACGAGTACCTCATCGCGGCGCGGCAGATCGCGGATCGCAATCACGCGCTGCTGGTGCTCGACGAGATCCAGTGCGGCCTCGGTCGCACGGGACGCATGTTCGCGTTTCAGAAGAGCGGGAACGCCCGCGAGGGCGCGATCTGCGTCCCCGACATCGTCACGCTCGCAAAGCCTCTCGGCGGCGGCCTCCCCCTCGGCGCGGTGCTCACCGGCGCTGCAGTCGAAGGCGCCGTGAAGCCGGGCCATCACGGCACGACCTTCGGCGGAAACCCGGTCGCCTGCCGCCTCGGCGCGGTGGTTCTCGAAGAGACCGAGAAGCTCCTCCCGCGGATCAACTCCCTCGGCGCGTGGTTCGGCAAGGAGCTGGAAAAACTGCCGAACGTCACGGAAGTCCGCGGCTCGGGCCTGATGTGGGGCATCGAGCTCGATCGACCAGCGTCTCCGGTCGCCCGCGAACTGCTCGAGCAGGGCTTCGTCGTCGGCACCGCGCGCGACAAGGTCCTCCGGCTGCTGCCGCCGTACATCGTTCCCAAGAAAGCACTCATCGAATTCATCGACACGCTCACGTTCGTGTTGAGCGGAAACAAGGAGAAAGCAGCGTGAACAAAGTCGCCCTGGCCTATTCGGGAGGTCTCGATACCTCGATCATCATTTCCTGGCTGAAGGAGAACTACGGCTGCGAAGTCGTCGCGGTCGCGGTGGACGTCGGCCAGGCGGAAGAGACCGCGGGTCTCGCGCAAAAGGCGTACTCGACGGGCGCGATCGACTTTCACCTCGTCGACGCGAAAGAGGAATTCGCGGCGGACTATCTCTTCCCCGTGCTGAAGGCGGGGGCGATCTACGAGCGCGACTATCTCCTGGGCACGTCGACGGCGCGTCCGCTCATCGCCCGCAAGCAGGTCGAGATCGCCCTCGCGACCGGCTGCGATGCGCTCGCACACGGCTGCACGGGCAAGGGCAACGACCAGGTGCGTTTCGAGCTCGCGTACCAGGCGCTCGCGCCGGAGCTGAAGGTCATCGCTCCGTGGCGCGAGTGGGACATCGTCTCCCGCGAGGACGCCATCGACTACGCCTCCGCGCGTGGCATCCCCGTGCCGGTGACGAAGAAAGACCCCTACTCGCGCGACCGCAACCTCTGGCACCTCTCGCACGAGGGCGGCCCGCTCGAGGACCCGATGTTCGAGCCGGAAGCGTCGATGTTCAGGCTGTCCGTCGATCCGATGGACGCGCCGGACGCGCCGGAGAAGGTGACGATCGAATTCGAGTCGGGCGTGCCGGTGGCGG
>CAZLGP010000139.1:0-9602 GCA_964558905.1 uncultured Thermoanaerobaculia bacterium | reverse complement strand
CCTCGATGGAGATCGGCGTCATTCCGTCGCGATGATGGATATCGACGGTGCGGTTCCAGAGATCGTCGATCAGGCCGAGGTTCGTCGAGGGGAAGTGCGCGCGCACGAGCTGGGAGAGGTTCTTCGAGCCCGGCGCGAGCTGTGCGTTGCGGCGGATGCGTGGCAGGTGCAGCAGCACGCGCGTCGCTCCCCCGGCCGTGGCGACGTAGCCGAGCTGAAACTGGTCCTGCATCCACGTATCGGCCGAGCACTCGTCGACGCCGATGACCCGGAGCTTCCTGCCGACCGCATGAGCAACATCCTTGATCGCGGCACCGTTGTCGGGAGCGGTGCAGATGAACACCGCCTCGGCGGGCGCGCCGTCGTCGAGCACGAAGAACGGCGCAACGGTGAAGTGGCCGGTGTCGAGAACCGTCTCGTCTCCCACGACGCTCACCGTGAACGCGCCGTTCGGCGCGCCGTTCGGAGAACCGGGGATCCGCGTAGCCTCGATGAAGAAGCGGTGCTCGCCCCGCGCCGTGGGCAGCACGAAATCGGCCTGGCGGTCGCGGCGGGCCTCGGCCCTCAGGACGTGCCGGCCTTCGTCGAGCAGGCCGATCGCGCCGGCATCGTCGGCGACGATGCGCAGCCGCAACGTGGCAGACGGCAGGTCCGTCTTGATGCGGACGAGGATGGGCAGCAGCTCGTCGTCCTGCGCGGGCCGCGTCGGCCGGGTGTGATCGAGCGCGACCGGCGCTCCGGCGACGGGCGTTTCCGGCAACGCCCGGCCATCGCGATCGACGTTGACTCCGAGAATCGCTCCGGGAGGCGTGGCGCGGGCGGCGTACTCGGACTCGCGCCCGGTCAGCCGCCCGTCGCGGTCGTAATCGGCGTGGAGCTCGACGTCGCCCATGTCACGGTTGTACGTCTTCGCCGGTCAGGCTGTCCCGGATGCCTTTGATCTGATCCGGGTCCTGCACCATCACCAGCGTCGTCGGAACGATCACCTCCCACGGCTTCGAGACCGGATCGTAGGGCGTGTTCTCGTCCAGCTTGCCGAGCTTCTCGGTGATCTCGTCGATGATGGCGACATAGAGGTCGTCCCCGATCATCGGCGCGTCGTTGCCGTTCCAGATCTTCCGCGTTTTCGCGAAATACGCCACCGCCTTCTCGAAGCCGGGACGGACCGGCACCTGCACCCGCGCCGCCCCGGCGCGGAGGAAGGCGGCGAAGTCGGGGTCGGCGTCGCTGATGCGCAGCGAATCGTTCCACCCGGCCTTGCGGCCCCAGAAGTAGGGATAGAGGACCCAGGTCATGTTCGTCCACTCGAACGCATTCTCGAAGAACCGGATCTGCGGCGCGACGTGGAACGTGTTCTTCAGATGCAGCACCGGCTCTTCCCCGGTGACCATGTTGGTGTGGATCGAGGGCTGACCGGTGAAGAGCATGATCATGAGCTTCTTCAGCTCATCGTAGGCGATCCTCTGGTTCTCCAGCGGATTGCGTCCGAAGATCTGCGGGCCCTTCTGGATCTCCAGTTGGGCGAGCTTGTCCTCGTAGGCGGTCTTCTGCCGGTGGTAGGCCTCCATGATCGCGTCGAAGGTGTCGAGTTGCCACTGTTCGACGGCGTGGTTCGTGCGCACACACTCGATGTCGACGGTGCCGACGAACGACGTGAAGCCAAAGGTGAAGAGCCCGACCGAGATCTCGCCGGCCACCTGCGGAGTGATGTTCGCCCAGCCGTCGGCGACCTCGTGACCGCCCACGAGAAAGAAGATGACCGGGTCATCGACGGTGTAGACGCCGTGTGCCTCGACGGTGGCACGGGCGGCCTTGTAGCCCTCCGGGATGGACAGCTTCGAGGCGCGTTGGACGTTGCCGTTCTCCTGATCGGTCTCGTCCTTCGACGTGAACCAGGAGAGGAAACGGGCGGCGGCCGGATACGGCTTCGCGCCTGCGACGCCGTAGTCGGCGAGGTAGCGCTGGTAGTTCCCGGCCGTCAGGTTCCGCGCCTGCAGCGGCTTGCCGTCGAATTCCGGGGGCTCGGGCTTGGGGATGCCGACATCGTCGCCGGCACCCTCGATCACGGCCCAGAGGAAAAAGGCCGCCGGCTCGGGGACGATGAACTCGACCATCATCCGCTGGCCGTAGTTGTAGACCTGCGCGTCGTAGACCTTATTCAACCAGCGGTAGATGCCGCGGATGTGGCCCTTCGGCTCGACGGTGTTGTCGAACTTGTGCTTGTTCTTCTCCTCGGTCTCTTCGAGGACGCGCACCTTCCGCTCCTCGCGGACCTTCTCCCGCAGCTTCTCGGTGATCTTCTCGGTCGCCTCGCGCGAGGACTTGACGGCCTTCTTCTGGGTCACCTCGAGGTCCGTGCTGAAGCCGACCTTCAGGCTCGCGCTCATCTTCGCCACCGGGCCGTAGGAGGCGGAGATCTCGGTGCCGGACTCCAATCCGAAGTGGGACTTCACCGCGCTGGAGGACTCGTTGAGCATCTCGTTGCGGTCGGTGGTCTGGAGGTCGCGGTCGGTCTGCTTCTCGCGCTCCGTTTCGAAGATCGTGGTCTCCTCGCGGACGTTCAGGCGGCGGTGCTCGCGCTCCCGCGCTTCGCCCATCATCACGTTCTCGACGTGCGCAAAATCGCCGAGCTCGTAGGCCTTGAGGTCCTGCTTGACGAGCAGCAGGTCGCCGACGCCGGCGTGGAACTTGTGGACTTCCTTCTTCACGGCGGCGAGATCCACTTTGCCGATGGCTCCCGCGTGCGATCTCATGAACCGCTGCCGGTCGATGGTCAGGCCACCGAACGCGAGGATCTGCGACGACGCCCGCGGTCCAGGCAGGGCCGCCGCGGTGTAGTCGATCCGGTTCTCGATCGCGGTCAGCGCGCCGCGGGGGTCGGCGCTCTGCAGGTCGATCTTCATCGTCGCAAGCGTGCTCCTCGTGCCCTCGGAGAGCCCCTCGGCGGCGCCGCGCGACAAGACCAGTTTCCGCCGGCGGATGGAGAGACTCCGCGTGCGGGTCGAGGGAGCGGTGACGGTCCGCTCGGCCCTCGCGGACATGGTGGCCGGGGTATCGGTGGACGACTGCGTCTTCCCTTCGACCGCGTCCTGCCGGTCCAACACCGCCTCGAGCTCGTCGCGAGCCTCGACGAGCTTGCGTAGCTCCTCGCGCCGCTTCGCCGTCTCCTCCGTCTCATCCGGTTCCGGCGGAAGCATCGGCGGATCCGCGGGCGCGGGACGATCGATCTCCGGATCGGGGATCGTCACCACCATGCGCGCCAGATGGTCGTTCAGCGCTTCGTCGCCGTCGAGCGTCTCCGGGTCCTCGGCGACTTCGCGGACGAGGTGCAGCAGCTTGATGGCCCGGGCAATGTCGTCGCGGCCCGGCTCTTCTTCGTCCGCGTCGAGCAGGGCATCGGCATAGATCGTCTCCGCGAGACGGTCCGCGGTTTCCCCGAACGGCTCCGACTCCACCAACTGCGCCGGCGTCCGGTCATAGGCCTCTTTCACGAAGGCGCCGAGATCGAGCTCATTCCCCGCGGTACGGCCGTTGCGGTCCGCCCAAGCGAACAGCGGGCCCAGATCGAGCGGGAGTCCGTCGATTCTCCGGACATAGCGCTCCGACGCGCGCGCCTGAAGCGCGGCTCGCGTCACGATCTCCTCGGTGCGCCGACCGGCCGGGATGGACGCCGTGTGCTGCGCGAGTGGCGGCAGTTTGGCCGTCACGGCGAAGCCGACGAGCTTCGACCCTTTGACCTTCTTCTGTGTGGACGATTTCTTCCGGGGCTGACGCAAGGCGAGGAAACGGAATACAGGCTCCTGGGCCATCAACACTCCTCCATGAATCCACGAATCGAGGGAGCCGGGGCTCAGCCTCAATCCCAGTAGTGTCGGCCGAGGCAAAAACGTTTCATCGCGCTTTCAGCGATGGCTGTACGCAACAACTGCATAGCGCCGTGCCGTGCCGTGCCGAAGGTTCGAAGCGATCAGACGTCCGTGCTTTCGCTTGCGCGTCGTCCGCCTCCTCACCCATCGGTCCTGCCGTCATATGATCCACGGATGACCACCTTCGTAGACCTCGGTCTCCGTCCCGAGATCGTGGACGTCCTCGTCTCCCTCGGCTATGAGGCGCCGACTCCGATTCAGGAGCGGACGATCCCGCTTCTGCTCGCCGGGCGCGATCTGATCGGGCAGGCGCAGACGGGCACGGGTAAGACCGCGGCGTTCGCGCTGCCGATCCTCGAGAAGATCGATCCGAAGCTGAAGAAGACCCAGGCGCTCGTGCTCACGCCGACGCGCGAGCTGGCGATGCAGGTGGCCGAGGCGGTGCACTCGTACGCGGCGAAGATGGAGCACGTGAGCGTCATCCCGGTCTACGGCGGCGCGCCGATCGTGCCGCAGCTCAAGCGCCTCGAGCGCGGCGCGCACGTCGTCGTCGGCACGCCCGGACGCCTCATCGATCACCTCGACCGCGGCAGCCTCGATCTCTCGCACATCCGCATCGTCGTCCTCGACGAGGCCGACGAGATGCTGAAGATGGGCTTCATCGACGACATGGAGAAGATCCTCGGAGCGCTTCCCGCCGAGCGGCAGACCGCGCTCTTCTCCGCGACGATGCAGGACGAGGTCCTGCGCATCGCGAAACGCCACCAGCGCAACCCGGAGCGCGTGGAGATCGAGCATCACAAGATCAACACCCCGGCGATCGAGCAGCGTTTCCTGAACGTCTCCGAGGGACAGAAGCTGGAGGTGCTCACGCAGATCCTCGAGCTCGAGCCGGCGGAGGCCGTCCTGGTCTTCCGGCGCACGAAGACCGGCTCCGCGGACCTCGCCGAGAAGCTGGAGGCGCGCGGATTCGCGGCGGTCGCGATGCACGGCGACATGAGCCAACCCCTGCGCGAGGCGGTCATCCGTCGCCTCCGCGCGGGACAGGTTGAGATCGTCGTGGCCACCGACGTCGCCGCGCGCGGTCTCGACGTCGAGCAGATCGAGCACGTCGTGAATTACGACGTGCCGTACGACGTGGAAGCGTACGTCCACCGCATCGGACGCACCGGCCGGGCCGGCCGCAAAGGAGTGGCCACGATGTTCATCACGCCGCGCGAGCGGAAGATGATGCGGGAGATCGAGCGCTTCACCGGATCTCCCATCAAGCCGATGAAGTTTCCGACGCGCGCCGACGTCGCGGCGAAACGGATCTCGGTGTTCAAGGAGACGGTCCGCAAGACGATCCAGGAAGGCGATCTCGAGATGTACGTCGAGCTCGTCGAGCAGCTGGCCGAGGAAGGCCCGTTCGACATGGCGGATGTGGCCGCGGCCGCGGCGAGGATCGCAAACGGCTCGAAGGCGCTGGTGAAGGCGCGCGAGGAAGAGCGCGACGAGCCGACGAGTCGTCCGGTCGTCGAGTCGCCAGGACGTCGTCTCGATGACTCCAAGCCTCGACGACAGGAAGACTCGTCGACCGGAACACTCGACAGGACCGTCCGCATGTCCATCGCCATCGGCCGCCACGACGGCATCCGTCCGGCCGACATCGTCGGCTCCATCGCCAACGAGGCCGACGTCCCCGGCCGGGAGATCGGTCCGATCGAGATCCAGGACGACGTCACGTACGTCGGCATCCCCGAGCGCTACGTGGAGACCGTGATCGCGAAAGTGGGAAAGAAGCGCTTCCGCGGGAAGGCCTTGAACATCCGCGTCGCGGCGATGCGCGAAGAGGCACCTCGGCGGCGACCCGCACCACCCCGATTCGAAGAGCGAAAACCGCGGACCGCGCGCCCGCCACAGAAACCGTTCGACCGATTCTCGAAAAAGAAGCCACACCGATGAGACTCTCCGATCACCCCACCACCGCCCCCGGCGACAAAGCGAAGACCCATGAGGCGACCGCGAAGCTCGCCTTTCGCATCGGCGAGCTGCAGGAGCTCCTCTACGCGGAGAACAGGCACAAGGTGCTGATCGTCCTGCAGGGCATGGATACTGCCGGGAAGGACAGTACGATCCGCAAGGTCCTGCGCGAGGTCAGCCCCCAGGGCGTGCGGGTGGTCTCGTTCCGGAAGCCCTCCGAGCGCGAGCTCGCTCACGATTACCTCTGGCGCGTCCATGCACACGTCCCCGCGCGCGGAGAGCTCGTCGTGTTCAACCGCAGCCATTACGAGGACGTGCTGGTCGTGCGCGTACACTCGCTCGTTCCGAAGAGCGTCTGGAAGAAGCGCTACGAGCAGATCAACGCGTTCGAGCGGATGCTCGCCGACGAAGGCACGACCATCCTCAAGTTCTTCCTCCACCTCAGCCCCGACGAGCAGCGCGAGCGCCTGCAGGCCCGGCTCGACGATCCGACCAAGCGCTGGAAGTTCCAGCACGGCGATCTCGAGGAGCGTAAGCTCTGGGACGACTACCAGCGCGCGTACGAGGACGTGCTCGAAACGACGTCGACAAAATGGGCGCCGTGGCAGATCGTCCCCGCGGACCGGAAATCGATGCGCGACTTCATCGTCGCCGGCGCCGTCGTGAAGGCGCTGGAGAGGCTGAAGATGAAGTACCCGGAGCCTCCGGATCTGGATGGGGTGACGGTCGAGTAGCACGAACAGGAAGAGCGCCGGCCATGAGTGAATCGTCCGACAGTCCCGAACGGCGCGGCGTTCAGCGCATTCGGCTGCCGCAGCCGCTGCGGGCGGCGATCGACGGCACGCGCGCGTTCATCGTCGACGTCTCCCTGCGCGGCCTGCGGGTGATGCATCAGGACGAGATCGGCCGGGTGACGGCGTCCTGTGTCGTGCGCGCGGAATGGGACGGCCGCCCCCTCGAGCTGCAGTGCTCGATCGTGCGGACGGCATTGTATCGGTCGGCTGACAAGGCCGGCACGCGCGCGATCTATCACTCGGGACTGACCATCACCCGGGCCGCGGGCGTCTCCGCGTTCACGTTGCGGCGGATGATCGAGCATCACGTCGAGCTCGCGCTCGATGAACAGAAAGCCAACGCCCGCGGCATCCCGCCGATCGCCGCTCGCTCGGCTCCGGCGCCGGCGGGCACGACGTTCGTCCGCCACGAATACCGTCTCGGACGCTGGCGCGAAGTCACGACGCCCAGCGCGGAACAGCCCGACGACGGCTTCACGATCTCCGCCCACACGACTCCCGCGGAGGTCGAGATGCTGCGCCGCGCCTACGAGCGCGCGACGACGCCCAACGACCTCGCCGTGATCCGCCGCCTCGCCGCGATGAGCATCAGCTCCGCCGAGGTCGTACAAGCGCGCCGCTACACGCCGTGAGGCACGCCGAGCGCCGCGAGCGGAGCGCCGGCTTCCAGCCGGCCGCTACGCCGGCATCCTGCCGGCCGCACTCGCGACAACCTGGGCCGCCTGGAAGACGGCGCTCCGCATTCACAGCACCATGAACGCCTTCTCGCTCACCCGGCGCCCGTCGATCACCACCACTGCGCGGTGCGCTCCGGGCGGCCATTCCTCCATCCCGCCCGACGAGAACGACACGTACTGCGTTCCCTGAGGCGCGCGTCGCTCGTCACGGTGGAGCACCTCGCCGGACGGACCGAGCCATTCGACCGCCACCAGCTGATCCGTGCTCGCTCTGCTGACGTTGACGGACAGGAAGACCTCGCCGCCGCGCGTGAACGTCTCCCCGGCCGCGCCTTTCGGCACCGCGCCGCTCGGTGTCACCGCCGTGCCCAGCGAGAACGTCTCGCGCGAGACGCTCTCCGTCACCGCAACGCTCTGCCGGACTGCCTCCCCACTTCCCCGATCCACTCCACACCCGATGAGCGGCAGAAACGCCGCTACGGCAATTCGCAGTTTCAAGAGAAATCCTCCGGACGAGCCGGCTTCGAGGTACGCCGGCCTTGGTTTTCGAGAACAACTGCAAGGCGCATGACAGAGGAGAGACAATGACCGCCTCACTCGCTCCAACCGCAGCGCGGACATGTGGACGTTTTGACGATCAGCCGGAAAGAACGAAGGTCTCGAGCTGGAGAATCGCAAGAAGATAGCGGGGATGCTGCTCGATGGAGTAGATGAAGATCGAGGTATCGATGGCAACCGGACCGACTCCGATGGCCGCGATCAGCCCCACGACTCACGCTCTTCGCCGACGTGATCGGAAGCATCTCTTCCGCCCAGCGCCTTCTCCCAAAGTTCCTTGCCGAGTTCTTCGAGCTCGATCAGCGACACACGCGGCGGCACCGTCACCGCATCGTCGAGGATTTGAACGACTTCCTGCGAAATGGATCGGCGGTTCCTTCCTGCACGCAGCTTGATGCTGCGATACAGCCGGTCAGGGAAATTCTTGATGTTCAACGTGGCCACAGGTCGTTCCTCCGAAATGGAGGAACGACCTATCCGCTCGCCGGCATTTCGCGGCGAAGTTGCCTCGACGGCTCCAGTCCGGAAAATTTTCGGCGCGAGGGATCTGTTGCGCTCCCGTACGACGGCGAGGTATCTTGCCGCCGCCTCACTCAGGCGCCCATAGCTCAGCTGGATAGAGCGTCAGCCTCCGGAGCTGAAGGTCGTAGGTTCGAATCCTACTGGGCGCACCAGGTCCACATCACCGCTTCGATCGTCCGCGGCCAGGCTTCCGGGAGTCGGCCGCGACCTCGCGGGTAAGGAGGGTGCTAGTGTCGCCAGTGACGGCCGTGAGTTACCCTTGATCGTGATGACATCCTCTCCGACGCCATCGCATCACGACTACACATTCGCCGACTATCTCGCCATCGAACGCGACAGCGAGATGAAGCACGAGTTCGATGCCGGCGAGATTCTGGCGATGGCTGGCGGGACGGCGAGGCACAGCGCCTTGGCCGCAAACGTCGTCACCGCACTGAGAACGACGCGCGAGCCCGGCTGTACGGTTTTCCAATCCGACATGAGAATCCGCATCATGGCGACGGGCCGCGCCACATACCCGGACGCATCGATGGTTTGTGGCTCGATCGAGTATGACCCCGAGGACGCGGCGCGCACGACCATCACGAACCCGGTCCTCATCGTCGAGGTTCTGTCCGTGACGACCGAGAAAGGCGATCGGGGAAACAAGTGGATGCACTACCAACGCCTCCCCGCGCTCCAGGAGTACGTCCTCGTCGGTCAGGATCCGCGCGTCGAGATCTATCGCCGTATGCCATCAGGGGCTTGGGAGTACCACGAAGTACGGGAAGGCATCGTGAAGCTCGCCTCCGGCCCCGCGCTCGACCTCTCGATGCTGTACACGGATCTTCCCCTCTGATCGAGTGATCGTGGGAATCTGCTCGGTAGAACGTCGGGTGCGTTACGCCGCCCGAAGCGCGGCGGTCGAAAGTTCAGTGACGTGCCGTAAGGCGGAGCAGCCAGCGCAGCCGGCCGCGCCGGCTGCCCCATCGGCGAACAAGAAAACGTCATCGGTCCGTCTGGCCCGCATTTCTCACAGCCTTTCGTCGCGAGACAGCCGAGAGTGGCCTGGATGCGAGTCGCACGGCGATTTCGCGCCGAAAGCATAGTTGACACTATGTTGAGGAGCGAAATCGTCGTGCGGCGAAGCAGACAGGCCGCTATCGGCTGTCGCAGCAGAAAGGCTGTGAGAAATGCGGGCTAAGGCCACGTGGCGGATGAACACCACATGGCCCTCCGGATCC
>CAZLGP010000138.1:0-6364 GCA_964558905.1 uncultured Thermoanaerobaculia bacterium | reverse complement strand
CAGCCCGGCGTGGCGTCACAGGAGGATCCGTATGACGATCGAAGCCCCGGCCCGAACGGCCGCCGCCGCACCCCATGATCAGCACGCGCCCTCGCCGCGTGTCACCGTCGGCCTGCCCGTCTACAACGGACTCCCCTGGCTCGTCGATGCAGTCGAGTCCGTGCTCGCGCAGACGTTCGCCGACTTCGAGATTGTGATCGCTGACAACGGTTCGACGGATGACACCGAGCGGCTCTGCCGCGAGTTCGCGGCGCGCGACCCACGCGTCCGCTACGAGCGCAGCGAGGTCAATCGCGGGGCCGCCTACAACTGGAACCGGGTGCTGGACCTTGCGAAGGGCGAGTACTTCAAGTGGTTCGCCGACGACGACCTCTGTGACCCGGAGCTGCTCGGTCTTTCTGTAGCCGCGATGGAGGCGCATCCCCGGGCGGCGCTGGTCTATCCGCGCACGCGCTTCATCGACGAGCACGGGCAGACGTTTCTCACGTTCGACGAGGGAGGACATCTTGCCCACTGGCCAGGCGACTCGTTGCAGCGCGGGCGCCAGATGCTCGATGCGCTGTTCGACCGGCAGCACGGACTCGACCTGATCTGCACGGTCGGTATTTTCGGGCTCACCCGCACGTCGATCGCCAGGCAGATTCGACCGATGGGGGGGTACAGCGGCGCGGACTGGATCGTGGTGCTGGAGCTCACGCTGGCCGGTGACGTGGTGCAACTCCCCGAGTCGCTGAGCGTCATCCGCAGACACCCGGACGCGCTGTCATGGCAGAACTTCCAGGCAGACGTCACGCGTACCGAGTTCGCGTTGACACAGCAGCAGTTCCATGACCCGTCGCGTGGCGGCCGCCTTGCCGCCGAGCTCGGGCTCTGGCGGCACTACGTGGAGCTCGCGCGGGCGATCAATCGGTCATCCCTGTCGCGAAATGATCGCCTGAGTTTGCTCGCCCACTACGCGCGGATCTGTGCATCCCGCGCCGCGCGCCGCGGACTCTCGATCGTTCGGGCCAGCCGGAGCTAGGTCGCCGACCGCCCCGATCTCGGGAGCGTCACCACCGATCGACGACAAACGCGACGGTCGCTCAACTCCGGGGCAACCGACTCGACGTTAAGTCGGAATCGAGGTGGGCTCAGCGCGTCACTCCGACGCAATCGTGGGGAGCCAGGACGCCGCAGAAGTGCGTCTGAAGGCCGTGCCCCGCGGGTTCGCTACACATTCCGGAGTCCCAGTTCACACTCGCCAGTGTGCCGGTGCACAGCCACTCGGTCGCGTCCTGGCCAAGGAGGTTCGCTGACTGTGGTTCGTCAACCCGATATCGCGCAGACCGAGCCGAGGATCGAAGCGCCGGCCTGCGCGTCATGCTCTGCACCGCTCGAGGTGCTCTTCGCAGACCTCGGCATGCAGCCGCCGTGTGAGAGCTTCGCACTCCCGTCTGCGCTCGCCCCCGAGAGCTTCTACCCGTTGCGCGCATACGTGTGCTCGGAGTGCTTTCTGGTGCAGGCCCCCTCTTCACTCTCGCCAGAAGTGATCTTCACGGACTACGCGTACTTTTCGTCCTACTCAGACTCGTGGCTGGCGCACTGTCGCGCATACGCGCAGATGGCCGCCAGGCGCTTCGGGCTCACGTCCGACTCCTTCGTCATCGAGCTCGCGAGTAACGACGGCTACATGCTCCGTAACTTTGTGGAGCTCGGCATTCCCTGCCTGGGCATCGAGCCCGCCGCGAACGTCGCGGCGGTAGCGCGCGACGCCGGCGTACCCACGCTCACGAGGTTCTTCGGCGTCGAGATCGGGAAAGAGCTCGCGCGAGAGGCCCGTTTCGCCGATCTGGTGATCGGAAACAACGTCCTCGCGCAGTGTCCGGATGTTCATGACTTCGTCGGGGGCATCGCCCATGTGCTGAAGCCCGAAGGGGTCCTCACGCTCGAGTTTCCGCACCTCCTTCCGCTCATCGAGGGGCGCGAGTTCGACACGATCTACCACGAGCACTTCTTTTACTTCTCGCTGCTCACCGTGGAGACCATCCTTGCACGCAACGGGCTCAGGGTGATGGATGTGGAGGAACTGCCCACCCATGGTGGGTCGCTCCGCGTGTACGCGTGCCTCGAGGCAAACACCACCCATCAGGAGACCGACCGCCTGCAGTCGCTGCGCGCTCGAGAGCGCGACTACGGCGTCGAGCGGTTGGAGACGTACACGCGTTTCCAGGAGAGCGTGATCGCCGCGAAGCGGGACATCCTCCAGTTTCTGATCTCCGCCAAGAACGCCGGCAAGCGGGTGGCTGCGTACGGGGCTCCAGGCAAGGGCAACACCCTCCTCAACTACTGCGGGATCCGCACTGACTTCATCGACTACGCCGTCGATCGCAACCCGGGGAAGCATGGACGCCTGACCCCCGGGGCGCAGATCCCGATCATGCCGACCGATCATCTCCGCGAGACCCAGCCGGATCTGGTGGTGATCATGGCGTGGAACTTGAGGGACGAAATCGCCGCGCAGCACTCGTACATCGAGACGTGGGGTGGCCGATTCGTCACCTTTCTGCCCGAGCTCCGGATCCTCGATCACGGCGAATGGAGGGCCGCATGAAAGTCGTCCTGTTTTGCGGTGGCCAGGGTCTGCGGATTCGTGATGTATCGGCCACGCTTCCGAAGCCCCTGATCCCCCTGGGCGGTCGGCCGATCCTGTGGCACCTGATGCGCTACTACGCGACGCACGGGCACCGCGACTTCATCCTCTGCCTCGGCTACAAGGGCGACGCCATCCGTGAGTACTTCGCGCAGGAGCGCCTCATTCCGGACAGCGATGTCGAAAACTGGAACATCGAGTTCGTCGAGACCGGCCTGGAGAGCAACATCGGTCAGCGCCTGCTCGCGGTGAAGGACTACGTCCACCACGAGGAGCGATTCCTCGCCAACTACGCGGATGGTCTGACCGATCTTCCGCTACCCGAGGTGATCGCGCACTTCGAAGCCCACGACGCAGTCGGCATCTTCGTCGCCGTACGCTCGAGCTACCCCGGCCACCTCGTCGATGTCGATGAGGCCGGGACAGTCCGAGACATCGTCAGCTTCACGCAGGCGGACATCCGCATGAACGGCGGCTTCTTCGTCTTCCGGCCGAGCATCTTCGACTATCTCCGGCCGGGCGAGGAACTCGTTGAGGAGCCGTTCCACCGACTGATCGGCGAGCAGAAACTGATCGCCTACCGATACGACGGCTTCTGGATGGCGATGGACACCTTGAAGGACAAGCAGCGCCTCGATGAGATCTCGGCCAACGGCGCTCCGTGGCGGGTCTGGGACCGCGCCACCGAGCCCACCACGGCGCCGGTTGCCTGATGCTGCCGCTCGCGCTGACGGCGCCGGATCGACCGCTGCGTGTGCTCGCGTTCGGGGCCCACTGCGACGACATCGAGATCGGTGCGGGCGCCACGATCTTGGGATTGATCGCCTGCGGGACGCCGGTCGAGTTCGACTGGGTCGTGCTCACCTCGGATAAGCAGCGAGCGGCCGAAGCGCACGCGAGCGCAGCGGCGTTCCTCGAGGGCGCCGCGGGTGCGCGCGTCGTCGTGGAGGGGTTTCGCACGTCGTTTCTGCCCTACGAGGGGGCTGCCGTGAAGGAGGCATTCGAGCGCGTCAAGCGCACGATCGCACCGCCCGACCTGATTCTGACGCACCACGAACGAGACCGGCACCAGGATCACCGTCTGGTGAGCGAGCTCACATGGAATACGTTTCGCGACCACCTCATTCTCGAGTACGAGATCCCGAAGTACGACGGAGATCTCGGACAGCCGAACAGCTTCGTCCCTGTGAGCGACGAGCACGTGCGACGCAAGGTCGCGCTGCTCGAACAGCACTTCCCGTCCCAGTCGGACAAGCGCTGGTTCACAGCCGAGACGTTCCGTGGCTTGATGCGACTGCGGGGGATCGAGGCGGCGGCCGCAAGCGGCTACGCTGAGGCCTTCCATGCACGCAAAGTTGTGCTCTCACCGGGCATCAGTCGCACCCGCGCGGACGCGGGAAGCTAGAACAGGAGTCCATGGAATTCACCCGCGCCCCGATCACGGGGGCTTACGTGATTGATGTGAAGCGCCTGGGCGACGAACGCGGCTTTTTCGGGCGCCTGTGGTGCAAAGAAGAGTACGAGAACCTCGGCCTGGTCTCGCGGATCGTGCAGTCGAACATCGGCGTGAGCACATCAGCGGGCACGCTTCGCGGGCTGCACTTTCAGCGCGCGCCGCACGAAGAGGTGAAGATCGTGCGCTGCTCGCGGGGCGCGATATTCGACGTGATTGTGGACCTACGACCGGAGTCGGCGACGTACAAAGATTGGTTTGGGATTGAGCTCAACCAGGAAAACGCCACCATGCTCTACGTGCCCGAGGGTTGCGCGACCGGGTACCTGACGCTCAGAGACGACACAGAGATCTCCTACCACACGAGCGAGTTCTATCGTCCGGAGTCGGCGAGCGGCGTGCGCTACAACGATCCGGCGTTCGCCATCGAATGGCCCGCTGAGATTCGCGTGCTTTCGGACAACGACAAGACCTGGCCGGACTTCAGCGGATGAGCCGCTCCGGGACACCGATGGAGTGGGGCACATGATCATCGTCGATACCGCGCTCGCAGCACGAGTCGCCGCGGGCAATCCGATCCGGGTGGGGATGATCGGCGCCGGTTACAGCGCCAAGCACGTCGCGGCGCAGATCGTCAGCTCGTTTCCCGGCATCCACCTGGTCGCGATCGCCAACCGCACGCTGTCGAACGCGGAGAACGTGTATCACGCCGCGGGCGTCGAGCACGTGCGCCGAGTCAGCTCATCGAGCGAGCTTCAGACCGCAATCGAGCGGCACGATTACTGCATCACCGATGATGCGGAAGTGCTCTTCGGCTGCGAGGGCATTGAGGCGATCATCGAGACCACGGGCGAGGTCGAGTACGGCGCATGGGCGGCGCTCGAATCGATCAAGGCAGGCAAGCACACGATCGTCCTGAACTGCGAGATGGACGCGACGGTCGGCCCAATCCTCAAGTGCTATGCCGACCAGCACGGCGTGATCTACTCCAACACCGACGGGGACGAGCCCGGTGTCGCTCGGAACCTCAGCCGGTTCGTGTCCACGATCGGGCTCGAGGTTGTGGGCGCGGGAAACCTGAAAGGCTTCTACGACGTCCATCGCACGCCGGAGACGCAGCGCGGCTTCGCGGAGGCCAATAACCAGAAGCCGCACATGATGACCTCGTTCGTCGACGGCACAAAGCTCTCGATGGAACTCACGGTCCTGGCCAACGGCCTGGGCTTCGGCGTGGGCCGGCGGGGGATGTACGGTCCGGCTTGCGATGATGTCCGGACCTGCCTCGAGCACTTCCCGGAAGGCGCCTTCCAGCCCGGCAAAGGGATCGTCGACTTTCTGCTCGGCGCGGCACCGCACACCGGCGCATTCGTCGTGGGGTACTCAGACGCGCCGCTGAAGATGGACTTCCTGAAGTACCTGAAGATGGGCGACGGTCCGTTCTACGTGTTCTACACGCCCTTCCATCTACCGCAGCTAGAGATCCCGATCACGGTGGCGCGGGCCGTCCTGCTGCATGACGCGACGATCACGCCAAAGGACCGGCCCTACTGCGATGCCATCGCGATCGCGAAGCGCGATCTCAAGGCCGGCGAGACGCTGGACGGGATCGGCGGCTACACCGCCTACACGCTGATCGACAACTACGAGACCTGCCGGGCGGAAGACCTGCTGCCGATGGGCGTGGCGGAGGGCTGCGTCCTCCAGCGGGATGTCGCGATCGACACGCCAATCACGTACGCCGATGTGACGCTGCCCGCGGGCCGCCTGGTCGACCGCCTTCGCGAGGAGATGAGGACGGCCTTCGGGTGAGCGCTTGCCGCGAACGGTGATGGGCATTCGGTCGACCGTGGTGGCCATTCCGCGCCGCGATTTCGAGAAACAAACGCACCAGGACAGAGGGAGAACGAACCGTGAAAGTGCTGATCACCGGACATCGCGGGTACATCGGATCGGTGCTGACACCCCTCGCGCTTGAGCGCGGGCACGCGGTGGTCGGTCTGGATACCGATCTCTATGCCGGTTGCGACTTCGGCCCCGAGCCTCGGGAAGTGCCGACCCTGCGCGTCGACGTGCGGGATGTCCAGCGGGAGCACCTCGAGGGGTTCGACGCCGTCATCCATCTGGCCGCCCTCTCGAACGACCCGCTCGGCAACGTGAACGCTGAGCTTACGTACGACATCAACCACCGCGCCTCGGTGCGGATCGCCGAGCTCGCCGCCGAGGCGGGCGTCGCGCGCTTCCTCTTCTCCTCGTCCTGCAGCCTGTACGGCCGGCAAGGCGAC
>CAZLGP010000137.1:0-3220 GCA_964558905.1 uncultured Thermoanaerobaculia bacterium | reverse complement strand
TGGCGTCCGGTATTTGCGAGCGCCGATCGGCCAGATGCGAGGCGCCGCGACGAGGCGATGCGGGGACATCGTGGAGGAGCGGCAACGAAGCAGATGGCCGGTCGCCGCCGCAAAGACCGGACACCAACCTTCGGGGCGCTGTACTTAGATCCCGCCGCGCATCCGGCCAACGGAGGCGCTTTCGGCGCCGCTCGGCCGGGACGGCACGAACTGCACCGGAACGGAGTTCAGGAAGATCGTGTCGTTGCACTCGAACCATTTCTCGAACAACTCATCCGAGAGGGGGGTTTTCGTGCGCCCGTCCTGTTCCTCAATGAGCGCGACGAAGGGCCGGATGTCGCGCATGATCGCGACCTTCACCCGCACGTAGCGCGGTGCTGCCACGAATGCGGCGCGCAACGCCGCGGCCTGCAGATTCGGCGTCGCCGAGGCCTGCAGGAGCTTCTTCTCTCCCGGGGGGATGACGACCATCTGGGGCATGTTGCCATCGGGCGGCACCTCGGAACCGACCGCGAGAGTGATCGTCCGCGTGTCTTCGTCGTAGCTGGCATCGCTCACTTTCGCGGCGATGGCCACGGTTGAATTGGAGAGATTCTGGATCTGGTACAGGACGCCGATCGGAGCACCCGGCGAAACGGTGTCGCGGACGAGCTGTGCGTCGACGCGGACGTTGGCTTCATGGCCGATGGCGCGACGAGGATCGTTCATGTCGATCCCCGCGGCGGTGGCCGCCGCGGCGTGAATGAGAACGATCGATGCGATGAGCGCGAGAAACAGCTTCGAGGATTTCATGGTCAGCCCCCCGCCGTCGGTGGGAGTGCGGGGTGCGGCGATCACCTCGACGACAACATCAACGGCACTGTCAAAGACGTTTGAATTCGTGCCGCTAGTGCGGCGTCGAAATCAGCCTTGAGCTGGAACCGTGCCAGTTATTCGTATGGACGTGACCGGCGTCACGTGGCGGAAAGGCGAAAGGTCAGGATGAAAGCCGCGACCGATGACTGCATCCGTAACGTGCCGCAAGGTGGAGCAACCAGCGCAACCGGCCGTGCCGGCTAGGAGCGTGCGCGTCAGAAACGGTGTCATCCTTAGAAGCTGCGTAGACAGCGAAGGACCTTCCAGCACGCAACGGAGAAGGTCCTTCGCCGTCTACGCGGCTCAGGATGACACCCTCATGGAAGCAACGGCCGGTGCGGCCCTGGTCACGCTTTCGACGAACGTCAGGCGCGCTGCGCCGCCCGACGCCGCCACGGGTGAGTGCATCCGCCGACGTGCCGTAAGGCGGAGCAACCCGCGCCGCCGGCCGTGCCGGCTAGTCGATCTTGAGCACCGCCAGAAATGCCTCCTGCGGAATCTCGACCTTCCCCACCCGCTTCATCCGCTTCTTGCCTTCCTTCTGCTTTTCGAGGAGCTTGCGCTTGCGGGTGATGTCGCCGCCGTAGCACTTTGCGAGCACGTTCTTGCGCAGCGCCTTGACGGTCTCTCGCGCGACGATGCGGTTGCCGATGGCGGCCTGCAGCGCGACCTCGAACATCTGCCGGGGGATGAACTCCTTCATCTTCTCGACGAGCATCTTCCCGCGAGGGAAGGCCTTGTCCTTGTGCACGATCAGCGACAGCGCATCCAGCGGCTCGCCGTTGACGAGGATGTCCATCTTCACGAGATCGCTCTCGCGATAGCCGATGAACTGATAGTCGAGCGAGGCGTAGCCGCGCGAGATCGACTTGAGCTTGTCGAAGAAGTCGAGGATGACCTCGTTGAGGGGCATGTCGTACACGATCATCACCCGGTTGGCGGCGACGTACTCCAGCTTCTTCTGGGTGCCGCGCCGGTCGATGGCCAACGCCAGAATCGGACCGACGAACTCGTCGGTCGTCAGGATGGTGACCTCGAAGAACGGCTCCTCGATCATCGCGATGTACGAGGGGTCGGGCAGCTTCTGCGGGTTCTCGACTTCGATGACTTCGCCGTCCGTGAGCGTGACCCGATAGCGCGCGCCCGGCGCGGTCGTCAGGAGCTCGAGGTTGAACTCGCGCTCCAGACGCTCCTGGATGATCTCCATGTGCAGCAGACCGAGGAATCCGCAGCGGAAGCCGAATCCGAGTGCGACGGAGTTCTCCGGTTCGTAGGAGAACGAGGCGTCGTTGAGCTTGAGCTTCGCGACTGCATCGCGGAGGTTCTCGTAGTCCTCCGTGTTGATCGGAAAGAGCCCGGCGAAAACCATCGGCTTCACTTCCTGAAACCCGGGCAGCGGCGTGGGATGCTGCCGCACCTGGGCGATGGTGTCGCCGATCTTGGCCTGGACGATGTCGCGGATGTTCGCGAAGAAAAAGCCGACCTCGCCGACGCCCAGCGCGTTGACGACCTTCGGCTTCGGCGTGAAGATGCCCAGCTCCGCGACCTCGTACTCGCGGCCCGTGGACATGAACACGACCTTCATCCCCTTGCGGAGCTCGCCGTCGACCACGCGCACCATGCACACGACGCCGCGATAGGGGTCGTACCAGGAGTCGAACAGGAGCGCGCGCGTCTGTCCGTGGGGATCTCCGGCCGGCGGCGGGATGTGGGTGATGATCTTGTCGAGGATCTCCTCGACCCCGATGCCTGCCTTGGCGGAGGCCAGCACGGCGTCGTGAGCGTCGAGACCGATGACGTTCTCGATCTGCTCGCGGACGCGCTCCGGCTCCGCCGAGGGAAGATCGACTTTGTTGATCACCGGCAGGATGGCCAGGTTGTTGTTGATGGCCAGGTAGCTGTTCGCGAGCGTCTGCGCTTCGACGCCCTGAGACGCATCGATCAGAAGGACGGCGCCTTCGCACGCGGCCAGCGACCGCGTGACCTCGTAGGAGAAGTCCACGTGCCCCGGCGTATCGATCAGGTTCAGCACGTAGACCCGCCCGTCGCGCGCCGTGTAGTTGAGGCGCACCGGATGCGCCTTGATCGTGATGCCGCGCTCGCGCTCGAGATCCATCGTGTCGAGCACCTGCGCTTCCATCTCGCGAGGCTGCAGCGCCCCGGTCACCTCCAGAAAGCGATCGGCCAGGGTCGACTTGCCGTGATCGATGTGGGCGATGATGGAGAAGTTACGGACGAGGTGCGGATCCATTCTCAGTCGCGGGGGCCCCTCGCCCCGCTCCACGCCGCTTCGCTTGCGGGGCCCCGATCGCCCCGCGCCGCTCGCGGCTCCAGAATACGAGGGTCAGCCTTCATTACCTTCGAT
>CAZLGP010000136.1:0-42955 GCA_964558905.1 uncultured Thermoanaerobaculia bacterium | reverse complement strand
GCCAACCGCCAACCGCCAACTGGTCGCCATGACCGACTTCGACGCACTCTACCGTGCCGCCGTTCGTTTCCGCCGCGTGTCGCGCGAGCTCGAGCCTCTGCTGCGCGATGTCTACGGCGCGTTCGGCGACGACGTAGCGCTGCACGCGGCAGTCGAGCGCGTGCTGGTCTTTCTCACCAGCCCGGCCGGCCGCACGGACGCGAACTGCGACGTCACCGATCACTTCATCTCATCGACCGAGCAGCAATGGCGTGCGTCCGCGCTCGCGCCGATCCTCGAGGACATGGGTGGCACCCTGCACGACGCGATTCACGCGGAGCCGATCGCCCGGACGTTCGAGGCCACCCCGGAACAGTTGCTCGAGAGGGTGCGGAATCTGGAACGGTCATGAACTTCCGCGGTCACCGGACCGCACACGGAAGTTCACAGCTTAACGTCAACCCCCGCCCTGTCCGGACGTATCAGCGTGTGGAGGACATGCTCATGCGGAAACTGGCGGTCGTGCTGCTCATTATCATCGCATCGACGACATACGGGGATCCGAAGGGACAGGCGCAAGCCGTCGCCGGAAGTTACAGCGGACCGTCGGAGGCTTATGGACTCGTGCTCGAGCTCGCACCGGACGGGACGCTTCGCGGGAACTACGTGGAGATGGGTCGGGTTGCGGTGCTCAACGCCATCGAGCTCCGGGGATCCGAGCTCACCGCGCGAGCGAGCTTCGACGACGGCAGTCTCCGCACGATCTCCGGCTCGTTTGCCCGGCGCAAAAATATGTTCGGGCTCCGGATGCACAACGTTCCGGTCGAAGGCGTGGGTCGCGTGGAGACCTTTTTCGAGCGGTTGTAACCACATCCAGGCCCGGGACGGCGAAATGTTTACAGGAAACCGCTAACCCTCCGGTCCAATCTGCGTATCAGAACGAGGGAAGGCGCCACCTGCGCGTCTTACCAACGGCTGTACCTGAGTTGCGGGTTGCGAGAATTTCGCGACCCTGGGGAGGGCACCCGCGAACGGCCCTCGCAATCCGCAACTCGCGTCTCGAGCTCGTACTCATCGATCAATCCCAGCTCCGCCAACGCCAGCGGGAGCTTCACGCCTCCCACGAACAGTCCCTTACCCGGCTCCCGCTTGAGCTGCTGAACGGCCTCCCCCAGATCCCCGCGCACGAGCTGCGCGTTCCAATCGACCCGGTCCAGGGTGCTCGACACGACGTACTTTTGGGCCGCGTCGATCGTCCGGGCGAAGGGTTCCACCCAGTCAGGCCTGGCTCCCGGCTGCGCCGGCGGTCGCCACGCTGCCTCCATCATTTCGTAGGTCACCCGGCCAAAGAGGAGGGCATCGGCCTGGGCGAGGTTCTCGACCGCGTGACGATGCAAGCTTCGTCTGCGATCATTGCCTGATGATCGCAGCACCCGTCCAATGTGACGTTGATGGAATAACGAAGGGGTCGCATTACGGAACAGTACCTTCGATCGGGTAGACGAGCAACGATGCTCTTCGCCCCCCCCGCCCTCCGCTTCTTCAAGAACCTGAAGCGCTACAAGAACAAGCCCTAGGAGTCTGTGTGGTAGAAATGTCACACGGGCGCTCGCGCCGCGGGAAGCCGCGACGGTTGAATGCACCCGTGACGTGCCGTAGGTCGGAGCAACCAGCGCTGCCGGCCGTGCCGGCCTAATGGCGGCCGAGAGCCTTCTCGACGGCTTTGGGGTTCTCAGCCGCGATCTTGAGAAGCGCCTTTGCTGGACCATGCGGATGACGCCGCCCTTGTTCCCAATTCCGAAGAGTGGCCACGCTCACACCGATCATGAGCGCGAACTCATCTTGCGACTTCTTGAGCTTCTTTCGGATTGCCTGCACGTCCTCCGGTTTGAACGTAAACTCCCGGCTCGGTTTAGCCTCTCCGCGAAGAATGCTGCCACCCTCGCGGACGCTCTCAATCAGCTCATCAAAGTCTCTCGGGTTCATTTGAGCTCCTGCTGTACGACGTTCGCCATAATTCGTCGTTGGTCGGTTGTTAGATCTTTCTGCTCGCTCTTGCGGTACAGAAACAACATCAGGAAAATCTCGCGCTGAGGATGCCAGTAGTAGATCAGCCGTAACCCGCCGCGCTTCCCGCGCCCTTCTTCTCTCCATCGCAGCTTCCGGACCCCACCCGTTCCTTCGATCAAATCGCCTTGCGCGGGACGGCGAAGAAGCGCTTCCTGGAGAAGCCGGTAGTCATCGTCTGAGAGCGCATCGGTGATCCGGCGTGTGAACACGCTTGTCTCGACAAACCTCACATGGCAGATGCTACGCCATTGGCGCAGCTCATCGCAACAGCGCGTCGTGATCGAGTGTTCCCGTGGCTGTGTTCACGTCCGGCGACGCGCGGCAGCGCTGGCGGTGGTTCCAAGGCACTGGCGGTGGTCCAGGGCACTGGCGGCTGGAGTGACGCTGCGCTCGTCGAGGCCGGCGATATCGCGTCTCCGGTTCCCTTCGACTGCCGGTAACTGCCCGCGATGATCAGTTCTCGCAACCGTTCGTCTCTACGCTCTAGAACGATGCGAACTCGTCTCGCGAACTGACGAAGTGATTTCGCTGCAGCTTGGGCTTCTCGCTGCAAAACGACGGCATATCGCGGCGATCACGCGCGATGAAACCGGGCCTGTTCCTCGACGTCCTTCCACGCGGGGGCCGTCCACCTTACTCCCTAGCCCACTGTGCGATCCGCTGTTCGATTTCATCATCGAGATGAAGTCGCCACGTCCCGAGGCCTCGAGCCCTCGATCGATCTTCTGCTGAACATAGATGTGGTACTGGATGTCTTCGTACGACGCCTCATCTGGAAGAGTCTCGAGCAAACACCGAACTTCCTCCTTCGGGATCGATCGTGCCATCTCTTGCCTCGCCCCGATTCTAGTTCATGCGACACTTGATCGGTCGCGACATCGGGTGGTCGTCACAGGCGTAAAGGGGGTGAAGCAACGCTCGTTCTTCCGTCTACCTGGCGTTCTTTCGCTAATCTGCATGGCCCGTCCCGCGTGCCGAAACCCGAGCGGGCCGGCGGTTGCGCGGATGACGTTCGACGAATCGAGTCGCGACCTGCAACCGTCGTGACGCCGGCCCGCTGGCGATGCGGCAACCAGCCCTTCCGGCGGGCCGAAGCCGGGCCGCACGCCGGAGTTGCAGCAGCCGGCGCCGCATATCAGATCCCGCGTTTCCGCTGGAATTCTGCGAATGCGGCGTCGTATCGATCCTTGTTGGCAATCGATACGTGCATTTGAACACGCACAATCTCTTCGTCATCGCCAGCGATAGCGAGAGCTTTTTCCGTCTCTGCAATAATTTGCGTTCCTAGTTCTTCGATTGCTCTGATAACGTTATCCAGCATGAACGACTGCTCGGAGAGCATCGTACGACGATCCTCCGGAACGTGAGCTCGGCGCAGGCGCGCCGCCCATTCGAAACAATCCCGATACACTTGCCCAATCAGACGTGCGCTATGTCGTATCGCGGAGATGTTCTTCGAATTAGACGCTTCCATCGCGCGGCCGAATATCGTCTCCAATGCCTCGATCATCCTTACGACTTGGTCGAATGATGCCCCAGACCAGGCCGTCGCTTGCGCCTCGCTGACCTGTTCCCCAACACCAAAGACTAGCTGCAGGCCATGGTCGTGACGTAACTCGGCGGCGCGCGACACCTCATCTTGGATGAGCCGAGCCAGCAGCTTCAGCGCCCATCCACTGGGTCGCTCCAACGCAATGCGCAAAGCATCACCAGTGAGCCCTGCCGTGTCTGACGGATCGTTCATTCGTCGAGTAAGCGAGCTCCTTCTCGACGAATGCGGCGAGATCCGCTCTGACCTGACGCAGATCGTAAAACGTTGAGCTGACGAAGACTGTGGGCAGACGTTGTTCCATGGGCGTATTATCGTCCGGCTTACTTCAACTTCGCCTTGTCCGCACAGCCCGGAGGCTCGACGCCGCATTTCTTGCCTGGCGCGGGAACATGTCGCGCTACGCCACGAAGTAGGCGCATAGCGCAGGAGCAGGATTCGAGGGAAGGATGTAGCGCGATAGATTCCATCGCGCGAGCTGTTGCGTAGCGCGGGACGTACGCGATCAGCCCGTGTGATTTGGTGAAGCTGTTACCGGTCTCGAGAGGTGTCCTACACACGACGGGCTGTCATTCGAGCACCTGCATTCCGATAGTCACTGCGTCACCGTGGACCGTGACAGGCGGAACGGCCCACACCCCCTCACGACATCCAGTTCACGCCTGCTTCCTTGTTCCACTTCGTGGTCATCTTCTTCGACTTGGTCCAGAGCTCGATCGAGCCGCGGCCGGTGATGTCGCCGACGCCGAACTTGGACTCGTTCCAGCCGCCGAAGCCGAAGGGCTCGCGGGGCACGGGCACGCCGACGTTCACGCCGACCATGCCCGCGCTGGCCTTCTCCATCACGTGACGCGCGACGCCGCCGCTCTCGGTGAAAACGGACGCCGCGTTGCCATACGGAGAACGATGCTGCACGTCGAGCGCCTCGTCGACGTCTTTCGCGCGGATGATGACCATCACCGGTCCGAAGATCTCTTCCTGGGCGATGCGCATGTCGGGCGTCACGTGATCGATGAGCGTCGGGCCGACGTAGTAACCGTTCTCTTTCCCGGGCACGGTGTAGCCGCGCCCGTCGACCAGCACCGTCGCCCCGGCCTCCGCGGCCTCGGTGATGTACCGCTCGATGCGTTCTTTCGCGGCCTTCGAGATCACCGGCCCGAGGTGGACGCCCGGGACCATGCCCCGGACGATGCCGGCCATGCGCTCGACGATGTGGTCGGTCGCGCCGACGGCCATCATCACGCTCGCAGCCATGCAGCGCTGCCCCGCGCAGCCGGACATCGACGCGACGACGTTGTTCGACGTCATGTCGGGCTCCGCGTCGGGCATGACGATGAGGTGATTCTTGGCGCCGCCGAGGGCCAGCACGCGCTTGAGGTTGTGCGTGCCGCGGCGGTAGACGATCTTGGCCACGTGCGTGGAGCCGACGAAGCTGATCGTGTCGATGAACGGATGGTCGCAGATGGCCTCGACCGTCTCCTGTCCGCCGTGTACGACGTTCAGCACGCCGTCGGGCAGGCCAGCCTCCTTCAGCAGCTCGGCGATGCGTCCGCTGCTAAGCGGGACCTGCTCGGAGGGTTTGAGCACCATGCAGTTGCCGAGGGCGATCGCATTCGGGATCGTCCAGTTGGGGACCATGTTGGGGAAGTTGAACGGCGTGATCGACGCCACCACGCCGACGGGGTAGCGCTCGACGCGGCACTCGACGCCGCGCGAGACCTCGAGCACCTCACCCGGCACGATCTGCGGCAGTGACGTCGCAAACTCGCAGAGCTCCGCGGACTTCAGCACCTCCGCGGCACCTTCGCTTTTGATCTTCCCGTTCTCCTCGGTCACCAGCGCCGCGAGCTCGTCGATGTTCCTCTCGAGCAGCGCCTTGTAGCGATAGAAGACCTGCACGCGCTCCTTGATGGGCGTAGCGCTCCACGCCGGCAACGCCTTCCGCGCGGCATCGACCGCCTGGTCGATCTCGCGCATCCCCGACAGCGGGACCCGCGAGATCACGCCCCCGTCCGCGGGGTTCGTGATGTCGAGCATCGTCCGATCGGATACGTCGACGAACGCTCCGCCGATGTAGTTGCGGACGTCGGGATATTTCGTTGCCGAGGTCTGTTCGAGTACCGGCATGGTGGGCCTCCGTGTGCGGAACATCTTAATTCAGGGCGCGGAGGGTGGAAGATGACGTCGCCAGTTACCAGTTGCTAGTTGCCAGTTGCCAGGACAGCATCGCCCCGGCGACACAGCACTGGTAACTGGCCACTGGGAACTGGCCACTGTCAACTCACGCCGGTCGCCAGTCGCTTCGTTTTCCGAACAGGAACACGCCGGCGATGATGACCGTCATTCCCGTGGCGATGGAGATCCAGGGGCTGAGGCCGAAGGACGTCGGGATGTCGCCGATGAGCATGCCCAGGAAGCCGATGGCGAGCGCATAGGGCAACTGCGTGCGCACGTGCGCCATGTGATCGCAGCCGGCGCCCATGCTCGAGAGGATGGTCGTATCCGAGATCGGCGAGCAGTGATCGCCCCAGACGCTCCCCGCCAGCACGGACGAGATCGTGCCGAGAATCAGGATGTGATACGCGTCGGTGCCGACGCCCGATCCGGTTGCGAGCGACAGGCGGTGCGCGACCGGAATCACGAGAGGCATGAGGATGGCCATCGTTCCCCACGACGTGCCGGTGGCGAACGAGATCGCGGCCGAGACGACGAAGATCAGCACCGGGAGCCAGTGCGGCGAGAGGATGCCCTGCGTGACGCCGACCACAAAGTCCGCGGTGTGCAGCTCGCCGGTGATCTTGCCGATCCCCCACGCGAGCACGAGGACGCAGATCGCGAGGAGCATGGTCTTGAAGCCTTCCACGATGGCTTCCATCGACTGCGTCAGCGTCAGGAGGCGCTGCGTGAGGGCGAGCAGGAGCGCAACGACGACGGCGGAGAGGCTCGCCCACAGCAGGCTGTCGAGACTCGAGGCGTTCGAGAACACCTCGCGGAGCCACGTCGTCGTGCCCGGGTAGTCGGCGCGGTTCAGAGTCGATGCGCCGGAGACATACATGCCCCCGATCGCGACGCCGATCACGACCAGGATCGGCAGCAGGGCGTTGATCGCCCGACGGGGCTTGTCGGCGGGCGGTGCGAGCGCACTGCTCGAGTAGTCGGCCAGCGGCGTGTCGCCCGGCGCCACGACCTGGCCGGTCTCGCTCGCGCGCAACTCCGCGCGGAGCATCGGGCCGAAGTCGCGGCAGGTGAACGCGATGGCAAAGCCGAGAACGAGCGCGAAGATCGGGTAGAAGCGGAAGGGGATCGACTCGATGAACGTCACATACGGATTGAAGGGAATGCCCAGTTGGGTGAACGAGGCCGCGATCAGTCCGACCTCGAATCCGATCCACGTCGAGATCGGGAACACGCTGGCGACGGGAGCGGCCGTGGAATCGACGATGTACGCAAGCTTCTCCCGGCTGACGCGCAGGCGGTCGGTGATCGGGCGCATCGTCGAGCCGACGATGAGCGTGTTCGCGTAGTCGTCGAAGAAGATGACGATCCCCATCAGCCATGCCGCGACCTGTCCCCGGCGCGCGGTCGTGGCATAGTTGCGGAGCCGGTCCACGATCCCCTGGGTCCCGCCGCTCCGGCTGATCACCGCGACCATCGCTCCGAGGAGCATCGAAAAAACAATGATCTTCGCGTGGTCGAGATCCGCCACCGCCGGGACGACGATGCTGTCGATCGAGCGCGCGAACGCGGTGACGGGATGCCAGTGGTACAGGATCAGCGCGCCGGAGAAGATGCCCACCGCGAGCGAGACGAGCACGTGGCGAAATGCGAGCGCGAGCCCGATGGCCACGATCGGCGGCACGATCGAAAGCCAGCCCGGAATGGCCCGGATCGTCGTGGCGCCGAACACCGTGCCCGATCGCACTTCCAAGGCGTGCTCGCCGGACGCGATGCTCACGTTGTCCACGACCACCGACTGCTCGCCGGGCGCGAGCTCGAGCTGGTGCACGACCTTGCCGTCGACGAGCACCTCTCCGCGCGCGCCGGCCGGAAGCTCGGTCGCGGTGATCTTCAGGTGCAGCCGCCGGCCGGCGAGCGCGGCTCCTTCGCCCGCGACCTCGATGGCCGGTGCGGCGTGAAGCGACAGCGATGCGGCGAGGAGCAGGGCGATCGCAGGCAGTCTCATGCAGGCGGTCTTTGTAACACACGGGGATGCATCCGCGCGCCGTGCAGTTGATCGACTCGCGCTCTCAGCGAGGAAGAACCGAAAAGTCAGGGTACGACGTCGAATCCCTGGGCGGAGAAGTCCCGATCAAGCGTCAAAGCCCTTCGGATGCCAAGGTCGCGCATGATCTCGAAACTCGCGCAATCAACGAGACTGAGTTTCTTCGACGCTGTCACCAGGACCGCGGCGACTGCGCGACGGTGGAGCTCCGCGTTGATCCACACAAGGTCAGGTAATGGTCATGGCGCTCGCCCAGATCGACGACTCCCGAGCGGAATCGGCCGGCGATCGCCATTGCTGCTTTTCTTCGACCGGCGCGGCAATGCGCCCGTCTCGACGCCGCGTACACATCGACGCTTTCCCGAATGACGTCCGCGACGGATCGACCCTCATCCGCCGCGATCTCCCTGAGTGCCGTCGCCTGCTCCTCGGTCAATTCAATCTGCGTCGGAATCATCATTTTTGATGATAACAGCAAGATTGGCGACCAGACTCCCGCGCAAGATGGGTCGCGGTCTTGGGGAACGCGATTGTGGAGTTGCCCGATTTGACCGATCATCGTCCCTCGCGACGCACGAAAGGGGCCCGACAATGCCCACCATGAACAACGCACTGCTGGTGATCGACATCCAGGATTCCTTCAAGGTCAGTCCCGCGCGCTGGGCGTCGCGCAACAACCCCCGTTTCGAGGAGAACGTGACGGAGCTCATCGCATCGTTCCGCGCTGCCGGTCGTCCGGTGTTCTTCGTGCTGCACAACGACGGCGATCCGGGTTTCCGGGCGGGCGATCCCGAGGTGCGGCTGATGTCGTTCCTCGATCGTCGTCAATCGGATCCGCTCATCGTGAAGAACACGCGGAACGCGTTCACGAGCACGGACCTGCAGGCGCGTCTCGACGCCCTCGGCGTCAAGCGGGTGGCCGTCTGCGGCATCTCGACCGAGCAATGCTGCGAGACGACGACGCGCGTCGCCGCGGACCTCGGCTACGAGGTCGATTTCGTCACCGAGGCGACGGCGACGTTCCCGATCGGGGGACTGTCGATGGACGACCCTGTCGGGTCTTTGTCGACCGATGCGATCGTCGAGCGCACCGAAGCGGTCCTGCGCGGGCGTTTCGCGCGCATCGCCACCGTGGCCGAGGTGAGAGAGGAGATGCTCGCATCCCTTGAAACCTGAAGGGGCGCTAGCCCGCCAGTGTCGTGGCAGAAACCGGTGTCATCCTGAGCTGCGTAGACAGCGACGGACCTTCCAGCACGCAACGGAGAAGGTCCTTCGCCGTCTACGCGGCTCAGGATGACACCCCTCATGGAGCAACGGCTAGCGGTTGCCCGCGCGCGCCTTTGCGAACAGCACCATCACGCCAAAGATCGGATCCTTCGACCCCGCGGCTCGCACGACTTCCCAGTTCTCGGAGATGTAGCGGTGCTGCAGGTACGCCCGGACGAGCGCGACGGTGTTGTCCATGAGCGCACGCTACTACAACGCGCTGTTCCGATAGATCTCGTCCACGAGCAATTCCGAATCGAGCGAAGGAATCGCGATTCTCCCACCCGTGGTGGCGTGCCGCGTGGCCCATTGGTCATCCGACCCTCGCGCGTGGACCGTGATCCTCCGCTCCCGGTGCGACACGATCACGTACTCGCGAAGACTGGGGATGGTCCGGTAGGACTCGAGCTTCGCACCGTGGTCGTATTCCTCGGATGAGTCGCTCGTCACCTCGACGAGGATCATCGGGTTGATTGCCGTCGCCTTCGGGCTGGGCTGGTGCTGCTGCAAAGGACCACAGATCACCGATGCATCCGGGTACGTGGCGAGCCCAACAGACTCGACGTACATCCGGAGATCCGACGTGTGAGCGCGACAGGGACGAGCACCGACGGCGACGTGCAGCGCAGAGACCATCGCCGCGGCGAGCGCCGAGTGCTCCTCGGAACCCCCGGCCATCGCGTAGATCTCGCCGTCGAGGAACTCGTGCTTGTCGGCGGACACCATCTCCAGCGCCACGTAGTCGGCGTACGTGTATCGATGGAGCCGCCGGGTGGTCTCGCGCATGCGGCGATTGTAAGCCGCGAACGCAGAAAGGCCACTGCTGGAACCGGCGACCTCCCAATCCACGAATCGCCAAACGTGCACCAGTCCGGTACCATTCCGGTGATGAGTCAGCGTGCCGCTGCCCGCCCGCAAGCATCGACGATCGCGCGCACCATTCGCATCCCGATTGCGCTCCGCAAGAAGATCGCAGCGGATGCGGAACGGTGCGGCCGGAGTTTCGAGGGACAGGTGATTGCCTTGCTACGCCGGCACTATGGCGAGGACGTCGATATCGCTCCGGGACCGGCGGGGATTCTTGCACTGGCGCTCGCCAGTCTCGCCGATGTTCCGGCTTCGGAACGGGACCTGCTCACCCGAAAGCTCCGGGAACCGGAAGTCTGAGTCGATGGACCGTGAGCCTGTCGTGCTCGACACCGACACGTTGTCGGAGCTGAGCCGAGGAAATCCTCGAGTCAGAGAACGAGCGCTGGAGTACCTGGCTGACTTCGGGCGGCTGACGATCACCGCGGTCACGGTGTTCGAGCGCTTGCGCGGATATCGGATTGCGATCCGGGACGGCAAGCCATTCGAGCGGCAGATGCAGGCTTTCGAGGCCCTCGTCGCGAACTGCATCGTGCTTCCTTTCGACCAGGAAGCCGCCCGCGTGGCGGCCGAGCTCTGGTCCGCAGCGGCGCGCCGTCATCGTCAGCAGCTCGGCGACATCCTCATCGCCTCGGTAGCCGTGTCACGCCAGCTCCCCCTCGTGAGCAGAAACAGGCGGGACTTCGAGCGATTCACGAAGGCCTCCGGCATCGATCTTCCGCTCGTGGACTGGTCCGGAATCCGGGGGCGAAGTCGTCAATGACTGCCCAGCGGATACAGGCAAAGTGAGGGGCAGGATGAGGGCTTCGGCGCGATGATCGATGCGATCAGTGCAGAGCCACCATCTCGGCGGCTTGGGAGGGGGCGAGTGGAGCCGTTGACCGGACTTGAACCGGTGACCTGCTGATTACGAATCAGCTGCTCTACCAACTGAGCTACAACGGCTTGCCGAGCTGCAACGGCCTGCTGACGCGTCGGGGTAACGGCGCGGGCGCGGATTTTATTCACCAGCTCCGCGATCTGTCGAGGTCTTTCCGATAAACTCCGCCTGAGCGCGCCCTTAGCTCAGTGGATAGAGCAGCGGTCTTCGGAACCGCGGGTCGGGGGTTCGAATCCCTCAGGGCGCGCCAATCGTCCGACACTCCAGGAGACCCCAACATGTTCACCCTCCCGCGCCGTGGCGCGCTCTTCGTCGCGCTTGCCCTGACCCTCGCCTTCCCCGTTTCCGGCCAGCAGAGCCCGTGGGACGCGCCGGCGTTCACCGCCGATCCGAGGGAGCTGATCGCCGCCGCGGGAGGGGTCGAGGCCGGCGACTTCTCCGTGGTCATGCTCCTCGATGAAGCCGAGTACGTCATCGACGACGACGGCGGAACGCGCAGCCGCGAGAGGGTCATGCTCCATGTCGTCACCGATGCGGGCGTGTCGTCGGCGAGCGAAGTCCGCGCATCGTGGGCGCCGTGGCACAACGACCGCCCCACGATCGAGGCGCGGGTCATCACCCGCGACGGCACCATTCACCCTCTCGACCAGAGCGCCGTCGTCGAGGTGCCGGCCGGCGAAGAGACCGACATCTTCAGCGACGGACGCGTCCTCCGTGGGCCGCTCCCCGCCGTCGCCACCGGCTCGGTCGTCGAATACGTGATCACCCGTACCAGCAAGAGCCCCATCGCCGGCGCCGGAACCGTGGTCCGCTATGCCTTCGGCGGCTACGTTCCGATCCAGCGCACGCGGGTCACGCTCGATGCGCCGGTCGGGACAGAGCCGCGCATCGTCAACGACACCGGCATCGAGCCTCGTGTGGAAGAGAAAGACGGTCGCCGCCGCACGATCTACGAGGCGGGCCGCTTCGAAGGAGTCCGCGAACGAGACCTGCACGTTCCCTACGACGTTCCCACCGGTCGTTACCTCTCCTTCTCCACCGGGACCTCATGGCAGGACATCGCCACCAGCTACTCCGCCATCGTCGACCGCCAGATCGCCGGAAGCGATCTGCAGAAGCTCGTGCGCGCCGCGATCGGTACCTCCACCGATCGCCGTGAAGTCGTGGCGAAGCTTCTCGCGGCGATGCAGAAAGACGTCCGATACGCGGGCGTGGAGATCGGAGAAGGCTCGATCGTTCCGCGCACGCCGCGGCAGGTGCTCTCGAACCGCTACGGCGACTGCAAGGACAAGGCGGCGCTGCTCGTGGCCATGCTCCGCCTGGCCGGCTTCCCCGCGCACGTCGCGCTGCTGAACGCCGGCGATGGGTACGACGTTCATCCCGAGCTCCCCGGGATCAGCTCCTTCAATCACGCCATCGCCGTCGTCGACGGCGAGCCCGCGATCTGGGTCGATCCAACGGACGTCTTCGCGCGCGCGGGCGAGCTGCCTCTGCTCGATCAGGGCCGTCTCGCGCTGATCGCCAGCCCGGAGACCACGTCGCTCACGCGCACGCCCGAGACGGAGTCAACCGCCCACGTATACCGCGAGACGCGCACCTTCTATCTTCCCGAGGACGGAAAGGCGCGCGTGGTCGAGGTCACGGAGCCGAGTGCGACCTCCGAGGCGAGCCTGCGACGCTGGGTCAACGGCCTCGATCCGAAGAGACTGCGCGAGCAGCTCGAGGACTACGCAAAGTCCGCGTACGTCGCCAAATCCATGGGCCCCTACGAGACGACCGATGCACGCGACCTCGGCAAACCGTTCCGCATGACGGTCGAGGTGCCCGAATCCAGGAGCGGTGTCGTCCACGACGGAGAAGGCGCCGTGGTCATCAACCTCGCATCGCTGCCGCAGCACGTTCCGAACGCGCTGCGCGACTGGCGAGAGGTCCAACCGGACGAGAGTCCCGACGATGCGCCGAAGAAGCGGACGCACGACTTCCTCTTCCCGCAAACAGGCGTACGGGAATGGGTGTACCGCATCGTCCCGCCGGCCGGCTACGTTCCGCGAACGCTCCCCGGGAACGAGAGCAAGAGCATCGGGACCTGTACATTCGTGCAGGAGGTTCGCAGCGAACCGGACCACACCGTCGTGGCCACGTTCCGCTTCGACAGCGGGAAGCGCCGACTCACGCGCGCGGAGTTCGAAGAGACGCGCATCGCCTTCACGAAGTTCGTCACCGACAACCAGGTCACCATCGGCTTCGAGCAGGTCGGGCAGACGAAGCTGAACGCCGGCGATGTCCGCGGCGCGCTCGACGAGTTCCGCCGCCTGAGCGCCCTCCATCCGAAGGAAGCGCAGCATCACATCGAGATCGCCCGGGCCCTGCTCGCAGGCGGCCTCGGAGATGCCGCTCGCGAGGCGGTCCGCCGCGTCGTGGCCATCGAGCCGAAGAACGCGCGTGCACACCGATGGCTCGGGACGATCCTCCTCTACGATTCGCTCGGTCGTCCGTACCGCAAGGGCTTCGATCTGCAGGGCGCGATCGCCGCGTTCCGCAAATCGAAGGAGCTCGATCCCGAGGACTACTCGACCCGCCACGCTCTCCAGAGCGCGCTCTCCTACGGCGAGGACGGATACCGCTTCGGCCGCGGCGCGCGACTCGAGGAAGCTGTCGCGGAGGTCCGGTCGATGGCGAAGGACCTCGGCGACCAAGCGACCGGGATGCTGCCCGAGCTGACCGTCCTCTACTCGCACATGGGGCGTTTCGCCGACGTGCGTGCGCTCGCACCGACTCTCGACGACGCAGGGCAGCGCGACATGGCGAGGATCCTCGCCACCGCGGCGCTCGATGGGGCCGAGGCGACGCTTCGCGAGCTCGGCGCGTTCGATCAACAGACGAAGCGCTCCTATGCCGCCAACGTCGGCCAGTTGCTGCTGCAGTTGCGCCTGTATCCGCAGTCCGCGGCGCTCATGGACATCTCCACGCAAGGCACGGCCGCCGCCGCGGAGCAGCGGCAGTACATCGACCTCGTCAAGAAACTGAAGCGCGTCGAGGACCTGCCGACGGACGACGGTCCACGCGGGGTCGTCCCGAGATTCTTCGATGCGCTGCTCTCGCAGGACGAGGCGGCGTTCCGGGAGCTTCTGCCCGCGGAATTCCTGACAGGCGACGAGGACGATCCGATCCACCAACTCGGTCAGATGGATCTTCGCCCACCCGATGACATGAGCTGGCCGGTCTTTCGCGATCTGCTGGCGATGATGTTCGACGTACAGCAGGACGGCGACGACGAGACGGGCTACCGTCTGCGTCTACGCATGATGGGCGTGGCCGCCGATGACGAGATGTCCCTCTTCGTCCGGCGCGAGAACGGACGGTGGCTGATTCGCGGAGCAACCGAGGGTGAATCGATGACGGGCCACACCGTCCTTACGATGGCGGCGAAGGGGGAGCTCGAGGCCGCACGCCGCTGGCTCAACTGGACGCGCGAGGAGGCGAAGGGAGGCACGAGTGACGATCCTCTCGAAGGAGACCCGTTCGCCGTGCTCTGGCCCAGGTCGAATGCCTCGGCGACGGCCGAGGAAATCCGCGTTGCCGCGGCGTCACTCGCGGTCGACAAGCACTCATGGTCACGGAGCGAGCCGATCCTCGTCGAGGGACGGGAGAAAGCCGCCAGCGAGCCGGCAAAGGCGGCGATCGATCTCGCCCTGCTCGCCATCTACGAGGGTCGCAAGGAATGGCCGCGGGTCCTCGAGGTCGCGACCCGTCTGGTGGCCTCGCACCCCGATTCGGCAACGGCGTTCTCGAAACACGTCGAGGCGTTGTTGCGCAACGGAAAGGGCGACGAGGCCACAGCATTCGCGAATCGGCGCCTGGAGCGGCTGCCGAACGACCGCGACGCCGGGCGCGCTCTAGCGCTGGCGGCCGCCCAGGCCGGCGACTACGCGACCGCGCAGCAGTACGCGGTGAAGGTCGTCGACGAGTTCCGGCCGAAGCCGGACGACTTCACACGCGCCGCGTGGCTGGCACTCTTCACCGGCCAGCACCTCGAACACGCGATCGAGCACGCACCGCGCGCCGTCCAGGAGAAGAAAGAGAAGATGAAGAAAGAGGATCTCCGTCGCGGCGTGCCCGCGCTGGCCGCGCTCTACGCCGAGACCGGAAGGAGCGTCGAGGCCCGCACGGCTCTGCTCCAGGGGATCGATGAAGTCGGCGGCATTCTCCGCGACGGCGACTGGTACGTCCTTGGCCGCATCGCCGAGAACTACGGCGTCGACGACTTCGCGATCACTGCCTACCGCAAAGTCAGCACAGAGCGCGACGGCGCCGCGACCGTGACCGAGCTCGCGCAACGCCGCCTGGACGGTCTCGTGAAGAAAAAGAAGTAAGGCTCCTCGATTGTCGCGAACGGAACGCATTCTCCTCTGGACGACCGTGGCCGCCGCAGTCGTCCTGCGTGCGATCGCGTACTTCCGTTACCGTTTCGATTCCGACGAGCAGCAGCACCTGCATGTGACCTGGGGCTGGACCGCCGGGAAAGTCCAGTATCGCGATCTCTTCGACAATCACGCGCCGCTGTTTCACATGCTCACCGCGCCGATCCTGGCGATCCTGGGCGAGCGGTCCGACATCCTCCACTGGATGCGCGCGCCGATGCTCGTTCTCTTCGCGGTCGTGCTCTGGGGGACGTGGGAGATCGCGCGAACGATGTACGACGAGAGGGTGGCCGCGTGGGCGGTCGCGCTGCTGGCGCTCTTCCCGCCGTTCTTTCTGAAGTCGCTCGAGTTCCGCACCGACAACCTCTGGAACGCGCTTTGGATGCTCGCACTGGTCGGCCTCGTCCGCGGATGGAGGCCACTGCTCGTCGGCTTTCTTCTCGGATGCACGGCCGCGACGTCTCCAAAGACCGCCGTCCTCCTGATCGCCCTCATCGGCGCGGCGGTCGTGATGCGGCTGTTCCGCGGGGCTCGTTGGAGCGGGCGATGGATCGAGGCCGCGCTTGGCTTCGTCATCGTGCCCGGTGCCCTGGCGATCTACTTCGCCGCCGCGGGTGCGCTCGACGAGCTCATTTACTGCGTCTTCACCTTCAACGGCCGGGTTGCGCTGCTGCGCGAGCATCTCTGGATCGGCCGGGCGATCTTCCCGTTCACGTCCGCGGCGCTCGTGTATGCCGCGTGGCGCTCGCGCGGTCTCGCGGATCCCTGGCGTTGGTTCTTCGCGGTCGTGATTGGAGTATTCACGGTGACGCTCGCGGGTTTCTGGCCGTTGATCTCGCCCCGCGATTTTCTGCCGATGATGCCGCTGGTGGCGATGTTCGGCGCTGCCGCGCTGACCCGCATGCGCCGAACCGTCGCCGCGATCGCGACCGTCGTGGTCGTGTTCATCGGCGCGCTCTACTACTACGCCGATCGCTTCGAGAACAACACCGACTGGCACGTGACGATGATGGATCAGGTCCTCCGCCTCACCCGTCCCGGCGAGCGCCTGATCGACTACAAAGGCGAGACGATCTACCGCGAGCGGCCGTTCTATTACGCGATGGAGATCGTCACGCGCGAGCAGATGGCCCGCGGGATCATCCCCGACACGATTGCGCGGGACGTGGTGCGCACGCGCACGTACGCGGCGCAGGCGGATGGCGCGATGTGGCCACCCGCGAGCCGCGCCTGGCTCAGCGACCATTTCGTGAATCTCGGGCGTCTTCGGGCCGCGGGCCAGTGGGTGAAGCCGGATGGCTCGTTCACGATCGGCGTGCCGGGCGAGTACGTCGTGCTCGACGCGAACGGAGAAGCGCGCGGCACGCTCGACGGCACCCTGTACACCGGCGCGCGCACGCTCGCGGTAGGCGCGCATCGGTTCGAGGGCGACGGCACGGAAGTGTGCGTGGTGTGGGCACCCGCATACCGCCGCGGACACTCCCCCTTCCACCTGCGCGACCTGGAGTTCTAGCCTGCACGGCCATGCGGAGATGAACTGTCATCCTGAGCCGGCGGAGCGCGGCGAAGGACCCCTGCCTCAGGCGCAGACGTCCCAATTCGCAGGGAGGGCCTTCGTCTCTGGCCAACCAGCGCTACCTGCCGTTGCCCGCTACGTGTACAACCCGCCGCTCACGTTGAGCACCGTGCCGGTGATGTACGACGCCTGCTCGCTCGCCAGGAAAACGACGGCGTACGCGATGTCGTCGGTCGTGCCGAGGCGTTTCAGGGCGATGCGGTCGGTCAGCTTCTCGCTCGTTTCGTCGCCGAGAACGTCCGTCATCGCGGTCTGGATGTAGCCCGGCGCGACCGCGTTCACGGTGATGTTGCGCGATCCGATCTCCAGCGCGAGCGACTTGGTGAACCCGATCAGCGCCGCCTTCGAGGACGCGTAGTTCACCTGCCCCGGATTTCCCATCATTCCGACGATCGACGAGATGTTGATCACCCGGCCCCAGCGCGCGCGGAGCATCTTCTTCACGATCTCCTGCGTGATGTGGAACGCGGAGTCGAGGTTGGTGCGCAGCACGTTCGTCCACGACTCCGGCTTCATGCGAATGAACAGGTCGTCATCGGTGATCCCCGCGTTGTTCACGAGGATGTCGATGGGGCGCTCCTTGAGCAGCGCGGTAATGCGCTCCCGCACGTCCGCGGCCAGGATGTCGAGCTCCACACCCGTGGCGTTGCCGATCTCGGACGCGATCTGATTCACCCGATCGAGCGAGCGCGCCGCGACGAGCACGTGCGCGCCGGCCTCGCCGAGGCGGCGGGCGATCGATTCGCCGATGCCACGCGAGGCGCCGGTGACGAGTGCGGTTCTTCCGGTCAGGTCGATCTTCATGCGTTCTTCTCCAGGAATGCCTCCAGCGACGGCACGTCCGATATGTTCATCAGCTCCACCGACGGATCGATGCGTTTGACGAGACCGGTCAGTACGTTGCCCGGTCCGATCTCGACGATGCGTTTCACGCCCATGGCGATCATTCTCTCGACCGACTCCACCCATCGAACCGGGGACGCGACCTGCCGCAGCAGCGCGTTGCGCACGGCCGTGGCCGTCCCGATCGGCGAGGCGTCGACGTTCGACACCAGCGCGAACCAGAGATCCTTGAAGCTCGCGGCATCGAGAATCGGCTCGAGGCGCTCGGCAGCGGGCTTCATCAGCTCGCAATGGAACGGCGCCGACACCGGCAGCGCCAGCGCCCGCCGCACTCCGCGCTTCTTCGCGACGTCGATGGCCCGGTCGATCCCCTCCCTGGTGCCGGCGATGACGATCTGTCCGGGCGCGTTGATGTTCGCGACGGAGACGACCTCTCCCTGCGCCGCTTCCTCGCAGATCGCGCGCGCGTCTTCGACCGACGGCCCGATGAGCGCTGCCATGCCGCCCGTGCCGACCGGCACCGCCTCCTGCATGAACCTCCCTCGGGCCCGCACGATCGCCGCCGCCTCCGCGGCCGTCAATCCACCGACGCTGACGATGGCGCTGTATTCGCCGAGGGAGTGACCGGCGACGAGATCGCGCCGCGTGGCGCCCTGCTCTTCGAGCACCGCGTGCAATGCGGACGAGACCGCGAGGATCGCCGGCTGGGTGTTCTCCGTCAGCTTGAGATCCGCGTCTGGTCCTTCGAAACAGAGCCTCGAGATCGCGAAGCCGAGGGCGTCGTCGATCTCCTCGAAGACCCGTCGTGCGGCAGGGTACTTTTCAGCGACGTCCTTGCCCATGCCAGCGTACTGGGATCCCTGGCCGGGAAAGACGAATGCGGTGTGATGGTCCATGCGGCGCGCATATTACCGAAGAAGTTCAGTAGGGTCAGACCCGGAGTTCAGTAGGGTCAGACCCTACTCAACTTCCACCAGGCCGAGGTCGTGCTCGCGCGTGTGCAGGTCGCCGATCTTCTCGCGGATCTTGGCGTCCACGCGGCTCTGCACGAACCCGCGCGCAACGCGGATGGCGTTCTTGATCGCCTTCGCGCTCGAACGGCCGTGCGAGATGACGCAGCCGCCGTTCACGCCGAGCAGCGGCGCACCGCCGTACTCGGAGTAATCCGTGCGCTTCTTGATGTCGGCGAATGCGCCCTTCGCGAGCAACGCCCCGATCTTGCGCGTCGTCGAGCGCGTGAGCTCCTCGCGAATGAGCTTGCCCATCATCTCCGCGAGCGACTCCGACGCTTTCAGGACCACGTTGCCGATGAACCCGTCGCAGACGATCACGTCCATGTTGCCGTTGAACACGTCACGGCCCTCGGCGTTCCCAATGAAGTTGAGGCCGGTGGCCTTGAGGACGCGGAACGTCTCCTTCGTCAGCTCGTTCCCTTTTCCTTCTTCTTCCCCGATCGACATCAGTCCGACGCGCGGCGCGTCGATGCCGAAGATCATCTGGGCGTAGAAATGCCCCATGACCGCGAACTCGCGCAGGTAGGCAGGCTTGGAATCGACGTTCGCGCCGACGTCGAGAAGCACGGTGTACCCGGCTGCACCGGCGCTCGGCAGCACCGCCGCCAGCGCGGGACGGCTCACGCCTTCGATCATGCCGAGGACTTTGTACGCCGAGGTCATGGCCGCGCCGGTGTGTCCGGCCGAGACCATGGCATCCGCCTTCCCCTCGGCGACGAGGTTCGCGCAGACGCGGATGGACGAGTTGCGTTTTCGGCGCAGCGGCGCGAGCGCGTTGTCGGTCATGTCGACGACTTCGCGCGCGTCGGTGATGGCGATTCGCGACGGGATCGAGCTGCCGAGGTGCTCGCGCAGAGCTTCCTCCCGCCCGACGAGGTTGATCTCGACGTCCGGATACTCTTCGACCGCGAGCAACGCGCCTTGAACGATCTCCGCGGGGGCGTTATCGCCACCCATTGCATCCAGGGCGATCCTCGTCGCGGGCGCCATCACCTCAGGGGTTACAGGACGTCCTTGGCGATGACTTCGCGGCCCTTGTAATAGCCGCATTTGGCACACACGCGGTGCGGCTCTTTCGCCTCGTGGCACTGCGGGCACGTGGAGAGCGACTTCAGCTTGAGAAAGTCGTGCGCGCGGCGGGAGCGCGTTCTCGCCTTCGAATGGCGGCGTTTCGGATTCGGCATGGGTGAAGCTCCTTATGATGTTGACGGAACGGACCACCGGGTCCGTCCACCGTTTCTAGACGTCTTTCTTCTTCAACAGCTCTTCCCGAAAGTCCTTCAGAGCGCCCCAGCGGTCGTCGACGATCGAGGTCTCGCACGAGCAACGCTCGCGCGTGCGGTTCGCGCCGCACGTGGGACAGAGACCCAGACAGTTCTCGTCGCACAACGGCTTCATCGGAAGCGAGAGCTGAATCTGCTCGAACGCGAGATCCCGCAGAGAAATGACCCGGTCCGAGTAAAACTCGACGTCGAGCTCTTCCTGGTCGGTGATCTCGACCTCCTCGTTCTCCGCGGAGGCCTCCGGACGAGGGCGAAATCTTACGTGAAAGGTCGAAGTATTGGCAATCGGATAGGGCTCGGCGCACCGCGAGCAGTTCAGGTCGGCCGTGAAGCTCACCGTGCCGTCCGCCACGTACTCGTCCGCCAAGTCGTCCTTTTTCACATTTGCATCGATGGTCGTGCTCCCCACGCTCGCGAGCTCGTCGCGCTCGAGCTCGTCGACCGGGACGGCGAACGTGGCGCGATACGACTGCGGACCGTGCTCGTCGACGGTCTTGAAATCGATGAATTCCGTGCTCATGGTGAGATCGTGGATGCAATCTTGCGGGGGATGGCATGCTCACAGATGACCCCGTAACTGTCAGAGGGCAAACTCTATTTCGATACAACTCGGACGCGCAACTCCTCGAAACCGCCGCCCACTGACGCCGCCGCCTCAATGGCGCGGGCCTGTTCGAGCCCTCCCATCCAGCGCCGCAGATCGCGCGCCCCGCGGTGGAGGCGGGGGGTGGCGAAGCGGAGCGCGGGATTGTCGCCGACCTTTCGGAGCACGGGGATCAGTCTCCGGGGATCGATGCGCAGGGACCAGCGGTTCGCCGGCCACGGCATCGGCGTCCGGGGCTCGCTCAGATACTGCGGGACGCTCCTCCGGTCGAAGGCCACCACCAGCTCGCCGTTCTGCTCCGCGCTCTCCCCGACCATCGCAATCACTCTCTGGTACTTCGCGAGCGTCGCCCGGTGCTGCTCGTCGGCAGGAACGATGACGGCCATGTGGGGTCGCGGGAGGAGCGTCCCGGTGTCGACGTCGTAGAGGGTGATCGCGGCGCCGTCGCCGACGAGATCGTCGATGTCGGCCGCAACGAGCCGATCGATGTCGCCGATGACGCGCGGCGGCTCGATGAACGCGACGGCCATCATCGCCGACGCCGACAGCGAATGCACGATGGCAGGGGCCGCGGCGTGCTCTCTCGCCGGCGCTCGCGAAACGATGTCGATCTGATTCTCCGACACGCTCACCGAGGTGATCGCTGGTCTTGGGATGGGGGGGAAGGCGCCGCGGGAATCCCTGCGCTGCACGACGAAGACGTCGCCCGGAGGGAGTCCTTCCGCCATCAGGATCTCGGCCGGTGGACTGAAGGGCGCGCCGCGGCGCTCGCCGATGAGGAGCGTGCGGCCGTCCCACCGCGACTCGACGGCCGAGAACATCGTCCAGATGCGGACGATGAAGGCGCGAACGGCGTCGAAGCGGATGGCGTAACTCGTCGCCTTGCCATTCTTCCAGACGATGGCGTCCGCCGCTCCCAGCATCGCCTTCGGTGGCAGCGCGTGCTCCTCGGTCCACTGAGCGACGGCATCGCGGGTGACGGGATTCGTCTCGAGCTTTCCGAGCAGCACCGCCGGCGCGCTGATGAGCGCCCAGGCCTCCGCATCCGCGGGCACGCGCGCGACCAACTCCTGCTGCGACACGCTGAGTGGCACGCGCAGCGGCGGCGCCTCCTTCGGCGTCGTCGCCACGAGGTACACGGCCACCGCGGCGAGGGCGGCAACCACGATGCAGATAATGACGATGAAGGTTCGCATTCTTGGTCGAGTTGGCGGTTGGCGGTTGACGGTTGGCGGGAGTTGGAAGGCATGCGGTCACCCGGTCGACTCCCGCCAATCGCCAACAGCTCCGGTGCTACCATCGCGCGCCGATGTCGCTCCTGCCCACCGCGCGGGTCGTTTTTCACACTCTACGCCATGCGCTCGCCGATCGCGTATGCCGCGCGTGGCGTTCGGCCGCGAATCGGGAGAAGAAGCTCCGTATCGGAGTCGATCTCCGCCCGTTCTACGAGCCGCTGACCGGCGTGGGCTGGTATCTCTACTATCTCCTGCATGAGCTCGCGCAGAGCGACGACGTCGAGCTCTACCTCTTCGGCGACGCTCGCATCACCGACGACGGGCCGCGCCTCCACGCCGACATCCCCCCGAACGCGAAGCTCTGCACGTTCGATCTCCGCGGCCTTCCGCCGACGAAGATCTCGCGTCCGCTGACCGCGGGGGCCTACGTCGCGTGGATCGCCCTGGCCGACTGCGATGTCCTCTTCGGGGCGAACTTCTTTCTCCCGCGCCTTCACGCCGCCGTGGCGAAGCGGCGCGTGATCACCATCCACGACCTCACCTACAAGCGGTTCCCCGAGCTCGTGCAGAAGGAGACGCTGGAGAATCTCGAGCGCCAGATGATGCGCGAGATCGCGATGGCCGATGCGATCGTGTGCGTATCCGAGTCGACGCGACGCGAGCTGCTGCGCTACTACGACGTCGACCCCTCGCGCGCGGTCGCGATCCACTCGGGCCTCGGCAAGCCGGCGGCGTCGGAGCCGTTCGAGGGACTTCCTCCACGGTACATCCTCTTCGTCAGCACGATCGAGCCTCGCAAGGACCTGAGGACGCTCCTCGATGCGTACGAGCGTCTGCGCGACAGCGGTGCGTACGAAGGCTCGCTCGTCATCGTGGGCAAGGTGGGATGGAAGGCCAAAGAGATCGTGCCGCGCCTCCGCGGACGGGGCATCGTGCACCTCGACTACATCCGCGCGTCGCAGCTCGCGACGATCTACGAGCGCGCGGAGGTGCTCGTCTTTCCGTCGATCTACGAGGGCTTCGGGTTTCCTCTGCTCGAGGCGATGGCCCGCGGCGTTCCGTCGATCGCGGCCCGGTCGTCCTCGCTGCCGGAGATCGGCGGCGACGCCGCGCTGTACTTCGAGCCGAGGGACGTCGACGGGCTCGTCGCGCAGCTCACGCGCGTGCTCGGCGATGCGACGCTACGCGCCGAGCTCGCGCAACGCGGGCGGGAGCGGGCGGCGGAGTTTCGGTGGGAGCGGGCGGCCCGCGAGACGCTCGAGGTGTTCCGGCGAGTGGCGGACACGTAGTCGCGTCTCAGTCTGGTCTCCGAGTCTGTCTCCGAAGTCTCAAGGTCTCAAGGTCTCAAGGTCTCAAAGTCTCAAAGTCTCAAAGTCTCAAAGTCTCAAGGTCTCAAGGTCTCAAAGTCTCAAAATCTCAAAGTCTCGAAGAAAGAAGCACACCATGCGACCATCTACAACCTGCCAACTCTGCGAGACTTTGCGACTTTGCGACTCTGCGACTTTGAGACTTTGAGACTTTGAGACTTTGAGAAACCGCGACTCCGCGCCGAGGACGGCGACGATGCAGCTGGTGATCGACGGCCGGCCGTTGGTCGGCAACCGTACCGGCATCGGCGTGCACACCGCGGAGATCGCGCGGCGGCTCGAAGTCGATGCCGTCATCGCGTCGCACGCGACGATCGACGACAGGGAGGGACTCGAGCGTCTCCGCTTCCGCGTCGACAGGATGCCCCTCGGCGTGCTCTGGCAGCAACTCACGCTGCCGCGCATCGACGGGGACGTGCTCTGGGGGCCGCACGGGACGCTGCCTCTGGCGTGGAAGAAGCCCGCCCTGGTCACGCTGCACGACTTCACGTCCATCACCATGCCCCTGCGACACAGGCTGAAGACCGTGCTCTCGTTCAACCTCTTCATCGGCGCGAGTCTCGAGCTCGCGACGCGGGTGGCCTGCGTCTCGCGCGTCATCGCCGACGAAGCCATGCGCGGGTTCGGTGTGCCGGCCTCGAAGATCGAGATCGTGCCGAACGGCGTGGACGACTACTTCTCCCCCGGCGGCGCCGAAGAGGACTACGTTCTCTTCGCGGGCACGATCGAGCCCCGCAAGGGCGTCGACGATCTCGTCGACGCCTGGCGCGCGCTGCCACGACCGCGTCCGCGGCTCGTGCTCTGCGGCGGGAGCGGCTGGGGCAGGAGGATCGGCGACGAGCAGGGAATCGAGCGGACCGGATACGTCTCGCGCGAAAGGCTGCGCGAGCTCTATCGCCGGGCCCTGGTCTTCGTGTATCCGTCGCACCACGAGGGCTTCGGGATTCCTCCGCTGGAGGCCATGGCCTGCGGCGCGCCGGTGATCGCGACGCGCACGGGCGCGATCTCCGACTACGCGGAAGGCGCGGCGATGCTGATCGCGCCCGGCGATCGCGATGCGTTGCGCGATGCGCTGGCGCGCGCGGTACGCGACGCGTCGCTGCGCGCGCAGCTGCGCGCGATCGCTCCCGAGCGCGCGCGATCGTGGCGATGGGAGCGCGGGGCAAGCGTGATGAACGGCCTTCTTCGCGCGATGTGAAGCGCGATCGGGCTCGGGAAAACCGTGGAACATCGTGGAACGTTGGCGTCCGAATTACGATTTTGATAAACAAATGCTTGACAATATCGATTAACGATCCTATTTTTCATTTAGCTAATGATGATCGCCAACTGGATGAATGATTCAGTCACGTCGCAGGTCGTCATCACCCGTCTCTCCACGACCCCCGGTTCCTCCCTCCTCGACGCAAAGTTAGCCGGAGAAATCCGGCGTGTTATGCCAAGAAGCGCGACCGGGAGGTCCCGTACGGCATGAAAGGTGGTGAGCACTAATGGCTGCGAAGAAGAAGGCGCCGGCGAAGAAGGCTGCTGCCAAGAAGTCGTCCAAGAAGAAATAAGCGATCATCACCGAATCTTTGGGGAGTCGTACTCGCAGGGCCGGGGCAACCCGGCCCTGCGTTTTTTCTTCGCAACTTTCCAGCGCTCCCGCACGTAATTCGAGATATGCGCACCTCCCTCGTCCTCGCAGCCACGTTCCTCGCCGCGACGTCCCTCTCCGCCGATGACGTCGAGCACAAGTTCCAGTCCACGGCGCCGCGCGGCCAGGTGCAGCGCGTGCTGATCGACATCCCCTACGGCAGCTTCACCATCCGCAACGGCGCGCCCGGCCACATCGGCATCTCCGGCATCGCGTCCCGCGACTACGACGGGCAGCGCGAGCGGATCTGGGCCCAGAAGGTCGTCAACGACACGAGCGTCGAGGTCTACATCAACGGCCCGGAAGCGATCGTGCGCCGCAAGTTCGGCAGGAACGCCGACAGCTGGCGCGCGAAGAAGTTCACCGGCATCGACCTCCGCCTCGATCTCCCTTCCGGAATCGACGTCGAGCTCGACACCTCGGCCGGCGAGGTCGACATCGAGGGCAACTTCGGCGATATCGCCGTCGATCTGCGCGCGGGCGAGATCGACGTGCGCATCCCCCGCGCAAACGTGCGCGAGATGAACGCCTCCTGCCGCATCGGCGAGGTCCGGACCAACCTCGGCACGGAGATCATCACCAAGGAAGGCATCCTCCCCGGCCGCACACACTTCTTCAACCCGAAAGGGAAGACACACGTGAACGTGCACGTGACGGCCGGAGAGGTGAGCGTGACGCTCGTCCAGTGAGCGGGCACCGTCATCCCGCGGAAAGCAGGGGCAGCGCGCGTCGCAGGTTCATCGCGCCTCATGATTGCGTATGAATCGCTCCGCTTCACCGACTGTCCGGATCTCGCCGCGAAGCTGCGCTTCCAGCAGCGCGCGTTTGAGCGCACCGAGCTCCTTTCCGGGAGCCATACCGGCGAGGCGCGCGATGTCTTCGCCGCTCAGCAGCGCGCGCGTGGAAAAGTCCGGCCAGTCGAGCGCGTCGTCGCGACCGAGCGCGCGGAGGACCGCGGGCAGCTGGCGCGCGATCTCCTCCCCGGCGTCGTAGAGCGCGATCCGGTCGTGGCGGTCGGCGAGCTTCCGGAGCGTCGCTGCTTCGCCTCGGGGCTCGTCGGCGAGGAGGGACCAGGCACCGGCGAGACTCACGTCGTCCGCGTGAAACTCCCGCGTGCGCAGCGCGAGAGGGACATCCAACTCCGTCGCGCGCAGCAGTGCGACGGCGCGGCGGAAGCGGTCCCCGCTGAAGATGACGGACAGCTCGTAGGTCACCCTCTCGCGGGCCGACTCGTCGATGCGCGGGGCGCGAGCGCGGATCGCATCGAGCGTCGCCGGCTCGATCTCAAAGTCGTAGCGGACGGCCATGCGCACGGCCTTGAGCATGCGCAGCGGGTCGTCGTCGAAATTCGAAGGGCTCACCATGCGCACGAGGCGAAGCTCGATGTCGCACCGCCCGCCGTGAGGGTCGAAGAGCGCACCGCTCGCGAGATCGACGGCCATCGCGTTGACCGTGAAATCGCGGCGCGCGAGATCACGGTCGACGTCGTGATCGAGCAGTTCGGCGAAGTCGTAGACGTGGCCGGGAAGGACGACCCGGTACGCGCGCAGATGCTCCTCCCCGCCGAGACGGATCACGCGCGCGCTCACCGCGCGCGCGGCCTCGCGAGGATCGTCGCAAGCCACGTCGGCGTCCAGGGGCTCACGTCCGAGAAGGAGGTCGCGGATCGCACCGCCAACGACGTAGCAGCGCGGCGGGAGATGCGCCAGCGCCGGGAACCGCCGGGTGAGCTCGTCACGCCAGTTCACGTTCATGCGTTGTCATGAGGAGCGCACGCCATTACGGAGCACGCCGATCCCGTCGATCTCCACCTCCACCGTGTCGCCTGCAGCAAGCGGACCGACTCCGGCGGGCGTCCCGGTGAGGATCACGTCGCCTGGAACGAGAGTCATGATGCCGGTGACGAACTCCAGTAGCACGCCGGGCGGAAAGATCATCTGCGACGTGCGGCCGTCCTGCCGCGTCTCCCCGTTCACGCGCGTCGTCACGCGCAGGTCGGAGACGTCGAGGTCGTCCTCGACGCACGGACCGATCGGGCAGAACGTGTCGAAGCCTTTGCCGCGCGTGAACTGGACGTCCTTCTTCTGCAGGTCGCGGGCGGTGACGTCGTTCGCGCAGGCGAATCCACGGACGAAATCACGCCACTCGGCCGCGCGGACGTCCTTTGCGGTCCGGCCGATCACGATCGCGAGCTCCCCCTCAAAGTCGACGCGGTCCGAGGCCGCAGGCCGCACGATCATTCCTCCCGGCGCGAGCAGAGCACTGGGAGGCTTCAGAAACAGAATCGGCTCGGCCGGCGCCTCATTGCCCAGCTCTTTCGCGTGCTCCGCGTAGTTGCGTCCCACGCAGACGATCTTCGAAGGAGCAACCGGCGGAAGGAGGATCGCATCCGGCGGAACCTCCCGCGATTCAGTGATGCGGCCGTCGTGGAGGAAGCGATAGGTCTTCACGGGGGGGATTGTATTCGCCAGTTAGTTGCCCGTTGCCCGTTGCCCGTTGGCGGTTGGCGGTTGGCGGTTGCCGGTATCTCGGCTCACGAGGCAGTCCTGGCAACTGTCCACTGGCCACGGGCCACTGGCCACTGGCCACGGGCCACGGGCAACGGGTCACGACTGCCGGTCATAGATCAGCCACAGCCCCGAGAATCCTCGCAGCAGCCGGAAGCGCGATCGATACAGCTGATGGAGGATGCGGCCGTTCCCGTAGTACACCGCCTCCTGGAGGAAGTCGCCGAACCGTTCGTCGAGCTCCTTCGCCAGATCGAGACTCTCCTTCGCGCGGGTCAGGAGCTCCGGCTCCGGCCGCACGCCCGCCGCCATCGCCGTGGCCAGGATGGTCGCCTCTTCATCCACCTTCAATCGCAGCGCCGCCGCGCGGAGGTAGAGCATCCACAGCTCCTCGTTGTCCTCCTCTGCATCCGCGGCGCGGCGCTCGAACACTTTCTGGTACGCCGCTGCCTCCCACGGCTCGAGCCGCAGCTCCCGCGCGCAGGGAAGCTGCACCATCTCTTCAGGCTCGACGCTGGTGTCGACCAGGCCGATGGCGGACGCCATGCGCAGGAGGAAATCGAGCAGCGGCTCCGCGTGGCCGAAGCGCTCGATCACGAGCTCGTTCTGCCGCGCCTCGTCGAAGAACGTCTCCGGGATCCGAGGAGATTACGGAGAGCGCCGGAGGCAAACTGGTGATAGGTCCAGATCGCTTTGAAGCGATCGGAGGCGCGGACATAACGCGCGTGCAACGCTCCCAGCTCCACGACCGTCACGTCAAACCTCGGGTGCTATGATTCTGGCACGAATGGCACAGACGACGTTAATCAGTCAGGAACAGATCGACCAGCGCGTCGCCGAAATGGCGAAAGAGATCAGCGCCGAGTTCGAGGGGTCGGATCTCATCGCGCTCTGCGTGCTCAAGGGGGCGATGTTCTTCTGCGCGGACCTGGTGCGGCGGATGACCATGGACGTGGCCCTCGACTTCATCCAGATCTCGAGCTACGGAAACCAGAAGTATTCGTCGGGCGTGGTGACGATCCTCAAGGAGCCGCAGCTCGACATGCGCGGCAAGCACGTCCTGATCGTCGAGGACATCATCGACAGCGGGCTCTCCATCCGCGAGGTGACGACCTACATCGAGAGTCGCGGCGCCGCGAAGGTGAAGACGGCATCGTTCCTCGACAAGCCGAAGGCACGCAAAGTGCCGTTCACCCCTGACTTCATCGGCTTCTCGATCGAGCCGCAGTTCGTGATCGGGTACGGGTTGGACTTCGCGGAGAAGTACCGGAACATCCCCGAGGTGCAGGTGCTCTCGGACTAGTGTCGTGTCACTGAGCGCTCATTTCGCGTAGCCGGTGATCAGCATGAGCGCGAGGATCGCGCCGAGGACGTAGCGGTAATAGATGAAGACGTGCGTCGTGTGGGTGCGCAGGTAGCGGAGCAGGAAGTAGATCGACGCCCATCCGGAGACGAATGCGACGACGATCGAGACCAGGATGGGGATCGCGCCGATGCTCGCCAGCTCATCCTTCGAGTCGAACAGCTGAAACACGCCCGCCGCGGTGATGGCCGGGATGCTCATCACGAACGAGAAGCGCGCGGCTTGATCGTGGGGCACGCGCCGGAACAGCGCGGTCATGATCGTCGAGCCGCTGCGCGACGATCCGGGGATCAGCGCGATGCACTGCCCCATGCCGATGATCCAGGCGTCCCTGGCGTTGAAGTCCTCGCGCGGGCGGACGCCGCGGCGGCGCACGTAGGCCTCCGCCACCTGCATCAGCACGGCGATGAAGATCAGCTGAAAGGTCACCACCCAGGTACTCCGGAATACGCCCTCGATGGGATCCTTCAGCAGCACGCCGACGATGACGATCGGGATCGTCGCGAAGATCACGTACCAGGCCTCGCGTGAGTCGCCGTCCGCGAACGGCTTGCGCGCCAACAGACCGCGGAAAAAGCCGATCGTGAGACGGACGATGTCCCGAAAAAAATAGAGGATGACGGCGAGGATGGTTCCGAACTGGATCACCGCCGACACGGCGGCGCCGGGATCGCCCCAGCCGAGCAACTCGGGCACGATCTTCAGGTGCCCGGTGGACGAGATGGGAATGAACTCGGTCAGGCCCTGGACCAGGCCGAGGATGATGGCTTCGAAGATGGACATTGGCTCGCTCTCCGCGAGTCGAAATTGAAAATTTAAAATTTAAAATTGAAAAATACTCGCCCGCTCGCGGCGTATCTGGTTTTCAATTTTCAATTTTCAATTTTCAATTTCAGCTCGAACTACATCTCCCAGATCACGGGAAGAATCATCGGCCGCGCGCCCATGCTCTTCCGGAAGTAGCGTTTCAGCCGCGCGCGCATCTTCTCCTGGAGGAGGTCCGAGTCGCGAAGCTCGTCCGCGGGGCTTTCGTCAAACATGCCAACGATGAGTTGGCGGACCTCGGCCAGGACGTCCTGACTGGCATCGACGTGCACGAGGCCGCGAGTAATGATCTCGGGCTCGCGGACCAGCTTTCCCTCCGAGTCGGCCGCGACGACGACGATCACGAAGCCGTCCTCGGCGAGATGCTTGCGGTCCCGGACTACGACCTCCGGCACCTCCTCCGCCTCCGCATCGATGAACACCTTGCCGTGAGGGATGCGGTCTTCGAGCACGCGGACGTCGTCGCCTTCGAACACCGCGACCTGGCCGTTCGTGATCACGACACCGTGGAGGACGCCGACCTCTTTCGCCAGGCGCGCGTGATGGATCAGATGTCGCAGCGTGCCGTGCATCGGGATGAAGAACTTCGGCCGGGTCAGGTTGAGCATCAACTTGAGCTCTTCCTGACAGGCGTGGCCGGAGACGTGGATGTCGGCCTGCTCGTGGTGCACGACCTCCGCGCCGCGGCGATAGAGGTTGTCGATCACGTGAGCGATCGCGCGCTCGTTGCCGGGGATCGTGCGCGCGGAGATGATGACGACGTCGTTCTGCCCGATCGTGACCTGCTTATGCTCGCCGATCGACATGCGCGTGAGCGCCGACGACGGCTCGCCCTGGGTGCCGGTTGTGAGGATCACGAGCTTGCGGGCCTCGATGTCGGCGGCGCTCGCGCGGGCCTCGCGCGGGAACTCGAGGTAGCCCAGCTTTTCCGCGGTCTCGACGTTGTCGACGAGCGAGCGTCCGATGAGAAAGACGCGGCGCCCGTGCTTGAGCGCGAGGTTGATGATCTGTTGCACGCGGTGGATGTGCGATGCGAAGGTCGTGACGATGACGCGAGACTGCGCATTCGCAAAGACCCGATCGAGACCGCCCGCGACCGTGCGCTCGGAGGGGCAGTGTCCCGGCACCAGGGCGTTGGTGGAATCGCTGACGAGCAACGTCACGCCGGCCTCGCCGTAATGGGCGAAACGAGCGATGTCCGTCGGTTTCGCGTCGACGGGCGTGTGATCGATCTTGAAGTCGCCGGTGTGGATGATCGTGCCGGCAGGCGTTGTGATCGCGAAGCCCAAGGCATCGACGATGGAGTGCGTCACGCGGATGGCTTCGACGCGGAAGACCCCTACTTCCACCACGTCCCGCGGCATGATTGCGAGCAGCTCGATGTCGGCGATTCCGAACTCTTCGAACTTGTCGGCGACGAAGCCGAGGGCCAGGGGCATGCCGTAGATGGGCAGCGGAACCTTCTCGACGAGAAACGGCACCGCGCCGATGTGGTCCTCGTGGCCGTGCGTGAGGAACAGGGCTTTTACCTTCGAGGCATTCTCGAAGAGGTAGGTCATGTCGGGGACGATGACGTCCACGCCGAGGGTGGCCGCGTCGGGGAACATCATCCCGCAGTCCACGAGGATGGCTTCGTCGCCGCACTCGTAGACCATGAGGTTCATCCCGATCTCGCCGAGACCGCCGAGGGGAATGACGCGGAGGCCGGCACGGCCGGCGGCGCCGGTTGCCAAAGGCTCCTTCGTGAGCTCGCTGCTATCGATCATGCCGGCAGCACCTCACGGGTAGATTCTGTTCAGCGTGCGCGGATACGGGATCGTCTCGCGCAGGTGCGGCACGCCCGTGATCCAGGCGACGCAGCGCTCGATGCCCATGCCGAAGCCGGAATGCGGGAACGTCCCGTACTTGCGGACGTCGAGGTACCACTGGAACGCCTCCAGGGGCAGGTGATGCTCCTGGATGCGCTGGACGAGCAGGTCGTGATCGTCGATGCGCTGGGAGCCGCCGATGATCTCGCCGTAGCCCTGAGGGGCGATCATGTCCATCGCCAGCGCGACCTCGGGATCGTCCGGATCGGGCTTCATATAGAACGCTTTGATCCCGACCGGATACCGGGTGATGATCACCGGGCGATCGAACGAGTTCGCGATGACCGTCTCCTCGTCGCCGCCGATGTCATCGCCGAAATTCGCCGGCATGCCCTTCGATTTCAGTAGCTCGATCGCGTCGCGGTAGGTGATGCGCGGGAAGGGTCGCTTGACGCTCTCCAGGTCCGCGATCGGGCGCTCCAGTTGTTTGAGCGCTTCCGGACATCTCTCCAGGACCCGCCCGACGATGAACTCGATGAACTCTTCCGCCAGCTCCTGCAGGCCGTCGAAGTCGAGGAAGGCAACTTCGGGCTCGACCATCCAGAACTCGGTCAAATGGCGGCGGGTCTTCGATTTCTCCGCCCGGAAGGTCGGGCCGAAACAGTAGACCTTCCCGAATGCCGCGGCCGCGGGCTCGAGGTAGAGCTGGCCCGACTGCGAGAGATAGGCCTTCTCGCCGAAGTAGTCGGTCTCGAAGAGCGTCGACGTGCCTTCGGCGGCGTTCGCGGTGAGGATCGGCGAATCGATGAGAACGAAGTCGCGGTCGTAGAAGAAGTCGCGGATGGCCTTTTCGATCTCATTGCGCACGAGGAGCACGTAGTGCTGCTTCATCGAGCGCAGCCAGAGATGGCGGTGGTTCATGAGGAAGTCGGTGCCGTGCTCCTTCGGGGAAATCGGATACGGCTCGGCGAGGGCGACGAGCTTGAACTCCTTCACGTGCATCTCGACGCCGCCCGGCGCCCGCGGCTCGGCAACGACGTTGCCGGTGACGGCAACGGTCGACTCCTGCGTCGCGCGATCGGAGTCGCTCCAAGACTCCTCGGCGACTTCCTTCTTCGAGACCACACACTGCACGAACCCGCTGCCGTCGCGGACGATCGGAAACTGCAGCTTCCCCGAGGTGCGTTTGTTGTACAGCCAGCCATTGACGGTGACGGTCTCACCGACGTGTTTCGGCAAGTCCTTGATCCGGACGGAGGTACCCATAAGGCGGCGGATTATAGCCGCGTGCCCCCACATGCGCGGGCGAGACGCCTGCGGCGTCAGCCGCCTCTCGATACGACAGCGAGCGCCACGGCGGCGAGGACGCCGCCGGGCCAGCCGCCGGGACGGCGGCGCTCCTAGAGGCTGGCCATGATCTCCTGCGCCTCCGCCTCGATCTTCGTCAGCTTTTCGGCGAACTTTTCCACCTTCTCGGACTCCGCGGCGTAGAACCGCTGGTACGGCTCGAAGGCGCCGGTGATGCCGCGGAGCATGCGGTCGATCTCGGTTGCCGACTCGCGGTCGAGGGACTCCTGGAGTTGCCCGCGCATTTCCTCGATGCGACGCTTGAACTCCTCCTTCGCTTTGGAACGCTTGTACGGGAGGATGAGGAAGCTCGTGACCAGGAGCATCGTCGCGGCGGTGAGGCCGGTCACGTCGACGGCGGTACTCGAGACGGCCGTGGTGAGCAGGTAGCCGAGGCCGAGGGCGCCGGCGCCGAGGCCGAAGGAGTGGAGGACGGCGCGCATGGCGTTGTCGATGATGCGGCGGCTCTCCACGTTGACGTCGTACGACGACAGCCGCTGCTCGGCGTTGCGACGCATGCGCGAGTACACCTCCTCGCGGTTGTACGCGAACTCCCGTCCCACGCGTCCGATCACGTCATCGTTCTTCGCGTCCGCTTCCGCACGGCGTTGGAAGGCGTCGACGGTGCTGTTCCATAGCTTCATGTTCTCCTTCACCAGCCAGTCCACCGCCTCCTGGATGGTCGAGTCGATGTTCCCCTTCCAGCTCTGGAACACCTGGCGCTCGAACTCCTCGCGGAAGCGGGTTGCGTCGCGCAGCATCATCACGTGCTGGATGCGGACGTAGCGGTCGAGGAAATCGAGTCCGCGACGCTCGAGGTCCATCAGCAGATTGTCGATGCGGAAGACGAATTGCCGGAAGTTCCCGATCAGATCCGCGCGAGCACGCTCGAGCTGATCGGTGATCGAGTCGATGCGGGCCTTGTCCGCGGCCAGGACTTCCCGACGGGACTCGATCATGCGGAACTGCTTCTTCGAGAGGCTGAGGATCGTCTCCAGCGGTGCTGTCAGCTTGATCCGGATGCGCTCTTTCTCCGAAAGGACCCGAAAAATGTAGTCCTCGAGCGCATCGAAGCGGCTGAGCGTCTTCGTCGACACAGGGAGGATCACCGCGTCGAATCCAAAGACTGCACGGACGTTCGAGCGCAGGTAGTCGACGACCTGCGCGATCTCCTGATCGCTCTTCGTGTCGATCTTGTTCAGCACGAAGACGACCTTCTTCCCCCACTCGCGGATGTACTCGAGGAACCTTCGCTCCGACTCCGACAGCGGCCGGTCGATCGACGTCACGAACAGCACGAGGTCCGCGCGCGGGATGTAGTCCTCGGTGATCTCCTGATGCCGCTGCACGATCGAGTTCGTGCCCGGCGTGTCGACGAGGGTGATGTTGCGGAGAAAGTCGATCGGGTAGAACTGCTCCACCGCGTAGTCGGAGAGCCGTTTCATCGACGCCTGGTCGCCGTGGCGGAGGATGGAGATCACGTCGTCGACGGGAATCGGACCCTCCGCTCGCAGTTTCTCGCCGAAGAGCGCGTTGATGAGCGAAGACTTGCCCGCGTTGAACTCGCCGACGATGACGATCGTGAACAGGTCCTCGAGCGTCGCGAGCAGATCGTCGACGCGGCGGCGCTCATCTGCCTGTTCGCGCTCCAGCGTCTCGCGAAGCTCGACGAGAAGACGCTGCTCGCGCCGCAGGAGCGCCTGCACGTTCGCGTCGAGGACGGTGTCGAAGATGCCGGGCATGGTTTCTTTAGTTTATCCCGTGCGAAGACGCGGGATCTCCGGTGCCCTCACGCAACACGTGCGAGGCACCATTCACGAGAGGGCACCAAAGATCCCGCGTCTTCGCGCGGGATAAACTGCTAACGCGACACCCGCACCATCACCGACTGCGGCACCGCTGTGATCACGAGCGGCGTGTCGAGCGTGAACACCTCGCCGTCGATCCCCACCTTCAGCTGCGCACGTGACGACTGCACGCGCATCCGCACGGTGCGGAACGACCGAAACCCGGGGGTCGTCCGCACGCGTCCCGCGAGGTAGCGCGCGATGAAGCGCATCAGGCGCCATCGCGAGGTGTGCGGCAGCCAGTACACCGACAATCGCCCCTCGGTCAGCCTCGCGCGCGAAGCCTCGATGCCGACCCGTTCGAGCTCGTAGGAGTTGTTGGAGATCATGAGCACGTGGGTCCGGATCGCCTCGTGACGGTGGGCCGTCTCGACGGCGAGCGTCACGTGCGGATACTTCCGCAGGGTCGTGAAGAACGCCGCCAGACGGGCCTTCCACCGGGGGTAATCACGGCCACGCTCCTCGCGACGGGCGACGAGCTCGGGATAGAGGCCCAGGGAGACGTTGTTGATGAAGAAGCGTTCGTTGATCCTGCCGGCGTCGATCTGGCGGGAGTCGCCCCGGAGCGCGAGCTCCAGCGCTTCGCGCCAGTCCAGTGGGATTCCGAGGTCGCGGGCGAAGTGGTTGTAGGTGCCTAGGGGGAGGACGGCGAGTGATGCCTCGCTGTGGACCACCGCCTGGAGAACGTGATGCACCGTGCCGTCCCCTCCGGCGGCGATGAACAAGTTCGTGCCGCGGCGCAGCCGCTCGCGGACCTCGTGGGCGCAATCGACCCCGGGGGCGATGTCGACGATCTCGAGCTGCGCGGACTCGAGGGCTACGCGGAGCGCGTCGAGCTCGCCCTCTGGCAACTTCGCGCCCGCGTTACGGTTCAGGAAAAGCGTCCCTTTACTTGGCAATTTCAACTACTGCGGTGGCGTTTCAACACGCCGTCTAATGGTTCGACCTATGAGAACGTTCTTGAGTGCCGTCTTTCTGCTGTCCCTTCTGCAATTTCCTGCCCAGGCCGCTGAGTGCACGCTGTGCGTCGGCCTGGTCGTCGACGGCACGGGGCGGGACGGCACGACCGTCCCGGCGTTCGTCCGCCTCGATGAGCAGAGCTATCCGACGTTCGCGCCCGTCCAGGCGGCGAACGTCTCCGTCCTGATCGAGTACGAGGCCGCGGACATCGCGGCCGTCGAAGAGAGGACGCAGCAGATCCTCGACTGGGCTCGCAGCCGCGGCCCGTTCGATTCGATCGGCGTGACCGTGCGCAACGCCGACGCGACGCTCGCGGCGTACGCGATCAAGCGCCTCGCCGTCACGGCTCAGGGTCAGGCGATCGCAAAGCGAATCATCGTCGCGCGCGATGCGTCCCTCCCCGCGCTCGTCGACGCCGGCGCGAACGTCTACTTCGATGCCGTGATCACGGACGCCGCGGAGGTGGAAGAGACCTTCGCGTTCCTCGCGGAGCGCGATCCCTCGAAGAAGATCTTCGCCGTCGTCCCGATCGAATCGCCGAATCCGTTGTTCGATCTCGCAACCGCGTTCTCCAAGGGAGCGACTCGCGCGTACGCGGACGGGCCGGTCGACCCTGCGTCGCTGGCGCAGTTCAATCAGACCGTCGTCACCGACTGGGCATACGACTCCACCGCAAAGGTGGTGGTGCTCGACGCGAAGGGTGCGACCGTCGAGATGCCCGTGCTGACGTTCGTTCGCGGCGAAGACCTGCGCACGATGCTCATCGCGCGCGGCGACGCCGCATCATCCTCGATCCTCTCTCTGCCCGCGGATCGCTACACGAAGCCCCGCCGGATCGACGCCGCCGGCGAGCGCGCGATCACCGACACCGGTACGCGCGGCGGACGTCTCCTCATCGGCACCCCTCCGGCGAAGGATCCCTCCGCGGTCGTGGTCGACTACACCGAGAGGCCCGACCCCACCGCGGTGCGGGAGACCGTGAATGTCGCCACCGAGCGCGGCATCACGGTCGAAGAGATCATCCGCAACCACCAGGCGTATGACGCGTATCAGGAGTCGATTCAGCCGCGCTACATCGCACGCAACACCACGAAGCTCCGCTTCGAGATCGGCGGCGGAGCGGAAGCGCTCGAGGCCGCGATCCTGGGCGACTACTTCTCCGATCCTCTTGTTGAAGGGACGCCCCGGGCGGACTGGGTCTGGTCCGAGTTCTTCATCAACGGCGTGAAGTGGAAGTACGGCCGGATGCCGGAACTCCCGCTCATTCAACCCGAAAAGGTCACGCAGCTCCCGCTCGACATCCACCTCACCAACGAATACCGCTACGAGCTCGTGCGCTCGACGGACATGGACGGCTACCGCGTCTACGAAGTCCGCTTCGCGCCGCCGCGGAACGCGCCGGCCGATCTGCCGCTGTATCGCGGCACGGTGTGGATCGATGCGCGGACATGGGCGCGCGTGCGCATCTCCATGATCCAGCTCCACTTGACGGGCGAAGTGCTCTCGAACGAGGAACGCGTCGACTTCGTCCCGTTCTCGCGGGCGACGAAACAGGCGCTGACGGTCACCGAGGCGGGGACGATCGATCCTCGCGAGCTGATCTGGCTCCCGGTGGAAGTCGACGCGCAGCAGGTCATCTCCGCGGCTGGCCGCGCGAACGTCGTGCAGCGCGTGACGACCTTCACCGACTTTCGCGTCGATCCGCCGGAGTTCGCGGCGCTGCTCGCGAGCGCCTCCGCGTCCGACGCGCGCATGGTCCGCGAGACCGAGGCCGGGCTGCGCTATCTCGAGAAGCGCGGCGATGGCGAACGCGTGGTGAAGGAAGGCTTCGACACCTCGCAGCTCTTCATGCTCGGCGGCGTCCATCACGACGCGGGACTCGAATACCCCGTCGTTCCTCTCGGCGGGATCAACTACTTCAACTTCAATCTGTTCGACAAAGGCATCCAGACGAACGTTTTCTTCGCGGGGGTCGTGCTCGCCGCGAACGCGACCCATCCGAACGTCGCCAACACGCGGACGAACGTCGGGTTCGACTTCTTCGGCATCGCCGTTCCGGTTTCGAACACCATGTACAGACCCGGTGAAGACGGGATCGAGGAGCGGCTCGAGGAGACGGTGAAGAACGTCCCCCTTGGGCTCACGTTCCGCGCCGGCCGTCCAATCTTCCGCTTCGGCAAGATCGACATCTCGCTCGGCATCTCGCACGCAACTTACCAGCGCGCCGAGGATACGGCGGCCGATTTCGTGGTGCCGTCGGATACGTACACGCTCAGCCCCTCGGTGAGCTTCACCTACGCCCGCCACGGCTACACGCTGTCGTCCTTCTACGACTACAACGAGCGCACGGAGTGGGAGCCGTGGGGCAACCTCGCCGAATACGATCCGGATCAGAAGACGTACGTCCGCTACGGCGGCTCGGTCGGCAAGAGCTTCTTTCTGCCGAAGTTCCAGCGCATCGGCGTAGACCTGAACTACCTCGCCGGCCAGCGTCTCGACCGCTTCTCGAAGTACGAGCTGGGCTTTTTCGGCTCGCAGCGCGTACACGGCATCAAGTCGGGCTCGGTGCGCGCGGAGAAGGCCATCATCGGACACCTGTCGTATGGCTTCGTCTTCTCGCAGCAGTTCCGCCTCGAGGCGTTCTACGATCACGCGTTGATCGACGACGAGCACGCGGGCTTCGCACGAGAGCCGTTTCAGGGCCTCGGCATTGCCGGCCAGACCGTGGGACCGTACGGCACGCTGGTCCGCCTCGACATCGGGAAATCGATCGGCCGGAACGCGCAGGACGGGTTCGTGGCGAACGTGGTGTTCTTGAAGTTGTTCTGAGCCTCGGTGAAACCCTGAGCGAAGCGAAGGGTCAATGGAGCCCTCGCGTCGGTCGTGCACGAAGCGCGGCCGCACGTGCGGTTTCGCATCGGATCGCGCATCGAGGGGGCTCCGTTGACCCTTCGCTTCGCTCAGGGATAAGGCGAGAAACAGAAAGGCCCGGCGCGATGCCGGGCCTTTCCGTTCTGCAAACGCGAGGAGAGGTCTAAGGTTGGGGGCTGTTGTTGGTCACGTAGAAGTCGACGGAGCCGATCTCCCAGCGATGGCCCTGGCTATTGACCACGCGCACCGTCAGGCGGTGCAGCGAGTTCGCCAGCTTGCGCGTGTCCATCAGGAACTGCCAGCCCGAGTTGCGCGCGCGCACCGCCTGGTGGGGATATTGATCCTCGACGTCCGGACGAGGGAAGCCGTGCTGCGCCTGCCCCATGAACGTGCCATCGACGATGACTTCGACCGCAGCGACGTTGCTGTTGTCCGCGAAAGCCCAGCCGCGGAACAGAACGTCACCGCTCACGTAGTCGAACGTCGTCGGAAACTCGACGAAGCCGTAGCCGGAGAAGTTGTAGTCGTCCTGGACGCACTGGAACCAGACCGGAATGCCGTCGCGGTTCGGCAGTTCCGCGAACGTCTGCTCGACGTCGCCGACGCGCACGTGCATGTTGTGGTTCCCTTCACGGACGCCCAGCTCGAGCAGGGCTCCGACGTCGAGCGTGAAGATGAAGCCCGCGCGCGGCGCATCCGGGAAGTTCGGGTAGTACTTGGCCACGTCGTAGCGCGGCACGCCGTAGCAGTTCGAGAAGCGTCCTCCGACCGCGCCGCACATGCCGGTGTGCAGCCAGCGCACGCCATCGATGAGCAGTTCCGCGTAGGCGACGCGGCCCGTGCCCTCACGCGTGCCGAGGTCGAGAGCCCAGCCGCGGACGGCGGTGAGGTGCGCCTGCGGGCGGATCGGCGGCGACACCGGCGGCGGCTCCTGATCGCCGAGACAACCCGTCCCGAAGAGCACCGCGTCCCGCTGCGGCTCGTCGAGGTAGCCGAACGGCTTGTTGAACGCGTCGTTGTTGATGACCTGGATCGTGCGATGGCCGATGGTGTTCTCCACGCCGTTCTTGTCGGTCGCGCGGATCGTCAGCGTGTGGATTCCGTTCTGGAGGCGGGTCGAGTCGACGTTCGCGATCCAGCCGCTGAACGTCGCGCCGCTGAAGTCCGGGAACGTCTGGCCGACGTCCGGACGGGGATCGCCGTGGATCGCGGCCTGGAGGATGCCGTTATCGACGAGCACCTCGATTTTCTGGATCCCGTCCGTGTCGGCGGCCCAGCCGGAGACCGGAAACGCGCCGGAGACGTTGTAGACGCCGGTGCCGTCCGGAATGTCGAGGAAGCCGAAAGGGGGCTGATTGATCGTGTTGTTGATCGTGATCGTCCGCCGGCCGAGCGCGTGGACCTGGCCGTCCGCGGCGCGCACACGGATCTCCAGCGTGTGAGGTCCGTCCGGGAAGCGGCTGGCCAGGAACCCGGTGATGAAGCCGGGACGGGCATTGTGGATGCCGGGCCAGTCGGGGTAAGCCTGCTCCACGTCGATCCGCGGCAGGAACATGATGGCCTTGTGTTGGAATTGATCGTTGACGTACAGCTCGATGCTATTGATGGTGATGGGGTTGAGAGCCCAACCCGTCACCATGACCAGCCCGGAATGCGTGCGCTCCGGGTCCGGCGCATCGACGTCGCCGTGGAAGGTGAACGTCTGCGCCACCATCGCCGACGCGCATAGCGCGACAACGGTGAGAACCAGGCCGCGGGTAACCCATCGCCACATAACCCCAACCTCCAACCCGAGTGTCCTTGGTGAGTTGTGTCAGAAAATCAAATAATCGACGCGAGTTTATACTAGGCCGGGTGAGTTCGCCAAACGTCAACACCGGAACCGACTTAGCTGCCGTCCACTCCGCTGCCGCACGCATCCGCCCCTGGGTCTACCGGACACCCCTACTTTCGAGCCGCTCGCTCTCGGAGCGGATCGGGGTCGAGGTCCGTCTGAAATGCGAGAACCTGCAGCGCGCGGGGTCGTTCAAGATCCGGGGAGCGATGAATGCGTTGCTCCAACTCGACGACGATCATCGCCGCCGCGGCGTGGTCGCGTTCTCCTCGGGCAACCATGCCCAGGGCGTCGCCCTCGCGGCCAGGCTTCTCGGAATCCCCGCCACGATCGTCATGCCAGAAAACTCCGTCCGTTCGAAGGTCGAGGCGACGCGGGCGTATGGCGCGGACGTCGTTCAGGCGGGCGTGACCTCCGCAACGCGAGACACGGTCGCGCGTGAGATCGCTGAAAAGAGTGGCGCCGCGGTCGTTCCGCCATTCGACGACGATCGAATCATCGCCGGCGCGGGAACGGCAGCGCTGGAGATCGTGGACGAGTGGCCGGAGGCAACGGCGATCGTCACGCCCCTCGGCGGCGGCGGCCTCCTGTCCGGAACGGCGATCGCCGCGCAGGGACGCGACGTCTACGGCGTCGAGCCCGCGGCGGGAAATGACGGCGAGCAGTCGTTCCACAGCGGGAAGATCGTCACGGTCGATCCACCGGAGACGATCGCGGACGGCGCACGTACTCTGGCGATCGGCGTTCGCAACTTCGCGATCATCCGCCGGCTCGTGAAGGACGTCGTCAGCATCGACGACGACGATTTGCTCGAAACCCTGAAATGGGCGATGTACCGCACCAAGCTCGTCATCGAGCCGACCGGCGCACTGGGCCTCGCCGCACTGATCGCCGGGAAAGTGAAACCACGCGGCCCTGTGGCGGTGATCGTGTCGGGAGGCAACCTCGATTTCTCGCTCCTGCACTAACCGCAAAATAGTCCTGAGTCCTGAGTCCAGAGTCCTGAGTCCGGAGTCGCGCGCACCCAACCGTCAGAGGCCAAACGCAGCACGCAGCACCCAGCACGCAGCACTCAGCACTCAGGACTCAGCACTCAGCACTACACTCCGGACTCAGGACTCAGGACTCAGGACTCAGGACTCCGCACTCAGCACCCAGGACCTCTTCATGACCGGACAACTCTTCGGCGACGACAACTTCCCCGCACCCGTTGCGAACGCCGCGGACGCGCCGCTCGCCGAACGCCTCCGGCCGAAGACCCTCGACGAAGTCGTCGGCCTCGAAGACCTCCTCGGAGAGAGGAAGTTCCTGCGCAACGCGATCGAGACCGACCGCATCCCGTCGATGATCTTCTGGGGCCCGCCGGGCTCCGGCAAGACGACCATGGCGCGCATCATCGCGAAGACCACGCGTGCGCGATTCGTCCAGTTCTCGGCGACGTCGAGCTCCATCAAGGACATCAAAACACTGATGGAAGAGGCGCGGCGCTCGAGACAGACTCGCGGGTCGAAGACGATCGTCTTCATCGACGAGATCCACCGCTTCAACAAAGCACAGCAGGACGCGTTTCTCCCTTACGTCGAGGCCGGCGACATCACCCTCATCGGAGCGACGACGGAGAACCCTTCGTTCGAAGTCAATTCGGCCCTGCTCTCGCGATCGAAAGTCGTCGTGATCCCCGCCCTCGAGCGCGAGCAGGTCATGACGATCCTGACGCGCGCGGCCGGGCATCCGACCGTGGAGGCGTACGGGATCGCGCTCGATCAGGCCGCACTCGACTTCATCGCCGCCACGAGTGCCGGTGACGCGCGACAGGCACTCACGAGCCTGCAGCTCGTCGTCGAAACGGCGTCGCCAGGCGACAGTCCGGTCACGGTCGAAAAGGTGAAGGAGATCCTCCAGCGCCGCTCGCTCATGTACGACAAGTCGGGCGAGGAGCACTTCAACATCATTTCCGCGCTGCACAAGTCGATCCGCAACGGCGATGCCGATGCCGGGGTCTACTGGCTCGTGCGGATGCTCGAAGGCGGCGAAGATCCGATGTACATCGCACGCCGCCTCGTGCACGCGGCATCCGAGGACATCGGCAACGCCGACCCCCAGGCGCTCGTGTTCGCGATCGCCGTCCAGCAGACCGTGCACTTCCTGGGCATGCCCGAAGCCGGCGTCGCGCTGGCGCAGCTGGTCAGCTACCTCGCCGCATCGCCAAAATCGAACGCCGCCTACATCGGCTACGGCGAAGCCGTGCGTGAAGTGCGGCAAGGCGACAACCCCGGCGTCCCCCTCCACATCCGCAACGCGCCGACCCGCCTCATGAAGGATCTCGGCTACGGCAGCGGCTACCAGTACGCCCACGACTTCGAAGACCAGACCGCGGCGATGGACTGCCTCCCCGAAGCGCTCGTCGGGCGCCGGTTCTACGAGCCGAAGGAGGTCGGGGTTGAAAAGGAGATGAGGGAAAGGTTGGAGAGGATGAGGAAGGCGCGAGGGCGGTGACATTGCGGCAGTATCCGGGGCGTGCCCCAATGCGGCAGTGTCCGGGGCGTGCCCAATGCCATGCGGCAGCGTTGAGCGCGTGCCCAAAACGCCATCGCGGCAGTGTCGGGGGCGGATCGCCCCAAGCGCCCGCGTAGCGGGCAAGAGGGAGATAGGGGTAGGGAGAGGCCCATTCGGCCTCCCCCTCCCTCCGAACCGGACGGGCGGATCTCCCGCATCCGGCTCTCCAGTTGGTGATCTTGTTCAGGGCTGTCGGACGAGCTTGACGGCGCTCACGAGGCTGAAG